>JBKPON010000115.1:0-21974 GCA_046733135.1 Pseudomonadota bacterium | reverse complement strand
CCGCCCTTGATCTCGTCGATGAACTGAAAGCCGGAGCCGCGTTCACCCGGAACGACGTTCACTTTCACTTCACCAAACTGACCGGAGCCGCCCGACTGTTTCTTGTGGGTGTAGGTAAGCTCGACCGGCTTCGCGAGATATTCGCGATACGCCACCTGCGGCGCACCCACATTCGCTTCGACCTTGAACTCGCGCTTCATGCGATCGACGAGGATCTCCAGATGGAGCTCTCCCATCCCCTTGATGATCGTCTGTCCTGACTCGTGATCAGTCGTGACTCGGAAGCTCGGATCCTCGGCGGCCAAGCGGTTGAGCGCGATGCCCATCTTCTCTTGGTCGGCCTTGGTTTTCGGCTCCACCGCCACCTCTATGACCGGATCCGGAAACTCCATGCGCTCGAGGATGATTGGCTTGTTGGGATCGCATAGCGTGTCGCCCGTCGTGGTTTCCTTGAGGCCCGCGATCGCGACGATGTCGCCCGCGTAGGCCACGTCGATGTCCTCACGGTTGTTCGCATGCATGAGGAGCATACGACCGATCTTCTCTTTCTTGTCCTTCACCGAATTGGCGACGGTGCCTTTTTCGAGCTTGCCCGAGTAGATGCGCGCGAAGGTGAGCGAGCCGACAAACGGGTCATTCATGATCTTGAACGCAAGCGCCGAGAAGGGTGCGCTATCCGAGGCCTCGCGCGTGTCCGGCGTATCGCTGTCGGGCCTCACGCCTTCGACCGGTGGAATGTCGAGCGGGCTCGGCAGATAGTCGACGACCGCGTCGAGTAGCGGCTGAACGCCCTTGTTCTTGAACGCCGAACCGCACAGCACCGGCACGAACGAGAAGTTGAGCGTGCCCTTGCGGATGAGTTTCTTCAGGGTCGCGGTATCGGGTTCGGTGCCCTCGAGATAGGCTTCCATCACGTCGTCGTCCTGTTCGACGGCCATCTCGATCAGCTCCTGACGAGCAGCCGCCGCGGCGTCCTTCAAGTCGTCGGGAATCTCGCCGTATTCGAACTTCGCACCGAGGCTCTCCTCGAGCCAGATGATGGCACGGTTCTCGACGAGGTCGACAAGGCCCTTGAACGAACTCTCGATGCCGATCGGCAGATACAGCACCGCTGGGCGTGCGCCGAGACGGTCCTTGATCATGCCAACGCACATGTCGAAGTTCGCGCCAGTGCGGTCGAGCTTGTTGACAAAGCACATCCGTGGAACGCGATACTTCTCGGCCTGCCGCCACACAGTCTCCGACTGCGGCTCAACGCCGGCAACGCCGTCGAAACAGGCGACCGCGCCGTCGAGCACGCGCAGCGAACGCTCGACCTCGATGGTGAAGTCAACGTGGCCGGGGGTATCGATGATGTTAATCCGATGCTCGGGGCCATCGCCCGCCGTCCAGAAGCACGTCGTCGCGGCCGACGTGATCGTGATCCCCCGTTCCTGCTCCTGCTCCATCCAGTCCATGGTGGCGGTGCCCTCGTGGACCTCGCCGATCTTGTAGGACTTGCCGGTGTAATAAAGGATGCGCTCGGTCGTCGTCGTCTTTCCGGCGTCGATGTGCGCCATGATGCCGATGTTGCGATAGCGTTCGAGCGGATGGCTGCGGGCCATTTCTTGAGCTTCCTTAAATGTGCGAGAGCCCGGCCGAGCCAGGCTTCGACGATATAGGTACGATTTTTACCAGCGGTAGTGGCTGAAGGCGCGGTTCGCCTCGGCCATGCGGTGTGTGTCCTCGCGTTTTTTCACCGCGTTGCCACGGTTCTGCGACGCATCCATGAGTTCGCCAGATAGTCGCGCCGACATCGTCTTCTCCGAACGGGCGCGAGCAGCCGAGATAAGCCAGCGGATGGCGAGCGCCTGGGCGCGTTCGGGCCGGACCTCGACCGGCACCTGGTAGGTCGCGCCACCGACGCGCCGAGAACGAACCTCGATTCCCGGCTTCACATTGTTGAGCGCGTCATGGAACACGCGCAGCGGCTCCTGCTTCATGCGCGTTTCGACATTTTCGAGAGCGCCGTAGACAATACCTTCGGCGACCGATTTCTTACCATCGAGCATCACCGAATTCATAAACTTCGACAGGACGATGTCCCCGAACTTCGGGTCGGGAAGAATTTCGCGCTTCTCGGGGCGACGACGACGAGCCATTGGACTTTTCCTTTTCTCTTCAGCCTGTTCCGGAACCCATCCGGGGCTTACTCAAGTTGCTACTTGGGACGCTTGGCGCCGTACTTGGAGCGTGACTGTTTGCGGTCCTTCACGCCCTGCGTATCGAGGACACCACGAAGCACGTGATAGCGAACGCCCGGAAGGTCGCGCACACGGCCGCCGCGGATCAGCACCACGCTGTGCTCCTGAAGGTTGTGGCCCTCTCCCGGGATGTAGCTGATCACTTCGCGCTGGTTGGTCAGGCGGACCTTGGCCACCTTCCTTAGCGCCGAGTTCGGCTTTTTCGGAGTCGTCGTATAAACGCGGGTGCAGACACCGCGCTTCTGCGGATTCTGCTCCATTGCAGGGACCTTCGACTTGGCCTTCTGCGGTTCGCGACCCTTGCGGATCAGCTGGTTAATCGTCGGCATGAAGCCCTTCACCTTGTCTATGCGGGAAATCCCCGCGGTTACTTTGCCCAAAGCAAAAGCGCGAAGTCCTGGCGGCTCTAGGCCACCCGGCCTTCACGTTCCTGAGCAATGTTCAGCTCTTGCCCGGCGCTAGCGAATGGATCCCTGTCGCTCGGACGGGCGGGCACATAGCGGTGGGGCGCTCACGGGTCAACGGTCCCTGCGAGGCGCCTGCAATTTGTCGCCGTCAACGAGCCTTTCGGCCGAATGTGGGTCGAATGCGCTGCGAATAGGTCTGTGCTGGGGGTCGCGCGGCGGGCGGCTGCATCGGTTCTTCAGGCGCTTCTGTCCCTAGACCCAAGCGGCTCCAACGTTCAGCTTGGACACCCGATACAGGCAGCGACTTCTGCTGTTGATCTGGACTGACCCCCAGCCGCACCCGCGCGACTTCCCGGGAGCCGAGCGAGGAATGTTGGGCAGAAAGCAACATTCCCACCAGTTCCTTCGGCCCGCCCGGAGGCATCTCGATCATGTCAGAACGAAGCTTGATCGATCCGGAGGTGAAAGCGCCCGCGGGAACCTTTAGCTCGACATAGTCCCGCTCGGCTGGGATCCAGCTCGGCAACCGGATCGGCAAATTCGAACGGCGCCATTTTACCTCGCGAATTTCGCGGACCTTGTCCCAGCTGTAATTGGAAATGCCGAGCGGGCCTCCGACGGTCACGCCGTGCTGGTCGAATGAAAGAGCGGGATTGCGGGCGAAAAGCGCGACGGCTCGATACAGCCCGTACAACGTCGCGACTGCTGCAATTACGACCATGCGGACGCGATGACCGTCTACCCATCCGGCAGCTGCTGCCGAACCGATCAGTAGCGCAGCAAAAACCTCGAACCCAATCCGACCGCGCCGATGACGAAAGTAGCGCATGGCTCCCCCTTCGGATCAAAGTTTGCGCCCGGGCGACAGATAGGTGGAACCCGATGTGCGGCGAGCCTGTTCGTGGTAAGGTTGCGGTCTGCGCGATACCCCGTTCAAGGAGAAAACCATGGCCTACAAAGAATCGATTGTCGCTTTGGCGATGATTGTCGCCGCTTCACCGGTTTCTGCGGCATTGCCTGCGCCGATTGGGGAGGCAACCCCACCTGCTGAATCCTCAGACGCGAGATACTGCCTGCGTGTGGATCCCACCACTGGGAGCCGCATCGAGACCATTCAATGCAGGACCCGGGAGGAATGGGCTCAACTCGATGTCGATGTCGACAAAGAGTGGGCCGATAACGGGGTTCGGGTCATCGCATAAGCCGACAGGCCGCTCGTCAAGTTGTAAGGCGATACCTAGCCAGCCGTTCGTAATACGGCTCGCAACGGTCCGCGAGACGACGCGCGTCTTCGGGAAGCGCAACTAACTCCGTGTCGGGCGGACCGAAGCCGGAGCTTGCTTCAACGGACGCATACCAATGCGCCGCCCACGGACCGTCGGTTGGCCGCGGTCCTGGCTCCCAAGCCAACATCGCCCTGTCCCATGTGATGCCGAGCGAATCGCACAGCTTCGAGAGAACGGTCTGCGGGTTAGCCAGAACGTCCCCGGCATCGATAACCGGTGGCGCCTTTCCGAGCCGATCGGCTTCGCGCTCGAAGAACTCGGCCTGCCGTTCCAGCCCAAAATCCTCGAAATGTGCGGTCTCACGCTTGCGCAGATAGGAGGCGATCATGCGCTCGGGTTCGCGGATCAGGAAGGCGTGCGTGAAGCCTTGAAAATCGCCGTACCCGATCGGCCCCGCCATGTGGTGCCACATATGCTTCTGATACCAGATGGGGGGACTGTCGGGAGGTTTGCCACGAAGCGACTCCATTACGCTTGACCAGTCGCAATCCATCGCTGCGATAACCTCGTCGCGCATTGGGTGATCAGCGCGGCTGGTTTTGAGAAAACAGCCGTAAAACGGCTCGTCGGAAACGAACGTATCCGCTCTACTTCCGAAGCTGCGCATCATCGCGGTGGAGAGGTTTCGCGGGCCTGACCACATTGCGATGCGCAATGTCACGGCCGCCGCTGCTCCGCGACGTCGCGCTCGACCCGCTCCGTATAGAGCTGCTGCAAACCTTCGACCGTCGGCCCGCGGCACCGAAACTTGCGGCCGTCCAGCTCGCGAACCGGAACGATTCCCGCGAAGGTACCGGTGACAAAGGCCTCGTCGGCGCCATAGACGTCGGTCAGCGAGAAGTCCTTTTCGATGACAGCAATGCCGGCTCCGCGCGCGATTTCCAGCACTAGCCCCCGAGTAATCCCGCCGAGGCAATACTTGCCGCTCGACGTCCACAGCTCGCCCTTGCGGACGATGAAGAAGTGTGTGGAGTTGCAGGTCGCGACGAAACCGTGCGGGTCGAGCATCAGCGCTTCGTCGGCGCCAGCCTGGGTGGCCTGGATCGATGCGAGGATGCAATTCAACTTCGAGTGGGAGTTGATCTTCTGGTCCTGCACCGCCGGGTCACCGCGGCGGACGTGGACGGTGAAGAGCTTCAGCCCGCGCTCGTAAACGGCAGGATCCGGTTCCTTATATTCGGGGACGATGACGATGGTCGCGCCCGAAATAATGACTCTAGGGTCCTGGTAAGGCGTCGAGCGAATGCCTCGGGTAACCATCAGGCGCACGTGGACGCCCTCGTCCATGCCATTCGCATCCAGCGTTTCGTAAAGGCGGTGCGTCAGGTCCTCGCGGCTGATACCAATGTCCATCGCGATCGCCGAGGCGCCTTCGAATAATCGATCGAGGTGGCGATCCAGGAACGCGATTTTGCCCTGATGAACGCGCAACCCTTCCCACACGCCGTCGCCAAGCATGAAGCCGGAATCGAATACGGAGACCATTGCCTGGGAGCGCGGCTTCAACTCGCCGTTGACGTTGATCAGGATCGATGCGTTTCGCGGATCGGAGACGTCGTGCATCGATTGAGCCATCCTTCGACCGTTAAGCGGCCGCGGCTCGTTGGCAAGTCCCGCCAACCGCAAACCGGCACGGCGTTCGGCGCTTCAGCGCTCGCGCTCCGCCGCCGCTCCTTGCATGGGCCGAACGAAAAGGCGGCGGACCTCCGGCCAGCGCTTGTGCGTCTCCCGCTCAAGTTCGCGAACGATTCGCTCGACATCGCCGGCACTGATCGTATCCCGGAAATCGACGTTGATCATCGCTGTGATCTGGTCGGGGGACGAATGGACCGTGAGCACATGGCCGACCCCGACGACGCCGGTCTTGGCGCAGACCATCTGGCGAAGCTCGCGGACCAGGTCGGGGTCCGCGGCCTCCCCGATCAGCAGTCCCTTCGATTCATAGGCCAGTAGCATGGCCGTGATGCCCAGGATGACGCCGATCACGATCGAGGCGGCCCCGTCATAGAAGGGATTGTCCGTCAGCTGGGCAAGAAACACGCCGACCGCTGCGGCGACGATTCCCGCCATAGCGGCGCCATTCTCGAGCAGGACGATGAACGACGGCGGGTCCTTGGAACGGCGGATGGCCTCCCACCAGCCAAGCTTCCCCTTCGCTTCGCTAAACTCCTGAAAGGCCTCCCGTGTCGACCAGCCCTCCAGCAAGAAAGCGACAAGGAGCACGATATAGGCCACGATGGGCGACACCGCCTCTTCCGGATTGGCGATGTGGATGATTCCTTCGTAGATCGATACGCCGGCGCCCAGCGAGAACACCAGGACCGCGACCACGAAGCTCCAGAAATAGACCTCGCGGCCATAGCCAAGCGGGTGGTATTTGTCGGGCGGTTTCTTGGCCTGGCGCCGGCCCCACATGAGCAGCAGCTGGTTGGTCGAATCGACCACACTGTGCACGCCTTCGGTCAGCATTGCCGAGGAGCCCGTGATGGCGGCCGCAACAAACTTGGACGCGGCAATGCCGAGGTTCGCCAGTAGGGCAATGACGAGGGTACGAGTGCTGGCGGTCGGCGAACTCACGGGCTGATGCTCATTGAAGGACGCCGGGCGGCCCTTTCACCAACGTACCGCCCTTGATCACCGCATCGACATGCTCGAGCACCGCGACGTTCTGCAGCGGATCGCCGCGGACGGCGATGATATCGCCGTAGCGGCCCGGTTCGATCGCGCCGACATCATTCCGACCGAGCGCTTCGGCGGCACTGGTGGTGGCTGCGCGGATCGCCTGGATCGGAGTCATGCCCCATTCCACCATCTTGGCGAACTGCTTCCCATTGTCTCCGTGCGGGTAGACGCCGGCATCGGTACCGAACAGCATCTTCACGCCTGCGCGAGTCGCCCGCTGGAAGGTCTGCCGCTGCTTGAGGCCGATCATCCGCTCCTTGTCGAGGCTCTCCTGCTCGGTGCCATTCGCCGTCCCGGTCGCGAGGATGTAGTCGTCATTGTAAATATCCATGTCGAACCACGTGCCGTGCTTCTTGGCGAGCTGGATCGTCGCGTCGCTGGCAAGGCTCGCATGCTCGATCGTGTCGATCCCCGCGAGAATGGCATCGCGGATGCCTTCGTCGCCGTGCGCGTGAGCGGCGACCCTCAGACCGAGCATGTGCGCCTCCTCGGCGATGGCCCGCATCTCGTCGAGCGTGAGTTGCTGCGCGCCGACGCTGTCGCCCAACGAGAACACGCCCCCCGTGGCGCAGATTTTGATCACCTCGGCGCCATATTTATGCACCCAGCGGACCTTGGCGCGCGCTTCCTCGGGGCTGTCGATTACCGACGGCCACTTCTTATCGTAGGACGGCGGTAGCCCGCTGTCGTCGCAGTGCCCGCCGGTCGCTCCGAGTGCATAGGTGGCTGGAACGATCCGCGGGCCTTCGATCCAGCCTCCGTCGATCGCCTCCTTGAGCCCGACATCCCCGAAATCGCTGGAGCCTACGTTGCGGACCGTGGTGAAGCCCGCCTCCAGCGTCTTCCGCGCATTGGCCGAACCCACCACTTGCCAGAAGCTATCGCTGTATTTGAGGCCCTGATAGCCGCCGATCTCGGCGAGGCTGGTAAGATGCACATGCATGTCGATGAGGCCTGGCAGCAGCGTCTCGCCCGGAAGGTCGACGTGCTTCGCGCCGGCTGGAAGCTGCAGCGAAGCCAAGCTGCCGATCTGCTGGATCCTGCCGTCGTCGCCGATCACGATCGCCGGCCGTTCGACATAACGTCCCGTGGCGACGTCGAGCACCCGGTCGGCGGTGACAACGGTTACGGCGACGGCCGGCGACGCGACAAAAATCGCTGTTACGGCGGCGAGCAAGAGACGCTTCATCGTGACCCCTCCCGGGTTCGCTAAATGTGGATCACCCGCCCGAAGGCGGCGAGAACGCTTTCGTGCATCATTTCAGACAAGGTCGGATGCGGGAAGACGGTCTGGATGAAATCGTCCTCCACCAGTTCCGCCGTTTTGCCGATCGTATAGCCCTGGATTAGCTCGGTGACCTCGGCGCCGATCATGTGCGCGCCGAGAAGCTCGCCGGTCTTGGCGTCGAACACCGTCTTCACAAAGCCGTCGACTTCGCCCAGCGCGATCGCCTTGCCATTGCCGATCGCCGGGAACTTGCCGACCTTGACCTGGTAGCCTTTCTCCTTGGCCTCCACTTCGGTGAGGCCGACGCTTGCGACCTGCGGGCGGCAATAGGTGCAGCCAGGGATGTTCTTGGGATCGGTCGCGTGCGGATGCGCATCCTTGTTGCCGAGCTCTTTCGCAATCGCTTCGGCGGCTGTGACGCCTTCGTGGCTGGCCTTATGTGCGAGCCAGGGCGGCGCGGTCACATCACCGATCGCCCAGATCCCCGGGACGTTGGTGCGGCACATGTCGTCCGTGTCGATATGACCCTTGGTTGTTTTGACGCCCAGCGCATCCAATCCGATGTTCTCGGTGTTGGGAGCGATCCCGACGGCGACGATCGCATGGCTAAACCGATGCTCGTTCGACTTGCCGTCGCTGGTCTTGATTTTCGCCGCCACCCCCTTGGAATCTGCCTTCAGGCTCTCGACGCCGGCACTGGTCAGGATCGTCAGACCCTGCTTCTGCAGGCTCTTGGCAAGCTGTGCACTGACCTCGGCGTCTTCCACCGGAACCACGCGATCCAGCATTTCGACCACGGTCACCTTGGCGCCGAGATCGGCATAGAAGCTCGCGAATTCGATCCCGATCGCGCCCGAGCCGATCACCAGAAGCTCCGTCGGCATTTCCGGGGGGGTCATGGCATGACGATAGGTCCAGATGCGCTTGCCGTCGGACTGGGCGAATGGCAGCTCGCGCGCCCGAGCGCCGGTCGCGACGATGATGTGCTTGGCCTGAATCTCCGACGCCTTGCCGTCTTGCCCCGTCACCAAAATTTTGCCCTTGCCGGTGAGCTTGCCCTCACCCATCACAACCGTGATTTTGTTCTTCTTCATCAGGTGCGTGACGCCCTGATTGAGCTGCTTCGCGACGGCACGGCTGCGCGCGACGACCTTGGCAAGGTCGAACCCGGCATCTTTCGCGCTGAGCCCGTAAGCCTCGGCGTGCTGAAGGTAGTGGAAAATCTCAGCCGAGCGCAGCAGCGCCTTCGTCGGAATGCAGCCCCAGTTGAGGCAGATACCGCCGAGATTCTCTCGCTCCACGATCGCGGTCTTGAGGCCGAGCTGGGCAGCCCGGATAGCGGCGACATAACCGCCGGGGCCCGAGCCGAGAACGATCAGATCATATTGGTCAGCCATTGGCCCTTTCCTCTGCCGCTATCGCTCGCGGCTGGTTATTGTCGTCGAGCGCGACGAAGGTGAACTCGCCCTCGGCCACGATCGTTTCCTTGTCGCCGTCGCGCTGGCGGGCAATCGCTTCAGCTTTAAGTCGAAGCGAGGTGCGTCCCTCTTTCAGCAGATCGACATAAACGCTGAGCTCATCGCCGACCGCCATTGCGCCGGGGAATTTGATCGCGTCTGCAGCGACCAGAATCGCCTTTCCGCGCGCTCGGCGGGATGCGAAGGAGCCGCAGGCGAGGCCCATTTGCCCCATCAGCCATCCCCCGAACACTCCGCCGTAGGGATTCGTGTCGGCAGGCATCGCCGTGACGCGAATCAGCGGTTCGCGGTCCGCTTGGCTCAAGCGAGCATCCCCAGCGGATTCTCCACCAGTCGCTTGAACGCCTGCATCAATTTGGCGCCGTCGGCGCCGTCAATAGCACGATGGTCGAAGCTCCCGGTCGCGCTCATCACCGTCGCGATCTGCAGCGAGTCATTGACGACGTAGGGCCTCTTCTCGCCCGCGCCGATCGCCATGATCATACCCTGCGGCGGGTTGATGACGGCCTCGAAGCTCTTGATCCCGAACATGCCCATGTTCGAGAGACTGGCGGTTCCGCCCTGATATTGCTCCGGCTGCAGCTTGCCATCGCGTGCGAGACCCGCGAGCTCCTTCATCTCGATCGAGATCGCCGAAATGCTCTTGGCGTCGGCGCCGACGATGATCGGGGTAATGAGGCCAGCCGGGACCGATACCGCGACCGAAATGTCGGCGCGGTTGTATTTGAGCATCTGGTCGCCGGCGAAGGCGACGTTGCATTCGGGCACTTCGATCAAGGCCTGGGCCAGCGCCTTGATCATCAAATCGTTGACGCTGAGCTTCACGCCGCGGCTCTCGAGGCCCTTGTTGAGCTCGCCGCGGAGCTTGAGTAGCGCGTCGAGATTGATGTCGACCGTCAGATAGATGTGCGGAATCTGCTGCTTCGACTCGGTCAGGCGGCGAGCGATCGTCTTGCGGACGTTCGAAAGCTTGACGGCCTCGTGCGGGATTGCCTGCTCTATCGGTCCGGGCATGACCAGATGCCCCGCCGGCACACCGGCTGCGGTCGCCGGTGCCCCAGCGGGAGCCGGGGCTTTGCCGGCGGCAGCGTCGATGTCGGCGCGGACGATCCGGCCGCCCGGGCCGCTGCCCTGGAGTTTCGAGAGATCGATATTCTGCGCCTGAGCGAGGCGCTTGGCGAGCGGCGACGCCTTGATCCTGTCTCCCTCGGCACGCGGCGGAGCGACGGGAGCGCTCGGGGCTGCGGGAGTTTCGACCGGCTCGGGCGCGGGCGGCGCCTTTGGAGTCGCGTCGGCCTTGGGCGGAACAGCGGCCTTGGGCGGCGCTGGTGGTGCAGTATCGGCCTTGGGTGCAGCGGATGCCGCACCGGCGTCTTCGCCTTCTCCCGCGAGAATTGCGATGGGCGCTCCCACCTTCACGCCGTCCGTCCCCTCCGGTACGAGGATTTTCGCGATCGTGCCCTCGTCGACCGCTTCGAACTCCATGGTCGCCTTGTCGGTCTCGATCTCGGCGAGGATGTCCCCGGACTTCACCTCGTCGCCTTCCTTGACAAGCCATTTGGCGAGCGTTCCCTCCTCCATCGTCGGGGAGAGGGCAGGCATTTTGAGTTCGATGGCCATGGTGCGTCCTAGCGCAGGAAGGGTCGCGCGGCTCAAAGCGAATGCGCCGGTTGCGGTCAAGTCTGCGGCGAATCCCTAGTCTCCGGCTTGCATAGCCGCGGCGTTTGAAGCAGCACTGGTGGTTCATGGGGGCAGAGGAACTGAAGCGCACCTACCTCGTCATCGTCGACGATAGTGCGGAGGCACGCGTGGCGCTTCGTTTCGCTGCCCGCCGCGCCGCCAAGACTGACGGCCGGGTCGAAGTGCTCGGCATCGTCGAGCCGCAGGATTTCGTGCAATTCGGTGGAGTCCAAGCGGCGATCGAGGAGGAACAACGGCTGCGCATCGACGGGGTAGTCAGCGCGTCGGTCGGCGAGATCCTCGACGAGAGCGGAGTCGAAGCCAAGATCATCGTCCAACAGGGCGAGCCGGTGAAGACCGTGCGCGACTTCATCGGCACTCGAGAGGATGTCCACGCGCTGGTACTCGGCGCGGCGGCGACCGGCGATCCAGGTCCGCTCGTTGCCCACTTCACCAATGGCGATGCAGGACAGCTGCCGTGCCCGGTGATGATCATTCCCGGGAGCTTAAGCGACGAACGGCTCGAGCAATTGAGTTGACTGTTCCCCAGCGAACTAGACGGCCCTCGCCAGAATCTGACCCAGCTTCAGGCAGCCCAGTTCATCTTCTTCGGTGAACCGCGCCGCTTTCGGGCTGTCGATGTCGAGCACCGCAACAAGTTCGTCGTCGCGGAGGATCGGGACAACGATCTCACTGTTCGACGCGGCATCGCAGGCGATGTGATCGGGGAAGGCATGCACGTCGTCGATGCGTTGCACCTGGCGCGTTTCGGCTGCCACGCCGCATACCCCCCGCCCGAAAGGAATGCGGATGCACGCCGGGCGGCCCTGAAAAGGCCCCAGCACAAGCTCGCCGCCTATATTCCGATAGAAGCCGACCCAATTCACGTCCGGTAGGCTTTCCCAGATGAGAGCCGCGGCGTTGGCCATGTTGGCGACGGAGTCTGGTTCGCCGGCAATCAGCGCTTCGAGCGCTTGGGCGAGGTCGGAATAGAGCGTCGCTTTGTCGGCGGCGGCGATCTTGAAATCGTACATCAATCCGGCTCCACGCGGCCGCGGGTGCGCTTGACGGCGCTTCGTTGCCGCTTCTTCTCCACACGCTCGGCTCTCACCGCGCGGCTTGGCCGCGTTACCTTGCGCTTGGGCTGCACGATATGGGCCGCGGCGATCATTTCCGCCAGTCGCCGCCGCGCGTCCTGCCGGTTCGCCTCCTGCGTACGGTAGCGGCGAGCGGCGATGATCAGCTCTCCACCGCCGGTGACTCGGCTCCCCGCGATCTGCTTCAGCCGGCCGTAAACGTCGGGGTGCAGGCCAAGCTTGAACAGATCGACGCGAAGCTGGACCGCGGTCGCGACCTTGTTGACGTTCTGCCCTCCAGGGCCGGTCGCCGCGAGAAAGCTCTCGCTCAGCGCCTCTGCGGGAATGAACACGTCCTCAGGCCGCATTGCACCACTCACCGAAATAGTCAGGCAGCGCTGCTGTCACGTCAATTGGGGACTTGGCCTCGCGCGGGACAACGATCCGCGACGCGTGAAGCAACATCGGTCCCCCTGGGACGCCGTAGACGCGGTCGCCGATGATTCCGCGACCGAATGCCTCGCGTGCGTGCGCGCGGATTTGGTGCGTTCGTCCCGTGACGGGACGGAATTCGACCAGTGTGGGCCCGTCACGAACCGAGATCCGCCGCCAGTGCGTTGTTGCCGGCGAGCCATGTTCGTCCGCAACCATCCGCCACCCCGCCTCGGCGCTCGAACGTTTAGCGAGAGGAACGTCGATCACCCCGTCCTCCTCCGCAATCTGCGCTGCAACGACGGCAAGATAGTATTTTTCGACCCGCCGCGCCTCGAACGCGCGTTGAAATTGCGCCCGCGCCTTGGGCGTGCGAGCGAACAGCAGGCAACCGCTGGTGTCCATGTCAAGCCGGTGCATCGGCGTCGGCGGGCGCTTGAACCCGCATTTGAGCTCGGTGAGCCGCCCGGCGATCGACTCCCCGCCCCGGCGCGGCTCATCGACCGGCAAGCCCGCCGGCTTGTCGAGCACAATCGCTTCAGCGTCGATGAAGAGAATTCGGTCGGAGAGCATGCGCGAGCCTTATCCTCCCCTCAATTTCGAGGCGAGGGGAAGATCAGCGGTCGCCTCCCCGGCAAATGCCAGGGAGGATATCACTGTGGACGGATTTGTGACTCCATTGCAACAATCCAAGGAATCCAGCTTGTTAGGAATTATTAACCTTTTCCCTTCAGACCTCGAATGGTTAATGATGGCTTCAAGGCCATTAAGAGCGGTTTACACAAGTTACCGACTTTTGGGCTGCGAACGGGGGAAACAGCAATGCGCGTGCTGCTGATCGAAGACGAGCCGACGACGGCCAAGAGCATCGAGTTGATGCTCGGCACCGAAGGCTTCAACGTCTACACCACCGATCTCGGGGAAGAGGGCCTCGATCTCGGCAAGCTGTACGATTACGACATCATTCTACTCGACCTGAACCTGCCGGACATGCACGGCTACGACGTGCTGAAGAAACTGCGCACGGCAAAGGTCTCCACTCCGGTCCTGATCCTCTCAGGCATTGGCGAGATGGACAGCAAGGTCCGCGCGCTCGGTTTCGGCGCGGATGATTATGTGACGAAGCCATTCCACCGCGACGAGCTGGTGGCGCGCATTCACGCGATCGTCCGGCGCTCCAAAGGACATTCGCAATCGGTCATCCGCACGGGCAAGCTCGCCGTGAACCTCGACGCCAAGACGGTCGAGGTCGACGGTTCGCGCGTGCATCTGACCGGCAAGGAATATGCGATGCTGGAGCTGCTCTCGCTCCGCAAGGGCACGACTCTGACCAAGGAGATGTTCCTCAATCATCTCTACGGCGGAATGGATGAGCCGGAGCTCAAGATTATCGACGTCTTCATCTGCAAGCTGCGCAAGAAGCTCAGTCTGGCTTGCGGCGGCGCCAATTACATCGAAACCGTCTGGGGCCGCGGCTATGTGCTGCGCGACCCCGAAGAGGCGTCGGAGCCGGAGCCGCAAGCGGCAGTCGCTTAGGAATCAAGAGGGGCGAATGGGGAGAAGGCGGGGCGCTAAGCTCCGCCTTTTTCTATGCGGGCAGCGAAGCGGGGGGAGGATTCGTCAGGCGTCGATCAGCAGGCGGTTGCGGGCGCGACGGGTCGGGAGAGTGATCGGCGCGGCCTCGCCGTCCACCTCAACCTCGTCCGCACGTCGCCAACCGTCCCGCCCCAACCGCTCTAACGGCTTGAAGCTGGTCTTGTAGGCCATTCGCGGCGAGCCTTCGACCCAATAGCCGAGATAGACGTAGGGCAGACCGGCGCGGGCGGCGCGGACGATATGATCGAGAATGATGAAGGTGCCGAGTCCCTTGCGGGCGTCGGGCCCGACGTCGAAGAAGCTGTAGATCATCGATAGCCCGTCGCTCTGCTGGTCGCTGAGGCAGGCTCCGACGAGGTTCCCCGGGCGGCCGTTCTTTGGCGGCTCTCGATATTCGATGACATAGGTGCGCACGGGCGTCTGCTCGACCATGTCGGCGAAGTCGCCCTCGTCCATCTCCGCCATTCCGCCGCCCGGATGGCGCGCGGCGAGATAGCGGCGCAGCAGCTGATATTGCTCCTCGGTCGTCCACGGCTTGCACGCCGTGACTTCCAACTCGGCATTACGGCGCAGGATCTTGCGCTGGGTGGCGCTCGCTTCGAATTCGGCGGCGAGTACGCGCACCGAGACACAGGCGGAGCAGTCAATGCAACTCGGCCGATAGGCCACGGACTGACTACGTCGGAAGCCGATGCGCCCCAAAGATTCATTGAGCTCGCTCGCGTGGCGGCCGCTCAGCTCGGTGAAGACTTTGCGTTCAACCTTGCCCGGCAGATACGGGCACGGGCTGGGGTTCGTGACGAAGAATTTAGGGAAGCGAAATGGTGCGCTCACCCGGCCACCTCACCTAAGCTGTTACGCGGCCCTTTATGCCGCTGCTAAACGCCGTAGGAAAGAGTTCGGGCACGCCGAAACAGGCAAAAGTTACGTGTGTCTCGTCAAGAGACAACAAAAAACAGCCATAATAAGTGCTGAATCAGTCGAGCGACGCGCGCTCGACCTGGAATCCAGCCGCTTCGAGTCGCGCGACGACGTCGTCGATCGAGGCTGGGTCGCGGGCCTCGCACTCCACCTCGATCACAGTGTCCTTGGCCGGGAGCCGAGTGAAGATCCGGCTGTGGTTGATCTCGATGATATTGACGCCGGCCTCGTACACTTCGTTGGTGATCGCGGCCAAAGCCCCAGGTTGATCGTGAGCCGCCACGTGGAGGCGAGCGATCCGGCCTTCACGGACGAGATTGCGGACGAGAACGTTCGCGAGAAGGTGCGTGTCAATGTTCCCGCCGCACAGGATCGTCGCGACCTTCTTGCCTTTGAAGCGCTCCGAGTTCCCCAGCATCGCCGCCAGACCTGCCGCTCCCGCGCCTTCGACGACGGTCTTTTCAATTCCGACGAGCATGGAGACGGCCCGCTCGAGATCGCGCTCGGAGACCAGCATCACATCGTTCGCCGCCTTGCTTAGAATTTGGGACGTGAGCAGCCCCGGTTGCTTGACCGCGATGCCCTCGGCGAGCGTGTCCCCGCCAAGCGGCAAATTGCAGCCCTCGATCGCGCACTTCATTGAAGGGTAGAGTTCCGCCTCGACACCGATCAGTTCGATGTCCGGCTTGATCGCGCGAGAGGCAATGGCAACGCCGGACATGAGCCCGCCGCCGCCGATCGGAACCACGATCGTATCCAGCCCGGGCGCCTCTTCCAGCATCTCGATGGCGACCGTGCCCGCGCCCGCGATGATCTGCGCATCGTCGAACGGATGTACGAACACAAAACCCTTTTCGAGCGCGAGCTCGCGGGCCTTGGCGTAAGCGTCGTCGAACATGTCGCCGTGAAGAACTACTGTGGCTCCATGACCTGCCGTTTGCGTCACCTTAACCGTGGGCGTCGTAGCGGGCATGACGATAGTCGCCGGGATGCCCAGTCTCTTCGCGTGATAAGCGACGGCTTGGGCGTGGTTGCCTGCCGAGGCGGCGATGACTCCGCGCGCCCGTTCCTCAGGCGTGAGCTGCAGCAATTTGTTGAGCGCGCCGCGTTCTTTGTACGCCGCAGTGAACTGCAGATTCTCGAACTTGAGCCAGATCTCAGCGCCGATGATGTCGGAAAGGGTGCGGCTGACCAGCATCGGAGTGCGGCTCACGGCGCCGTCGATGCGCTGCTCGGCGGCCCGGATGTCCTCGATCGTCGGCGGCTCAAGCATTAGCTAGAGGCCTAGCCGTTCACAGGCGGGCGAACAATGCTATGCGGCCGTAATGATCCGAACCGTTCTCGCTCTCGCAGCTCTGCTCCTCGCCTCCCCGGCAAACGCCGACATCATCGTCGAAAACGTCAACGGCCTGCAGGTCGGCCCGGACGGCAAACTCCAGCATTTCGGCAGTTTCCTGATCGGCGACGATGGCCGTGTGAAACAGGTGATGAGCAACCCGACGCCGCGGATGAGCCGTTTCGACCAGATGATCAACGGCCAGGGCCGGACGGTCCTCCCCGGATTGGTCGACGCGCATGGTCACGTCCTCGATCTCGGCACGGCGGCGATGATTGTGCAGCTGACCGGCACGAGTTCAATCGCCGATCTGCGGCAACGTCTCCGCGCCTATGCCGACGGACATCCGAAGGACGCCTGGATCATCGGCTTCGGCTGGAATCAGGAGCTGTGGCCAGACAAGCGCTTCCCAACAGCGGCCGACCTGGACGCGGTCGTTGCCGACCGGCCCGTGATGCTTGAACGCGTCGATGGCCATGCTGTCGTGGCCAATACCGCCGCGATGAAGGCCGCGGGAGTGACTGATGACACCAAGGCCCCGCCCGGCGGGCGGATCGAGAACGGCCTGTTCGTGGACGCGGCAACCGAACTCATTCGCAAGGCCGTTCCGGCGCGCACACCCGCACAGGCCGATGAGGCGCTTGCCAAGGCTCAGGAGCAGCTCCTTTCGATCGGCGTCACCGCCGTGGGATCGATGAGCACGTCGGTTGCCGACTGGGAAGCCTTCCGGCGTGCGGGCGAAGGCGGCCGGCTCAACGTCCGGCTGATGAGCTATCTGTCGGGCACGGAATCGATGAAGGCCGTCCCGCATCCCACTGCCTGGCTCTACGCCGACCGGCTGCGGGCGGTTGGCATCAAGCTGTTTGCCGATGGAGCTCTCGGCTCGCGGGGCGCGTGGCTGAAGCAGCCCTATGCGGACAAGCCCGATACACGCGGCCTGCAGTTCCATTCGGATGCAGAAATGCTGAAGCTTGCCGATACCGCGGCCGCAGCCGGTTTCCAGGTCGCGACACACGCGATCGGCGATGCCGCCAACGCGCAGATCATCAGTGTTTACGAGCAGCTGTCGCTCAAATACGGCCGCGACCGCCGGTGGCGCATCGAACATTTCCAGATCGCCGACCCCGTCGATATTCCGCGGCTCGCCCCAGCCGGTATCATTGCCTCAATGCAACCGACCCATCAAACGAGCGATCGCCTAATGGCGGAGAAGCGGCTCGGGCCGAAGCGGCTGGCGGGAGCCTACGCTTGGCAATCGGTTCTCAGGAGCGCGGCTCGGCTCGCCTACGGTTCGGACTTCCCATACAATTCTCGGCCCGCGCTAGCGTTTGGATCGGACTTCCCGGTGGAATCGCCAGATCCTTTCCCGGGGCTCGCCGCCGCGATCAGTCGGCAAGACATGGAAGGTCAGCCCACCGGCGGCTGGATTCCATCGGAGCGTTTGACGCTCGAGCAAGCGCTTGCCGCCTTCACTCGCGGCGCTGCTTACGCCGGTTTTGCCGAGGACCGGATCGGCGCGCTCGAACCCGGCAAATGGGCCGATTTCATCATCGTCGATCGCGACCCGACCAAAGTGGACGCGCAGGCCCTTGCGAGAACGCAGGTTCTGGAGACGTGGGTCGGGGGCAAGAAGGTGTGGGAACGCGCCTCTAAGCCTGCTTCGGCTGAGCGCGGGAGATGAGCATCGACGGGGTGAGCACCTGCGGGAGTTCCTCCGGCGCCTTGCCGGGCGCGTACCAAAGGTAAAACGGGACTCCGGCCCGGCCGCGGCTTTCAAGGAAACGCGTGATCTCCGGGTCGCCGTTGGTCCAATCGCCCACGAGCACCTTCACGTCCGCCTTCCTGAACGCCGTGCGCACCTCTTCCCGTTCGATCGCCGCGGCTTCGTTTACCTTGCACGTGAGGCACCAGTCGGCCGTGAAATAGACGAACACCGGATGACCCTGCTGGACATAGCTTGCGATGCGAGCGTCGTTCCACCGCTCCGCGCCCTGGATCGCTTGTGCGGACCTGCTTCGGCTCGGCGGCACCTGCCACACCGCCACTCCGACGACGGCGATCGCCAATGGCAGAATGACCAGCGCGTCCTTCGCCTCACGACGCTGGGCAAAGCCGTACCAGATGAGCAAGGCGAGAAGTACCGCAGCCGCCACCAGCGCCACGACCAGACCGCGTGTTCCAGCCTGACGAAAGAGCAGCCAAATGCAGGCGAGCGCCGTCGCACCCATGGGGATGGCGAGAAAGCGCTGCAGCCGATTCATCCAAAGCCCGGACCGGGGCAAAAGATTGCGAAGCGGCGGGAAGAACGCGACGAGGAGGAACGGAAGCGCTAGCCCCAACCCCAGCGCCGCGAAGACCAGCACGGACCCAACGGCCGGGAGAAGAAGCGCGGTTCCCAGGGCAGTTCCCAGGAATGGCCCCGCGCAGGGGGTCGCGACAAAAGCAGCGAGGGCGCCGGTTCCGAAGGCGCCGGCCGGCCGGGCCCGCCCACCGAGCACGGGCAGCTCCAGCAGGCCGACGAGGTTCGCCGTGATCGCGACCGAAAGCAGGAGCAGGAGCATGATGGTGCGCGGGTCCTGCAGCTGAAACGCCCAGCCGGCCTCGGTCCCCGCCGCCCGGATCGCGAGTAGAATCAAACCAAGCACACCGGTGCCGACGATGGCGCCGGCCGTGTAGCCGAGGGATTCCGACCGGGCGCGCTGCTCCTCTCCGCCGACCCTTGAGAGATGCAGCGCCTTCAAGGCGAGGATTGGGAACACGCATGGCATGAGATTGAGCAGGATGCCGCCCAGAATCGCGCCAAGCACTGCGAACAACACCGCCTTCGCGCCCAGCTCACCAACCGCGGATCCGCCTTGCGGCACGACACCTGGAACCGCGCGAAATTCCAGTCCACGCCCCTCCGCGATAGCAATCACGCCGGAGAATTCCTTCGGAACAGGTCCCTTCCGCTGGAGTTCGGCGATCAGCCAGTCTCCGGAGCGTCGGAAGCGTTGCTTCGCCGGATAGTCGACCGGTCCATCCTCGATCGGATAAACGTAGGGTTTCTTGACCCCTGTGGTTTGCGGCAGCGGAATCGCGACCTGCAGCTTGTCTCCGGCGGCAGCGAAACGACCGATGGTAGGCAGTGGCCGCGGAAGGTCCCTTCGCCACTCATCGAATTGCGCCCGTCGTGGTGTGCCTGTCCCAATTGGAAGGTCGAGCGAGAGCTCACCCTGCTCGGGAACACAGACCTTGTCCGTGCAGGCGAGCCAGTGAGCCTCCGCGCGGATGGGCAAAGTTCCGCGCGCATTCGCCGGAACCTTCAGCCGCACGAGCACTGCATAATCGCGCTCGTAAACGTAGTTCATCAATCCGGCGATGGTCAGCCGCGTCGGGACTGGGTAGCGCAGCGGCCCAACGGAGAAGCCGGGGGGCAGCTGCCACTGCACGTTCATCGGCAGACCCGCGTCGCCAGGGTTCAGCCAATAGCCATGCCATCCCGCGGCGGGATGCATATGGACGGCAAGTTCGACCTCGCCGCCAGGAGGCGCCGGCCCTTCGGCGACCAATTCCGGCTCGATCCCGCGCGCCTCGGCGAACGCGGGCGCGACCAGCAGCGCCAGTAGGAGGAGCAACTTCTTCATCATCATCAGCGAGATCGTTAGCCCAAAGAACTCGGCTACGTCATTTCATCTCGACTTTGACCAGCTTTCCATCGGGGCCTTTCTTGAACATCAAGACCTTGCCACCCTTCTCGCGTTCGAGTTTTTGCAGGTCTGCCTCGAAAGACGCCTTGCTCATGAATGCCTGTTTGTCGCCATGGCTCAGGCGAACCTCGATGGATTCGCTCTTTTTCGATCCGTGCTCAATCATTGGCGCTCACCAAAACGAAGGTTGATTCGGGAATACAAAAATTTTTGGAGCGACTGCTTCAATCAATATCTTGTCCAGACAAGCAGACCTCCCGGTCGCGACGCCGACGAGCATTCCTGTTTGAAAGGGCGCTGAAGAAGTACGCGAGCCCGTTTAATCGAGATTGGGCCGCAGCCATCGCTCGGCGCATTCGACCGAGATGCCGCGTCGTTCGGCATATTCCTCAAGCTGGTCACGGCCGATCCGTGCCACTCCGAAATACTGGCTGTCGCGGTGGCCGAAGTAGAAGCCCGACACCGCCGAGGTCGGAAGCATCGCGAAATTCTCGGTCAGCGTAACCTCGCCGGGGCTGCCGCCGAGCATGTCGAACAGGATCGGCTTCAGGCTGTGGTCGGGGCATGCCGGATAACCGGGGGCAGGGCGAATTCCGTGATACTTCTCGCGGATAAGTTGCTCGTTCGACAAATGTTCGTCCGCATAGCCCCAGAGCCGATTGCGCACCTGCGCGTGGAGCACCTCGGCGAAGCTTTCCGCGAGGCGGTCGGCGAGCGCCTTTAAGAGGATGTCGTCGTAATCATCGACGGTTTGCTTGAATCGCTCGAGGTGCGGTTCAAGCCCGTGAATCCCGACGGCGAACCCGCCGATCCAGTCTTCGCCTTCCGGATTGATGAAGTCGGCCAGGCACATATTGTGCCGTCCTTCGCGCTTCTTCACCTGCTGACGGAGGAAAGGCAGGCGGGTCCAGTCGTTGCCGGCCAACACCAGCACGTCGTCGCCCTCGCGCCTGCAGCGCCACAGCCCAACCGTCCCCTTGGGCGTGACCCAGCGCTCGGCGATGAGTTGATCGAGCATCGCCTGCGCATCGTCGAACAGGCTGCGCGCGCTTTCGCCGACCACCGCGTCGTCGAGGATTGCGGGATAGGTTCCCGCCAGCTCCCACGCACGGAAGAACGGCGTCCAGTCGATCGACGCCTTCAGATCCTTCAACGGCCAGTCGCCGAAATGATGCAGCCCCGCATATTGCGGCGCGGCCGCCTGGCCCGATGGATCGAACGGAAAGGCATTCGCCCGTGCTTCCTTCAGCGTGGCCAGCTCACTGTGTCCGCTGCGCTCGCGCGATTTGCGGAGGCGGTCGTAATCGTCGGCCGTGGTCGCGATCAGCGGCTCACGCTGAGTGTCCGAAACGAGCGATGACGCAACACCCACTGCGCGGCTGGCGTCGAGGACGTGAATGACGGGCCCTTTGTAGGCCGGATCGATGCGCAACGCGGTGTGGGCCTTGCTCGTCGTTGCTCCGCCGATCAGCAGAGGCAGTTTCATTTCCAAGCGCTGCATCTCGCCAGCGACCGTAACCATCTCGTCGAGCGATGGCGTAATGAGGCCCGACAAGCCGATCATGTCCGCTTGATTGTCGTTCGCCGCTTTCAGGATGTCCTGCCAAGGCACCATTACCCCGAGATCGATGACCTCGAATCCGTTACACTGAAGGACCACCCCGACGATGTTCTTGCCGATGTCGTGAACGTCGCCCTTGGCGGTGGCCATCACTACCCGCCCCTTGCCCCGAGTGGCTCCCGACTTCTCCTTCTCGGCTTCGATGAACGGGATCAGGTGCGCAACCGCGCGCTTCATGACTCGGGCGGATTTCACCACCTGCGGCAGGAACATCTTGCCCGACCCGAACAGGTCGCCGACGACGTTCATGCCGTCCATCAGCGGCCCTTCGATTACCTCGATCGGGCGATTGAACGCCT
>JBKPON010000114.1:0-9670 GCA_046733135.1 Pseudomonadota bacterium | reverse complement strand
CGGAGGAAAACGCGCGTTTGCGCGATCAGGTGAAGCAGCTACAGGACCGAATTCACGTGCTTGAGCGGATCGTCACCGATCGCGGGGTTGAAACGGCGGCACAGATTGAGGCGCTTCGTGAGCGCGATCAAATCAAGGCGGAGGACAAGGCGTGATGGAGGGCGGCCAAATCATGGTCGTGATGATTGTTGCAATCGTCATGGTCGCATCAATCGTTCGAGCGAAATACGGATTCGGGCGCCACGGCCGACGCGATGGCGGGGCTATTCCGGCGCAGGAGCATGCCGAAAACCTGCGGCTGCGCGACGAGGTCAAGGAGCTCAAGGAACGGCTCAAGGTCCTCGAACGGATCACCGTCGATAAGGAAAACAGCCTGTCACGCCAGATCGATGAGCTGCGCGACCGGTGACTCCGGCGCTCATGAATACTATCTCGATTGAGTGAGCGGACTTCCACCCCTTCACGAGATTCTCGAAGAATATCAGCTGGTCGACGCCGAGGACCGGTATCGGCTGCTGATCGATCTCGGGCGCGCGCTCGAGCCTATGCCCCAGGCGCTAAAGACCGAAGCGACCCAGGTGCGCGGCTGTTCGGCGGCGGTGTGGGTCTATCCGACTGCGCACGACGGCCGGCTGCACTTCCTCGCCGACAGCAATGCCGCGATCACGAAGGGCATTGTAGCCCTGATATTGGCCGCAGTTCAGGACAAGCCGGCGGCCGAAGTTTCACAGATGGACGTAGCCGAGGCGCTTGCCGCGTTCGAACTTGGAAAACATCTCAGCGCCAATCGCACGCAGGGCGTCCCGAACATGATCGCACTCGTGAGACAAACCGCTGAGCGTTACGCGGCCGCCGCCTAGACCGCCTTACCCGTTTTGCGTTCCTCGCTGGCCTTGAGGACGTCGTACGCCGCCTGAATCTCGCGGAATCTTTTCTCTGCTTCCTTGTCGCCCTGCTTAAGATCCGGATGATGCTCTTTGGCCAGCCTACGATAAGCCGAACGAATGTCCTTGAACTCAACGTCGCTCTCAAGGTCCAGTAGGGCTAGCGCCCGCATTTCGTCGCGGCTTCGGCTGCCATCGCCCGGTCCCGCCCATTTCCATTGGGCCGACTGACGAAATCCGGAATTCCCTCGTTCCTCCTCCGCGGCGCGTCGAGCGGCCTCCTCGGGACTAAGCCCAGCGAAGTAATTCCAATTCTTGTTGTATTCGGCCGCGTGGACTTCGCAGAAATACCACCGTTCGGGGCTGTTGGGTGCTTTCGGCGCGGGCCGGTCACCGGTCTGGCTGCAGCCTTCGCGGTCGCAGAGCCGCACTCTCGCCGCCGAACGGCCCTTCTCGCCGTAGGACCGCCAGCGGGGAAATCCCCAATCGTCCGATCTGTTCTGTCTTGCCACCGATGCTCCGATAGATGCTGTTTGTGCTCATGCGAAGGCAGGAACCCCAGCCCAAAGAAATCTGGCCCCCGTCTCACCAGGGGACCAGAAGCGCCAGAGGACCTGTAAGCCGGGTTCTGTCCATCGCGCATTGCTGCGTGATTGAGCGGCCATTCCTCTAGGAGGCAGGTTGCCCCGCCCCTCCAGCGACCTACCCGGGCGGCGAGCCGGAACCAGGCCCATATGCCGCCCCTATTCGGTCTTGCACCCGGTGGGGTTTACCGTGCCGGGGACGTTGCCGCCCCCGCGGTGCGCTCTTGCCGCACCCTTTCGACCTTACCCGTCCGAAGGCGGGCGGTGTCCTTTCTGTGGCACTGTCCCTGATCCTCTTTCGCCAAGGCTACGAAGGACCGCCGGGCGTTACCCGGCACCGCAGTTCCATGGAGCCCGGACTTTCCTCGTTGGAGACTTGTCTCCACCGCGGCCGCCCGGCCCTCTGGCATCTTCCATATGGGCTATTGGGGCCGCGGCAGCAACAGAGCGAGCAGTTTTGCCCGGCACTCACCGTCGATGATGCCGTCGATAAGGTCGGGCCGGAAGCGCCGCTGGAATGCGATCACAGCCTTCTGCTGGTCGGTCACGTCATAGCCGAACCGCTCGAGCGCGAGCAGGAACCCGGCGTCTGTCCAGTACGGGTCGATCAGATCGCGGGTGGGACTCGGCAGCGCGAGGCGCCGCTTGGCCAATGCATCCCAGGGAAACAGCTCGCCCGGGTCCTCCTTGCGCGCCGGGGCGATATCGGAATGTGCGACGACATTGCCCCGCCCGATGCCGTGCCGATCCTTGATGTCCGCAACCAACGGAATCAGCGACGCAATTTGTTCGTCGGGGAAGAGCCGATAGCCAAATTCGTGGCCGGGGTTCACGATTTCTATCCCCACGCTCGCCGAATTGACGTCCGTCACGCCACGCCAGCGCGATTTGCCCGCGTGCCAGGCGCGCTTCGACTCGTCCACGAGCCGGTAGATCGTTCCGTCCTCGTCCACGAGATAATGAGCGGAAACCTTCGCCTCCGGCGATGTGAGGCGATCCAACGCGCCCTGCGCGTCCGGCATGCCGGTATAGTGGAGAACGATCATCGAAATCGGCAGCGCTCGCTCATCGAAGTTGGGCGACGGCCGGTCGATAACGTCGAGGTCCATGCGCGTAATGGCGCATGAGACGCCGGTTCGGGTCAAGCCCCGCCGACAGCTCTCCGGTCGCCGATCCGCTTTTCGATCCGGCTCGAATTGCCGGCCAGCCGGTAAAGGCCGCGCGCATTGATGTCCGCGCCAAGCTTGTTGGTCTGGCCGATCACGGTTTCTCCGGCACCCAGCATCAGCCACCCGTCCTCGGCCATCGACGCGATCAGCCGCTCGAAGGCAACTGCCTTTCGGTCCGGGCTGAGATACAGCAACACGTTGCGGCACAGCACGATGTCGAATCCACCCGGATGCGGTGGCGCTTCGAGTAGATTGTGCACCTGGAAGCGTACCTGCCTGCGCAGAGGCTCTACCGCTCGCCAGCCGTTGTCGCACTCCTCGAACCACTTGATCATCTGACCGATGGCGAGGCCGCGCTGAACTTCGAACTGGCTGTAAACGCCCTCGCGGGCGCGATCGATGCAAGACGTCGAAACGTCGCTGCCGAGAATATCGATCGTCCAGCCCTGCCACTTCTCCGGCTCTTCCGCGAAAAGCATCGCCAGCGAGTAGACTTCCTGGCCGGTTGCGCATCCGGCCGACCAAATCCGGAGGCGCTTGCACGCCTGACGACGCGTCGCGAGCTCCGGGAGTGCATGACGTTGGAGCAGATCAAATGGCGCACGGTCCCGGAAGAAATAAGTTTCGTTATTGAGCAGCGCTTCGACCACCTTTTGAGACAAGCTGGGTTCCTTCCCCATGACGAGAATGGTGATGAGCTCGTCCAAGGTGACGATGTCGCGCTCCCGGAGGAGCGCGCTGAGTGCGGTTTCGATGCGCCAACGCCTGCTCATCGTGAGCTGCTGACCAGTTCGCGCTTCCAGGAGGCCGGCGAGGATGCGGCTCGAACTATCGCTTATCTGCAAGGCTCGTCCTCGGTGCGCGAAGCGATCCTGCGCGCGATCTTATCCGGCGACAGGACGGCGCTCACCAAACCCGCCTCGAGGACTGCACGCGGCATGCCCCAGACTGCACAACTGGCTTCGTCTTGAGCGATGATCGAGCCGCCATTGGCAACAAGGCGCGCCGCGCCTTCGACTCCATCGCGGCCCATGCCAGTCAGGACTACGCCGAGGGCGGTAGCGCCGTAAGCTGCGCCGACGGAGGCGAACATCGGATCGACCGAAGGCATGCAGCCACTCGCAGTGCGCCCGTGAGTCAGCCGAACGACCGGCCCATCTTCGGACGCCTCCACCGTCAGGTGAGCGTCGCCGGGCGCGAGCAGAATGCGGTCGGGCAAGAGCGGCATCCCGTCCTCCGCAACGAACGTTTCGCGATGCGCCGCCGCCCTGAGCTGCCGGGCAAACACGGGCATGAATGGCACCGGCAAATGCTGCGTGACGAGGATCGGCGCGCCGATGCGATTGGGCAAAGCGTTGAACAACACCCCAAGCGCGTGGATGCCCCCCGTCGAAGCGCCAATGGCGAGGACATCGATGGGATCGCTAGGCATGGCCCGAAGCAACGGTTGCGGGAATTGATCCGTTTGGCCGACCCGCTGGTCAACGACAGGGTCGCCACGGCCCAGCGCCTTGAGCTTGCCGAGGAGGACTTCCGAGAAGCGCCCGTTGAAACGTCCCGTACCCGGTTTCGGAAGAGTGTCGGCGGCGCCAAGCGCAAGCGCGGCGACGGTCTCCTCAGCTCCTTCCTCGGCGAGCGACGAGACGATCATGACCTTCGCGCCTGCCGCTGCTTGGATG
This sequence comes from Pseudomonadota bacterium, assembly GCA_046733135.1. Lineage (GTDB taxonomy): Bacteria > Pseudomonadota > Alphaproteobacteria > Sphingomonadales > Sphingomonadaceae > Sphingomicrobium. The sequence goes on along the minus strand of JBKPON010000114.1, from coordinate 5,354 downwards.
ATTCGCGGGATGGATTTGAGTCCGCCCACGCCCGGCATCTCCAGATCGAGGATGACGATGTCGACGCGGACTTCGTTGAGCGCGTCGATCGCATCTTCCGCTGTACCGGCGACAGCGGCGATTTCGAACGCGTCGTCACTTTCGACCATGCGCGACAGCACGGCCCGGGCGATCATCGAATCATCGACAATCATCAGCCGGATCCTGCGGCGTGCTGGTCGGGGCGCTTGGCAGCGGTCCCGCGATCTGGCGAGCGCCCGCTCCACTTCAGCGGCTCAGGCGACGCCGACGAGCTGCAGCTTGATGTGAAGCGTTTCTCGGTCGAAGGGTTTCATCACATATTCGTCGGCACCTGCTTCGAGGGCCGCGCGGATATGCGCCATGTCGTTCTCGGTCGTGCAGAAAACCACTTTCGGCTGATCGCTGTGGCCGCGCTGGCGCAGCAGGCGGAGGAACTCCATCCCGCTCATCACAGGCATGTTCCAGTCGAGCAGGACGACGTCGGGCATCTTCTGCTCGCAGCGGGACAGCGCCTCCTGCCCGTCACCGGCTTCCTCGACCTCGAACTCGAGCGTCTCGAGGATGTGACGCGCAACCTTGCGGATCACCTTCGAGTCATCGACGATCAAACAGCTCTTCATTGCTCTCACACTTCCCGCTTCGGTTGCCGTTGTCTTAAACGCTAAGGGTAACGAGAAGCTTAAGCGGCCGCTTTGGACTCGACGCCGGCGATCAGCGCGGCAACGTCGACGAGCAGAAGCGGCCCGTTCTCGGTTTCCACCATCCCCGTAGCGACGCGCTCCCAGCCCGCTCCCATCGCTGCGCGCACCGGTGCCGGATCGGACTGAGCCTCGACGACGTCCTCAACCAGATCGACGATCAGGGCATAGTGGTGGCTATCGAGCTCGACGACCGCCGCTTCGCGAATACCGTCCGAGCAATCGGTCGTGCCGAGCTCGAGTGAGCGCATGCAGTCGATCACCGTCAGCACGCGGCTGCGCAGCGCCGAGAGACCGGCGACGTGCGGTGCCGCGCGCGGTACCGAAATCAGCGTATCCAATTCGACCACCGACTCCACCGCCGCGGCAGGCAGCGCAACCCGCTCCCCCGCAATGGTCACGACCAGTAGAAGCTCGTTCACCTGCCCCTCCCTGCGCCGGCCGATTTCAGGGCCACGAGCAGCCCCGCGCGGTCATACCGGTAAATGCTCTCATCCTTCTTGCCGGAAGCCTCGGGCTCCGTGCGCAGCCAAATCGTGCGCTTTGCGACGTCCGCCGGCACGTCGCTGCCTTGCGAGGCAATGACCAGGTCCGCTTGGGCCTCGTCGGCACTGCAGACGACTCGGTAACCAGCCGCCTCGACAATCGGGCGGAGCATGTTCTGCATCCAGGGATCGTCCGCCGGCAGCTGGCAAACTAGCCGATCGGTCGTGCGTGCAGTCATGCCGGCGTGGTTGGCGAAAAGCCAATGGGCATCGACCAACTCGGCCGGCTCGCCATTGATGAGCGAAACGCCGCTGACCTCACCCGGACTGTCGGCGTGAATCACGTCGCCGTCGATCAAGGCAAAGTCGATCACCTCGGCGAAGGCGTAGCCGATCTCGTGCGCGCCGTCGTTCAGTCGGAATAGGCGCACTTTGCCGTCATTCAGCTGGTCGGCGCGCATTCCCACGAGGGGGAGGATGGCCTCGCCAAGCTGCACACGAAGCTGGCCGGCGGCGTCGCGGACCGCTCCCGCCGGCACTTCTTCGATACGGTCGACCACCGCGAGCCGCAGCGCGCGCCGTGCGCCATCCATGCTGCGGAAGAGCAGAACCGGAGTGGACTTCGGACCCATGTCCGTCGTCGAAGCCTCGGCGATTCGGGCGGCACGCTCCTGCGCCTCGAGCTTGACTCCGCCGACCTCAGCCAGCCCTGCCGGATCGAACAGCAGGATCGGGCTACCGTCGTCGGCCAGGGTTGTGCCGGCATAAAGCCCGGTCGCCATCACTGCCGGGGCAGCAGGCTTCACCACCAATTCCTCATGGTCGTGGATGCGGTCGACCGATAGCGCATAGACGTCGCCACCCGCCGGCCGGAGAACGATCAACGTGCGGTCTTTCGGCTCCACCGCGCTCTCGATGCCGAGAATGTCGGCGAGAGAAACTTCAGGCACGCGGCGGCCTCGTATCGTCGCGACGCCGGCGCCGCCCAGACGTTCCAAAGCCACGGACTCGCCCGTCGCGCGAACGATTTCGTCGATGGCCGAACGCGGGATGGCGAAATGCTGACCGGCGATCGAAACGGTGAGTGCCGGGATAATGGTTAGCGTCAGCGGCACGCGCAGGGTCATGCGCGTCCCTTCGCCAAGTTTGCTGTCCACCTCGACGATGCCACCGATGCGCTCGATGTTCGATCGCACGACGTCCATGCCGACTCCGCGGCCGGAAATCGATGTCACGTGCTGAGCGGTCGACAGACCCGCTTCGAAGATCAACGCCAACTGTTCACGAGCTGTGAGTTGGGCGGCGGCCGCCCGTTCGATCGAACCAGCCGCGATTGCCTTCTCCACCAACTTCTTGCCGTCGATGCCCCGCCCGTCATCCTGGATGTCGATCATGATCTGATTGCCGGACTGGCGGGCAGACACGGAAAGGATGCCGATCTCGCGCTTGCCGGCTTTCAGGCGCTCGGCGGGAGTCTCGATGCCATGGTCGACGGCGTTGCGGATGATGTGCGTCAACGGATCACGGATCATCTCGATCATTTCGCGATCGAGCTCGACGTCGCCACCCTCGATATCGACCAGCACCTGCTTTCCAAGCTCGGTCGACAGGTCGCGCACCATTCGCGGGAGTCCGACGAACAGATTCTCGATCCGCTGCATACGCGTGCGGGTGATTGCGTCGCGCATTTCCGCGATGATCGAAGAGAGGCGTTCGAAGGCACCGTCCACCGCCACCTCAGTTGAGGCCTCGCGGAGGCGGCGCGCCAGCTCGTTACGGGCCAGTACCATGTCGGAAACAGTGCTCATGACCCGATCGAGCAGTTCGACGGACAGACGGATTGTACGCGGAGCGGCGGAAATCCGACCCTGTCCTTCCGCGACGGATGCGGCAATGGGTCCAGCCAAGCCTTCGGCACCTGGCGCAAGGGCGTGGATCAGCGCGCTATCGTCGCCAGCGGGCATTTCCTCACCCGCTTCGATCGCCGCCACCATTTCGCCGATCCGGTCGATGATTGCGAGGACTGCGCTGACCAAGATGCCGTCGGCTTGCCGCCGCCCGGCACGCACGTCGGCGAGCGCATCCTCCGCCGCATGGCTCAGTGCCTCTAGGCGCGGGAATTCAAAGAAGCCGCAGTTCCCTTTGACCGTATGCACGAAGCGGAAGATGCTATCCAGCCGCCCGCGATCGTCGGGCTGCGCTTCCCAAGCCACGATCTCTCCGCCCAGGGCTTCGAGCATTTCGCGGCATTCGGCGACGAAATCGGCAATCAGGTCGTCCACGGCGCGTACAGTCCCCCGGATATGGGCGCCCTTATGCCGGGGAGGAGTTAACGCGCCGTTATCCCTGTCGAGGGATCGTTGCACCGATTAGAAGGGCCTCGCTTCCGGGCTCCGATAGCTGGATTGTTCCCCCAGCCTCCGCGGCGAGCTGATACGCTAGCCACGCCCCGGCGGCGCGGGGTTCGACTGTTGCCCCCGAATTGCCTTTGACAAGCGTATCGCGAAGCACAGGATCGAGCAGAATTCGCGCCCCTTCGGCACGGATCACCAGCTCAACTTCGCCGTCGCGATTCTCGGCTCCAATGTCGAGCCTTCCGCCTCGCACGAGCGCGTCACCCGCGAGGAGGGCCAAATTGAGGAGCAGTTTCACCGCGTCTTTCGGCAGCTTGTCGGCAGCCACCATCCAGCCCAGCTCGATGCGCTTTTCCGCGCTGAACACGCCTTCAAGGACTTGCTGGGCCTCGAGTGTGTCCACCTCTTCACCGAAACCGCCGCCCGCACCGAAGGCGAGCCGGAAGAATTTCAGCTTGTTCGCCGTCGCCCGGGCACTCTCGCCGAGCAGCTCGAGGCACTTGTCGCGCATCTCGGCATCCTGCTCGTCGCCGAGAAGCTCGAGTCCATTATTCAGCGCGCCGACGGGCGACATTAGGTCGTGGCAAAGCCGCGAGCAAAGCAAGCTTGCAAGGTCGACCGCGTTCACAACCGTTGAATGGGCCAGAGTTTAACACGGCGCAAGTTGTCGGCATTGAATGGTTGCGACAAGAAACCCATATTCTTCTAGACGATGGGGGGTCATCAGACGATCGACGTGCGCCTGGAGCCCGCCCATGCCGGCTGGAGGCTCGACCGCGCGCTTGCGGCAGCTGTACCGACGCTATCGCGCGAACGGCTGAAAGCCCTAATCCGCAGCGGCAAGGTTGAGGCGAAGGGCAAGCCGGTCCGCGACCCGGCGATCAAAATGCGCGGCGGCGAAAGCCTGCGCATCGCAGTGCCCGAGCCCGAGGCGCCACACAACCAACCGCAGGACATCCCGCTAACGATCCTGTTCGAGGATGAGCATTTGCTGGTGATCGAGAAGCCGGCGGGCCTCGTCGTCCACCCAGCCGCCGGCAACCTGGATGGAACGCTGGTCAACGCACTGCTTCATCATTGCGCGGGCCATTTGTCGGGGATCGGCGGGGTTGCGCGGCCGGGCATCGTCCACCGCATCGACAAGGACACATCGGGTCTGCTCGTGGTGGCGAAGACCGATGTCGCCCACGAAGGCTTGGCCAGGCAATTCGCGGCCCATTCCATCGATCGGCGATATCTGGCGATTGTATCGGCCGTTCCGAGAGCAACCAAAGGAACCGTCGACGCACCACTCGCCCGGTCTTCGACCAACCGCAAGAAGATCGCGATCGTCGAGGACGTGCGTGGAAAGCGCGCGGTGACCCACTGGACGCGGTTGAAAGTCTTGATGGAAGCGGCCCTCGTGGAGTGCCGCCTCGAAACTGGGCGCACCCACCAAGTCCGTGTTCACATGGCTTCGATCGGCCATCCATTGTTGGGCGACCCGGTATATGGCGGCTCAGGAAGAACACATAGTAAGATATTGAAAGAACTTGGATTTCATCGCCAGGCACTGCACGCCGCCGAACTTGGCTTCACTCATCCCGTCACGAAACACCGGTTATCGTTTTCGAGTCCCATGCCGCCCGACATGCAGGAACTGATCAAGGCGCTTGGTGTATAAAGTTTAACGAGCTAGGGCGGACCCCTTGTGCTTAGACGGGCCGCCCCTGCGAAAGGGAGAAGACGACAAACATGGCTGATAACAAAGGGATCGTCTCGATTCCCGCGTCCGGCGGGGAGGCCGGACTCAACCG
>JBKPON010000113.1:0-13380 GCA_046733135.1 Pseudomonadota bacterium | reverse complement strand
GCCACGACCAGCAGCGGATTGAATCGCAGGGCAAAGCCGATGACGACGAGAGCAATGCCGAGCAGCGGCCAGTAGTTCGTCACTCGCCTTTCCTTCCGAAACCGCCGCCACCTGGTGTTTCGATGACGAAGCGGTCGCCGGGACCTACCTCGGCCGAGGCGGTCGCGCTGAGCATCTCGACCGAACCGTCAATGCGCTCCACCCAGTTGCGGCCGGCTTGCGCGTCTGAACCGCCCAGGATCCCGCGCGGAGGCACGTGGCGGCGATTGGCGAGGATGTTGGCGCGCATCCCCTCGAGGAAGGTTATGGCGCGGATCGCTCCGTCGCCGCCCGCGTGCCCTCCCTGCCCGCCCGAGCCACGTCGGATTGCGAATTGATCGAGCCTGACGGGCAGCCGGGTCTCCAGGATCTCGGGATCGGTCAGCCGGCTGTTGGTCATGTGCGTCTGCACCGCGCTGGTGCCATCATGATCCGGCCCAGCTCCCGATCCGCCGGCGATCGTCTCGTAATATTGGTAACGGTCATTGCCGAACGTGAAGTTGTTCATCGTCCCCTGACTCGGCGCCAACCGACCCGTCGCCGCGAACAACGCATCGGTCACGACCTGGCTCGTTTCAACGTTGCCAGCGACCACCGCCGCCGGATAGCTCGGGTTGAGCATCGAGCCTTCGGGCACCACCAACCGGATGGGCCGTAAGCAGCCGTCGTTCATTGGGATGGCATCATCGATCAGCGTTCGCACGACATAGAGGGAAGCCGCGCGGACGATGGAATAGGGCGCGTTGAAATTGTCGGGCTGCTGCTCGCTCGTGGCGGAGAAATCGAACGTGGCCGACCGGGTCGTCTTGTCGATCGTGATCGTCACCCGGACGTGGGCGCAATTGTCCATCTCATAATCGAAGGTGCCGTCGTCGAGGCGATCGAGCAGCCGGCGCACCGACTCTTCGGCATTGTCAAGAACATGGTTCATGTAGGCTGCGACGGTTTCGCGCCCGTAGTCACGCGTTGTCTGGACAAGGACCTCCAAACCGCGGACGCAGGCGGCGAGCTGCGCCTTCAGGTCGGAGATGTTGCGGTCAGGGTTGCGTGCGGGCCATTTGCCGGCGCCGAGCAGCTCGCGCATTTCCCTCTCACGAAAATACCCTTCATCGACGAGCAGGACATTGTCGATCAGAACGCCTTCCTCAAGGATCGTGCGGCTGTCGGGGGGCATCGACCCGGGCGCGGTTCCGCCGATGTCGGCATGATGTCCGCGGGCCGCCACGTAGGCTGACGGCTCGACATCACTCTCAGCGTAGAACACCGGCACGATCACGGTGATGTCGGGTAGGTGCGTTCCCCCGCGATAGGGGTCGTTCAACACAAAAGCATCGCCGTGGCGCATGCCGCGTCCGTCTCGCTGAGCCCCCCGAGTTTCGATGATCCGGCGAATGCTTTCACCCATCGAGCCCAAGTGCACCGGGATATGGGGGGCATTGGCGATTAGTGCGCCCTCGCGGTCAAAGATCGCGCAGGAAAAATCTAGCCGTTCCTTGATGTTCACACTGGTCGCAGTCGATTGCAGTGCGACCCCCATCTCCTCGGCGATGGCCATGAAGAGGTTGTTGAAGATTTCGAGCCGCACTGGATCGACATCGGTGCCGATCGCCTTCTCCCGGTTCAGCGGCACTGCGCGCGTGAGCACAAGCGTTCCATCATGCGCTCGCTCGGCGCGCCACCCCGGCTCCACAACCGTCGTCGAAGAGGGATCGAAGATGAGTGAGGGACCGTCCATCACCTCCCCTGCACGCGGATCAACGTGGTTGGTCTCGATCGGCGCCGCGACGCGCTCAACGGCCTCGACAACCAGAGCATCGACGATGATCTCAGCGCCTTCGTCGATGTAGCCGAAGCGGCGCTGGTGCAGCTGGAAAAACGCGGACCGCATTTCCTCTGTAGAAACAATATCCAGTTCCAGAGTCGTATCGCTTCCGGCGGTTCGAAGACGCGCTCGGCGGTTGAGTTCGATTCGATCGGCATGCATGTGCTGGTCGATCAGCGCGTCTCGCGCGCGCCGTTCCAATTCGCCCAAGGCTTGACTGAAATCCTCGCCAAGCGGCTTCAGCCAGCTCGCGTCACGGATGGCCTTCACATCGGCGATGCCAATTCCGTACGCCGAGAGCACGCCGGCGAGCGGGTGGACCAGGATCCGCTCCATGCCGAGAGCGTCCGCGACCTTACACGCATGCTGCCCGCCCGCACCGCCAAAGCAGGCGAGCGTGTATCGCGAGACGTCATGACCCCGCGCGATCGAGATCTTGCGTATAGCCGCCGCCATGTTGTCCACGGCGATCTCCAGGAAACCCTCGGCGATGTCCTCGAGAGGGCGGCCGTCGCCCAGCGCGTCGGCCACCTCTTGCAGCCGGACACGCGACGCGACTGGGTCAAGGCGCTGATTGCCGCCCGGTCCAAATAGCGCCGGGAAATGACTTGGATCGATCCGGCCAAGAAACAGGTTGCAATCGGTGACCGTCAGCGGCCCACCGTTGCGGTAGCAGGCCGGCCCTGGGTTAGCGCCTGCGGATTCCGGTCCGACGCGGAAACGCATTCCATCGAACCGGCAGATCGACCCGCCGCCTGCTGCAACCGTGTGGATCTGCATCATCGGAGCCCGGATTCGCACGCCGGCGATCACGCTCTCGTCGGCAAGCTCGAAATGGCCGGCATAGTGCGACACGTCGGTGGACGTTCCGCCCATGTCGAAGCCGATCAGGCTCTCGCCGCCATGCGGAGCACTTGCTGCAACCATGCCGACGACCCCGCCAGCGGGACCGGACAGGATGGCGTCCTTGCCACGAAACGCCATCGCCTCTGCGAGGCCGCCGTTGGATTGCATGAAGTGTAGGTCAGTTCCCGCGGGCAGTCCCGTCGCAACACGATCGACATAGCGCCGCAGCACGGGTGACAGATAGGCATCAACCACCGTAGTGTCGCCCCGACCCACCAGCTTGATCAGCGGAGCGACCTCGTGACTCACCGAGACTTGGTCGAATCCAAGTTCACGAGCGATTCCTGCCAGCCGCGCCTCGTGCTGGGGATAGCGCCAGCCATGCATGAGGACGATGGCAAGCGCAGCGATGCCGGCTTGGCGAACCTCGCCAAGGGCCCGCCGCGCCCCGGCCTCGTCGAGCGGGACGAGGACGTCGCCATTCACGCCGACGCGCTCATCCACCTCTACCACCCGCTCATAGAGCATCGATGGAAGGACGATGTGGCGGGCGAAAATCTCCGGCCGGGCTTGATACCCAATACGAAGCGCGTCGCCGAAGCCGCGAGTGATCGCGAGTGCTAATCGTTCGCCCTTACGTTCGAGAAGCGCGTTGGTGGCCACCGTGGTGCCCATCCGCACCTCCGCCACCGATCCGCCTTCTTCGCCAATGATCCGCCGGATCGCTTCGAGCGCTGCATCCTCATATTGACCAGGATTATCGGAAAGCAACTTCTCGACGCGGCGGCGTCCATCAGATGAGCGCGCGACCACGTCGGTGAACGTTCCGCCGCGGTCGATCGCGAAAGTCCAGCTGCGCTCCACAAGCGACCGTCAAGCAGATAGGCGGCTAACGCTCAATCCCGGCGATCATTTCACTTTCGGCGACACCGCACGGCTCCTATGTGGAACCATGGCTGTACTGGTTACCGGCGCTGCCGGCTTCATCGGATCGGCGACCACGCGAGCCCTCCTCCATCGCGGCGATGAAGTGGTCGGCATTGATAGTCTCAACGATTATTACGATTCCTCACTCAAACAGGCGCGCCTCGACGCGCTCCAGCGGGACTTTCCCGATCGCTTTCGTTTTGAACAACTCGATTTTTCCGACGCGGAATCGCTCAGGTGCACCACGCAGCGGGTCGATCTCCACTCCATCGTCCATCTGGGAGCGCAGGCCGGGGTCCGTTACAGCCTCGAAAATCCGGCCGCCTACGTTCAGGCGAACCTCGTCGGTCACTGCAACATGCTCGAGCTCGCTCGCCATCGTCGGCCGCGGCATATGGTCTATGCCTCGTCGTCCTCCGTCTACGGCGGGAACAAGAGTCTGCCCTTTCGGGTCGAGGATCGGGTGGATCATCCTCTGTCGCTCTATGCTGCGACCAAGAAGGCCGATGAGCTGCTGAGCGAATGTTATGCGAGCCTCTATCGATTGCCGCTGACGGGCCTGCGCTTCTTCACCGTGTACGGCCCGTGGGGGCGACCCGACATGGCGATGTGGATCTTCACCAAAGCGCTCTATGCCGGCGAGCCGCTACCGCTATACAACCGTGGCGAGATGCGCCGCGATTTCACCTACATCGATGACATCGTTCGGGGCGTCATTTCCTGCCTGGACGGTCCGCCGGCGGACGACGAATCCATAAAGGCCGGCGGGAGCACCGCGCCGCACGCAATCTACAATATCGGCAACAGCCGCAGCGAGGATCTGATGCGCGTTGTCGATCTGCTTCAACAGGCGACCGGCCGAAAGGCGCTGGTCGATCCGCAGCCGATGCAGCCGGGCGATGTCAAAGAGACCTTCGCGGATATCAGCGCCATTGAGCGTGATCATGGCTTCCAGCCGACGATCACCATCGACGAGGGCATTCCGCGCTTCGTCAGCTGGTATCGCGACTATCACGGCTGCTAACGGTCCTTGATGCGCAAGTGGGGGATTCTCATAGGGGTGACTGCTGGATTGGCGATCCTGATCGCATTCGGCTACCGTCAGGCGACCCGCGATCCGATCATCCGCACCGCCACATTCAAGGCACCGCTGGAAAGCCGCCGGGACGGCCTCCCTGTTCGGATCCTGCTGATGTCCGACGCGCATGTCGAAGGCCCGGAAACCTCCCCCGATCGTTTGTCTCGCATCGTGGATCAGGCCAATGGGCTCCATCCCGACATCGTCGTATTCGCGGGAGATTTCCTCGGCGGCAGCCTGTTCGCGACGAAGGAATACACGATCGAAGCGGCGGTCGAGCCCTTCCGTCGGCTAAAGGCGCCCCTTGGGGTCTACGCGGTTCCCGGCAATCATGATGAACGCGACACGGTCGGATTGGGAAATGTCCTGCATGCCGTCGGTGTGAATTTCCTCGACGATGACGCGGCGCAGGTCGGCCCGATCGCGCTCGGCGGATTTCGGCCGGGCTATTATCGGTCGCTGCGCCGGTTGCGTGACCTCCAAGGAATGAAGATTCTGGTTGCGCACTCGCCGGACCAGTTCGCGAACGTCAAAGTCATTCCGCTGATGCTGGCCGGCCATACGCACTGCGGTCAGATCGTCTTGCCTGTGGTTGGAGCGATCGCAACTGGCTCCCAATACGGGACACGATATCTCTGCGGCTTGATTCACGAACGTGGGAAGACTTTGATCGTCACTTCCGGCATCGGCAGCAGTAAGGTCCCCTTGCGGATCGGAGCGCCGCCCGACATGTGGCTGATCACGATCGAGTAATCATTACGCGAAATGCGAGATCACTTCCCCTTTTTGTTCGAATGTGTTGAGATGGATGGCGGGAAAAGCGGGATGAAACTCGAGGGGCTTAGGGCCGGCTGAACATGGGCCGGCCGAACCATTATCAAATTCTTGGCGTGCCCTCTAACGCGGACGCGGCGCAGATTCGCGCTGCTTACGTAGTTTTGCTGAAGCGCCATCACCCGGATCAGGCGAATGCCCGGCAGATGCCGGAAAATGGCCCTCAGATTCAGCGCATTATTGCGGCTTATCGGACCCTCAAGGACCCGGCCAGCCGTGCCCGATACGATGCTGCATTGCCGCGTGCTGCTCCTCCTGCTTTGGCTCCCGATCCAACTTTGCAATTCGCACGGGAAATCCGTCGTGCGACGTCGAACTTCAAGCTGGATCCGGAGGCGATTTCATACGCGGTCATGCTGGTCGTCGCGGCGCTAGGCCTACATCTGCTGGTGTCCAGGGTAATCCAGGAGCCTCGTCCGTCCAGCAAGGTGTTCCCGGCAAGATCGTCGTTGGAAGAAATTGCCGCGCGCACTCAGTTGGAAGCGGCCGTTCGAAACGCGGGAATGATGTCTAGGGCCGAGGCAAGCAACTTCAGCTCGCGCTGCTTTGCGGCAGCAGGGCGCGGCCGCGATCCAGCCGCCACTGACACCTGCATCGGCTTTGACATGGCCTATGTGTACTGGCGCGACACGATCGGTGGCCCCCTGGTCAGCGACCCGTATTTTCAGTCCCAGGCAATGGAAACCCGCTTTCGCGGCGCTTTGGGGCGGCTGAATCCAATTAAGGCAGCCGCGCACCTACAATCGGTTCGAGCAGCGACGCTGAGGGCCATCATGCAGACTCCCCGTCCTACGGACGAGTTCGGCTTCTCCCTCTCGGAAACTGTGGCCGGCCGGACGGTCAGCCCCGTCAAACAACAGACCGCGGCAACTTCGCCAAAGGCGAATTGAAAACCCGTCTTGATTCGGGACGGAGGCCGGCTTCGCCTGCTTCAGCATCTGGTCAACCTCTCTTAACGCGCGTATGCTAAACGGAAATTTCGGACATTCAGAGGATCGAGTAATGCTCCGGTTCGCGTTATTGCCCTTGTTGCTCATCTTGTCCGCGTGCGGCGCGTCCCAACAGGTCGCCGATAATCTCCCACGAGGAACAGCTGCCTACAATGTGATCCCTTCGGCGGGCGCCAACTCGGCCACGGCGGCCGATTACCGCATCAGCCCCTTCGATAGCATCGAGATCAGCGTTTATGGTGAGCAGGATCTCTCGCTCAAGGGCCAGCAGATCGATGCCGCGGGCCTGCTGTCCTTGCCGCTCGTCGGTCCGGTCCAGGCTGCTGGTAAGACGGCTTCACAGCTCGGTCATGAGATCGAGGCCCTCTATGCGCAGAAATATCTGCGCAATCCGCAAGTGACGGTCAGCGTCGACAAGTCGGTGTCGCAGAAAGTCACCGTTCAAGGCGAAGTTACGGCGCCGGGAGTTTACGAACTCAAAGGCCCGACCACTCTCCTTGAAACTCTTTCCCTGGCAAAGGGGGAGCTCCGTTCCGCGAAACTCGACCAGGTTGTCGTATTCCGCACCGCCAACGGACAGCGGTTGGGTGCTGTTTTTGATGTCCGGACAATTCGCGCGGGTCAGGCCAATGATCCTCAGATCCTCGGCAACGATGTCGTAATCGTCGGCTACTCTCAGGCACGGCGCAACTGGGAAGACATCATGAGAATGCTGCCCGTCGTCAATACCTTCCGTCCTATTACCATGGGGATCATTCAATAGCGCCGGCGCGGGAGCGAACGCCAATTACCGGTGATTTGGGTCCGAAGGCGAGTGTGCGCCCGTTCTCTCTGCCTATCCCCTGCACTCGTTCAAATCCTCGCCGTGCTCTGACGGACCATAATCTTTATTTATCTTCTGTTTTACGCTATTCGGTAAATCATGAGTTGCCCCGGACGGAGAGGTCTGGGCGTCCCTGAATGAGGCAGGCTCCAAGACCCGTGTTGTCCCTGCTCCTCGAATAGGCGACCTCCTGGCTCAGTCCGACGCAGCATCGGGGAACGGCGACACAATGACGGCGTTGTCAAAATTCGGCATTTTTCGGGGGCGCAGTTTCCGCGTGCCATTTCGTGTTTCCCTGGGCCTAGCGTCACTGTCCATTCCTGAGCCGCGACGGCTAGTGAACGCCGGCGCTGTTGCCGCCGCGCTAGTAGTCGCTGCGCTGGCGTTCGTCTCACAGGGCGGTCTGGCCGGTAGCACCCCGGTGACGAACGTTCAGCGTTGGACCCTGCCGCCCGAGCCTCCACCCCTCCTGTTGCGGGATGTGTCGCAGCAGGACGCCATCGTCATCAACCAGCGCATTCCCTTCTCAATTGAGGCGAATGTTCCGGCGCAGCCCTTCCGTTTCCGCGGGGACGAAGTGGCGAGGAACCGAGCAACCGAATGCCTGGCGCTGGCCATCTATTATGAAGCCGGGACGCAGGACGAGGCGGGCCAGGAGGCCGTCGCCCAGGTCGTGCTCAACCGGGTTCGTCACCCGGCCTTCCAGCCGTCGGTCTGTGGAGTCGTCTTCCAAGGCTATGCGCGCAAGACCGGTTGTCAGTTCACCTTCACCTGCGACGGGTCATTGCTTCGAGCGCCCGATCCGAAGATTTGGGCTCGCGCCCAGCAGGTCGCGGCTGCCGCGCTCGACGGCTTCGTCTTCAAGCCGGTGGGTCTCGCCACTCACTATCACGCCGATTACGTCGTTCCGTACTGGGCGACGAGCCTCGAAAAGAATGCTCAGGTTGGCGTCCATATTTTCTATCGCTGGCCGGATGCGTGGGGCATGCCCGCGGCATTCGCGCGGCGCTACACAGGGAATGAGCTCGATCCGGCGAGCCTGCGCGCAGCCGCGATCATGAATGAGGCCGATTGGGCGAATGGAGTGATTGCACCTGACGACGGCATTCATCTTGCTACGGATCCCCGGATTGAGCTGCTCGCCGTCGTCCAGTTACTGGCGAATGGAAATTCAGACTTGGCGTCGGCGGATCGTCGCTACGAGAAGGACGTCAAGACCTATTTCGCTACCGAGGCCGATCACCCGGCCGTTCAGCAGTTCAGGAAACTCAGTAAGGACAAGGCTGGATTTGCTGGGTCGACCGCCGTGCTTCTGCTCGGTTACTCCGCCCCTCCAGAACTCTCTGCGAAGAACGGCTCGTTCAATGCTGTCGGCGACAAGGACGTCGCGCAATTCATCGATGCGCTTCGGGATTTCGCACGAACCAGCGAGTTCCAGCGCTTCTTCGAGGGACACCGGCCATTCTACAGTTCGGTGACGCGCCGCACACAGCAGCAAGCGGCCATGACTCGCGGTTACTGGGAGGCCTATACCGGCATGTCCCTGCCTAATCGGAAGCTGATCCTGAGTTCGCTCGCGGACTCTAATGGGTTGGGCAAGTGCGCAAACTTCGCCCGCGCTTCGGGTCCAGCATCAGTTCTGTCTCTTGGCGCGCTTGCTCAAACAAGCGAAGCCGAAACTTTCCTGAGTACGGAAGGCATTGAGATCCCGTTCGCGAAATCGCCGACAACCGAGAAGCCCAAGGGCCGTGTAGCCGCACAGCCTTCGTTCAAATTCGATGACCCTGCCCTGCAGGAGCAGCTTATTCGCGCGGTCTTCGCGCGCATCGCGGCCCTTTCCAAGGGCGACGCGGCCGGACGGCTCGCGGTCGAGCAGGAGGTCCACGGCGGCTTTGCAATGGTGCCAAACCTCGATGAGCGACTACGCAATTATGAAGCTCACCGGGACCAATTCGCGACGCTCGCTGACTTCCTTCCCCAGCTCATGGCCGGCAAAGCTTCGAAAGCCGCCGCCGGAAACGCGGACAAGGCGCCATCCCTGCAATGCGGAGTTCAGGTCGCCGCAGCGACACCGGTGAGTGTCGCGGGCGGGCAATAATTCACGCCCGACCGATCAATCGCTCGGCTGGAAGCCCTTTTGATATTCGACTTTCGCGTTTGATCTTGCGGCGTCGAGTAGCTCTTCTAGGGCGTCGTTGGTTCGGTGCTCCCTCAGCCATTCGCGAGCGGTCGAAACACGCTGATCGGGCGGCGTCGGCTGTGGAGTGACGGAAAGAACCTGAACGATCGCCATGCCCTCCCCGGCGGGCAGAAGGAGCAGGTCCCCCGATGGGGGCAGCAACCGCGCCACCGTTGCTTCAGGCAGATTGGCGCTATCCGAGACCTGCTCGCTGCGAGCGCCGGCAATCCTCGCCGCAGCGAGCAACTGCTGCGCCTGATCGAGCGTGTTTACGGTGCTGAGGTCCGCCTGCACGCTCGCGGGCAACTTCGTCGGAACGGTGATTTGCCCGGTGCGAATGGACACGCGCTGGTCAAAGGCATGCGGATGTGCCTTGATAAACGCAGCCACGTCTGCGGCTGTGGGATCGGGGGCACCCCGACGCAAATCCACCAGTTTTTGAGCGAGCAGCAGCTCGTTGACGCGCCGTAAACTGAGCAGATACTCCGGGTTCGTGTCGACCTTTTCGCGCAAGGCCTCCTGGGCGAGGAGCTTGCGATCGACGAGGTCGCGCACGATCCTCATCCTTGCTGCGGGGTCATTGCCTATCGAGATCCCGCGACCTTGCGCTTCCTCGTTCAATTCGGCGACGGTGATCTCTTCACCATTTACGACAGCAATGACTTGACCTTTGGGCTGCGGCTTGTTGCAACCCGTGGTGACCAAGGCGAGCGCCGCGGCGCTACTCAAAAGAAGGATTTTGGCGACGGCATGCAAGAGGTTGCTCCTCGTCAATACGGCAATTGGGTCGACAGCAAAGGCCATCAGGGATGAAGACCGTTTACGATTGGATTACGGTTATGATCTTTGCCGGTCTTGTCACGCACTTCCTGCACCAGTCGTCCAAGCCCGATGGAGAAGGCCAAAGCATCTGGCTTTACATGGTCGCTTGCGTGGGCTGCGCCGCCGCCAACTGGCTCGGCAATAACGGCTGGCACTTCGCCGCGATCCCCCTGATCGCGTTGACACTGGCATACAGCCTCTACGTCTTCGGGCCGCGCGGCCAGCCGCCGCAAGATCACTAAGCGGCTCCCTCCAGGATCTCGCGCAGGCGAGGACCGCCGGACGATAGCAGGTCGGCCGCGAAGGTGCGCATGAACTGCATCGCGGTCGCGCGATCCTCCTCGTCAACCGAAATACGCACCAGCACACCGTCCGGAATAGAGCCCCTGAGCGTCTGCCGCAGGGTCGACCACCGCTGCTCCACCGACGTGGTCGGAAACTCACCGCCGACGCGCGTCCAGTAGAGAATCTGGTCGGTTCTTCCAGGGGCCGTCGCTGTCAGCACGCGCGCATCGATTCTTCTCTCTGCGGTCTGAAGAATTACGTTCGGCCAGCCATGCATCTTGAACCCGGCCGCCACATAACAGACCTCGGGCCGATGCAACTGCGTCTCTCCGGTCTGCGCACTTCCGTAAGCGATCAGCAACATGATCGGTAACGCCGACTCGCTCACATAATAGCGGGTAACCACGCTGTCGTAGGAGAGGCCTTCGGGTTCCTCGCCTCGCGGGATCACCACCGGCTCGTAGTGAGAGGCGGTCCAGGGGCCGATTTGCTGGGGCACCAGTCGGTCCAGCGTCCGGCGCTTAATAAGCGGACTTCGCCCCGGGGCTACGCTTGCGCAAAGCAATGCGGTGCCCGTTAGAACACCCCCAATTACGAAGTCTCTCCGGTTCAAGGACGAGCTCATGGGGCCGGTCGCACCGCTGCAGCAGGCGCATCGGTTGGCTCCGGCGCTGTCGCAGGCAAATTTTTGCTCCCAAGCGGCCGTGGCCGGCGTCCACGCCTACGAGGCCGCCATGGGCGGCGCAGATCGACTCCGTCCGTCAGGGCTAGCAGCTTATCGACGGCAAACATCCCAAGGATCGCCAGCGAAAACGTGACAAGACCCATAAACTCATGGGCGGAGCTTTGGCCGACTTTGTCTCCGCCATAATAAGTGAGCAGGATGATCCCGATCACCCGCACGAGATTGGCGAGTATCGCCAGCGGCAGGATCGAAACCAGCAGGATCGCTGTGTGAACCGTCGACCTCCGCCTGGTGAGGTGAAGGTAAAGAAGGCCCATCGCCAGCAGGCTGAATATCGAACCCAGGCCCGCGCAGGCCTGTTGCACCAACAGCTGATATTGAGCGATCTGGATGGTTACCCCGGTGTTCCCCACGGGATAGCCGAAGCCGTGCAGGATCGAAACGGCCGCGCCCGAAAGCCAAATCTTAAGCGGCTGCGTTAACTCGGCGGTCCAGGTGAACGGCGGCTTGATCAGGAAGGCGAGATAGAGGAGCGCAAACCAGAGACGCCGCATCACCTTGGGACTCCAATAATAGAAACCCAAGAGAACAAGGATCGTATAGAGCGCCGCCGTTTCGATCGGCAGCACGCCGAAGACCCTGCCGTACGCATAAACGGCAAGCAAAAGCGACAGAATCGGAACTAGCCAGGCAAGGCCGATCGAACCCGGGCGGAACCGGATACGATCCCGCTCCCGCCAGACCAGCCACGCGCCGGAGACGAGGATGAGCGGCCCATGGACACCATTGTCGGTGCTCCAATATTCCCGAGCGAGCGACAGCAATGTCGGGACGAGCAAGGCGGCGATGCCGAGGAACAGGACGCCTAGGTGCAAGGGCAGGCGCAACGGCGAACGCGCGGCGTCCAGGCCGATACGGTAAAGTTCGGATATCCGCGACTGAACCACTTCACCCCCAGCCGCGGTCATATCACTTCTGCGTTATTTTTGTCTTGTTGTCCCGCAGGATGAAGACTTCGTCCCCCACTTTCGCTTCGGCGAAAAGGCGCCGAGCGAAGGCGAGCGGAACGCCGACGCATCCATGACTCGCGTAGCCCTCCATGACGTTGTTGCCGTGAATGGATACGCCGTCATTGGTGAGCCGAAGCGTGTAGGGCATGGGCGCATTATCATAGGTGCGTGAGCGATGGTCCTTCATCCGCGCCAGGATTCGGAAACGGCCGGGGGGCGTCGGGAATTCGTCCGCTCCGTAAAGCGTGACCGCCGTTCCGATTTCGTCCTTCCCGCGAAAGACGGAAATCAGCTGGTGGGCGGGGTCGACCAGAACCCAGATCCGCCCCTTCGGCACGCCCTTCTCATCCCAAACATATTCGCCGTACGATAATGATTTGGTCAGATTCAGAAGGCTCTTAACGCCTCGCTTCCCGCCGCCGGGCAGGCCGACGACCCCGGAGCCTGCGATATCCAGCCTTCCGTCCGCGGTCCTACGGACGCCCTCCGGCATGGGCGGCGGAGTCTCTGGAGCGGCGGCCGAGGCGGCGCCAGAACCAGAGGGACCCGGCATCGCCGGACCGTTCGCTGCAGGCGTTGCTGCAGGCGCGGCGGTCGCCGCTGGGCTGGCCGCCGGGTTGGCCGTCTGGGGCGCCGCGGGCTGCACTTGGGGAACAACCTGGACAGCCGGCGGGCTGACATTGCCCGTTGTATCCGGCGTGCCTGCAGTCGTAGCGGCAGAGCTCGTTTGTCCGGAGGCGGGAGCTCCGAGACCGATCGAGAGGACAACCGCCATGCCCACGGAAGACACCTTCCATGAGAATCCGGACACACTGGTTACCATCTCGCTCGAACAACCCTACTCGAATGAGTGACGCAACAGGGTTTACCTCAGAGCGGCTCGATCTTGAAAGTAGAATCAGCCGACTGCGAGACCTTGACGTCCTCGGGCGAGCCGTCCTTGCGGCGCCTTCTGCGCAGCGCAGTTCCGACTAGGCCGAATCCGACCGTCATCATCATCCACGTGCCGGGTTCCGGCGCCGGAGGCGGCGGAGGAGGCGGCTGTCTCTTATACACATCTGACGCTGCCGACGAAACGTG
>JBKPON010000112.1:0-1904 GCA_046733135.1 Pseudomonadota bacterium | reverse complement strand
GCCTCACCAATCCGTACGACACTTTAGCCTTCCGGCTCGACGTCACTCATGCCCTCAATGCCTATAAGGGAACGGACTTCGCGCCCAACATCGAATTCTCGACGCCCCTTTCCCGTACCACCTATGCCGGCCTCTCAGTCGGCGCCGAATTCGTAGGCAACAAATATGCCAATTATTATTACACGATCACGCCGGCCGACTCTCTGGTGAGCGGCCTGCCGGTGTTCGACGCCGACGGAGGAATGAAGAATTGGAAGGCGGGCTTACTGCTCAACCAGTCGATCACCGGCGACTTGCTGCACGGCTTCTCGGTGTTTGGCGCGGGGCAATATTCGCGGCTCGTGGGCGACTTCAAGCGCTCGCCGATCGTATCCGAGCGAGGCAGCGCCAACCAGTGGGTCGGCGCGATAGGCCTCGCCTACACCTGGTGAGGCTCAGCGTCGGCCGAGCAACGTCTCGACGATCAAATCGGCCGCCTGATCGGGCGTCAGCGTCGTCGTGTCGACGTGAATTTCGGGTGATTCCGGCACCTCATAGGGGCTGTCGATCCCGGTGAAATTCTTGAGGTCGCCGGCGCGCGCCTTGGCGTAGAGTCCCTTGACGTCGCGCTTCTCGGCCTCGGCCAGCGGCGTATCGACGAAGATCTCGAAAAACTCGCCCTCTGAGACCATTTTGCGGACCATTTCCCGTTCCGCGCGGAATGGGGAGATGAAGGCAGTGAGCACGATGAGGCCCGCATCCGCCATTAGTCGAGCGACTTCGCCGACACGCCGGATGTTCTCGATTCGATCGGCCTCGGTGAATCCGAGATCACGATTGAGCCCGTGACGGACGTTGTCGCCATCGAGGAGGAAGGTGTGGCGCCCGCGCGCCGACAGCTTTTGTTCGACGAGGTTCGCGATCGTCGACTTGCCAGCGCCCGACAGACCCGTGAACCACAACACCGCAGGCCTTTGGCCCTTCAGCGCCGCGTGCGTCTCGCGGCTGACGTCGAGATGTTGACGATGGATATTGAGCGAACGCCGTAGCGCGAAGTGGATCATCCCGCAGGCCACGGTGGCGTTGGTCAGCTTGTCGATCAGAATGAAGCCACCGAGCGAACGATTGGGACTCAATCCCTCGACCGCATAGGGCTCGAACACGATCTCACGGTCGGTCGCGAGCTCGGCAACTCCGATTGAATTGAGGCCCAGGGTCTTCGCCGCGAGATGCTCGAGCGTGTTGACGTTGACCTCGTATTTGGGCTCCTGGACCATCGCGGTGACAGTCTGCGTGCCCAGCTTCATCCAATAGCCGCGGCCCGGCAGCAGCTCCTCGTCGGCCATCCACACGATGGTCGCTTCGAACTGGTCGGCGGCTTCGGGCGGATCACCTGCCGCGGCAATCACGTCGCCCCGCGAGCAGTCGATTTCATCCTCTAGGGTCAAGGTGACCGACTGCCCGGCTACTGCTTCGTCCAGGTCCCCATCCATCGTCACGATCCGCGCGACCCGGGTGAGGCGGCCCGACGGCAGAATTCGCACGTCCGCGCCCGGACCGACTGTCCCCGACGCGATCTGGCCCGAAAAGCCGCGGAAATTCTGGTTCGGCCGGTTCACCCATTGCACCGGCATGCGCATGGACTTTTCCGCATCTGCCGCGACGTCCAGCGGAACGGTGTCGAGATGCTCGAGCAGGCTCGGACCTGAGTACCACGGGGTCCGCTCGCCGCGGCTCATCACATTGTCGCCGTTGAGGCCAGAGACAGGAATGGCGACCCAGTCGACGATCCCAATCTGTGACGCAAAGGCGCGATAATCCGCGCATATGGCGTCGAATGCAGCCTGGTCATAGTCGACCAGGTCCATCTTGTTCACCGCTAGGACGAAGCGGCGGATGCCGACAAGGTGAGCGAGATAGGAATG
>JBKPON010000111.1:0-11989 GCA_046733135.1 Pseudomonadota bacterium | reverse complement strand
CTTCGACTTCAAAAAGCTCGAGAATTTGAACGGCCACTACCTCCGCGAAGCCGATGACCCGCGCCTGGCGGAATTGATTGCGCCGAAACTCGGCATCACTCCCGGAGACGAACCACTGCTGGTCCAAGCGATGCCCGAGCTGAAGGCCCGTGCTCACACACTCAATCAACTAATTGATGGTGCTAGCTTTTTATTCACCAAACGTCCGTTGGAGATCGACGGACCGGCTGCGGCCCTGCTCACGTCCGAAGCCCGCGCCTTGTTGGGGGCGGCCCACTCCTCGCTCGCTGCACTTGCGAACTGGGACGAAGGCTCGTTAGAGGCGACCATCCGCGAGGTCGCGGAGGGCGGTGGAGTGAAGCTCGGGAAATTGGCCCAGCCGCTGCGCGCTGCCCTCACAGGACGCACGACGTCTCCGGGAATTTTTGATGTGCTTGCGTTGTTGGGCCGCGAAGAAAGCCTCGCCCGCATCGCCGACCAGATGGTGGAGCCGAACGCATGACCGACAAGACCGCACTCTTCGGGTTTGAGGGGACCAATTATACCTACCCGGTGCTCGAAGGATCCGTGGGCCCGGAAGTTGTCGATATCCGCAAGTTCTACGCGGAGACGGGCATGTTCACTTATGATCCCGGCTTCACCTCGACGGCGAGCTGCGAGAGCGCGATCACCTATATCGACGGCGAAAAGGGGATTCTTCTCCACCGCGGCTATCCCATCAATCAGCTAGCCGAGAACTCGACCTTCATGGAGGTCGCCTACCTGCTTCTCCACGGCGAACTCCCCAAAAGGGACGAGCTGGACAAGTTTGCCTACACGATTAGCCGCCACACGATGCTGCATGAGCAGCTGATGACCTTTTACCGCGGCTTCCGGCGCGACGCGCATCCAATGGCGATCATGTGCGGCGTCGTCGGTGCGCTGTCCGCTTTCTATCACGACAGTACGGACATCACCGATCCAGAGCAGAGGATGATCGCCTCGCACCGACTGATCGCGAAGATGCCCACGATCGCGGCCATGGCCTTCAAATATTCGATGGGGCAGCCGTTCCTCTATCCGGACAATAGTTTGAGCTATACCGGCAATTTCCTGCGCATGACCTTCGGCGTTCCGGCCGAGCCCTATGTCGTGAACCCGATCATCGAAAATGCGATGCGCCGAATCTTCATCCTGCATGCAGATCATGAGCAGAATGCGTCCACCTCAACGGTGCGGCTCGCGGGCTCATCGGGTGCCAACCCCTTCGCATGCATCGCCGCGGGGATCGCCTGCCTCTGGGGCCCGGCGCATGGCGGCGCGAACGAGGCCGCGCTCAACATGCTGCACGAGATCGGCCGGCCGGACCGCATCCCGGAATATATCGCCCGGGCCAAGGACAAGGACGATCCGTTCCGCCTGATGGGCTTCGGCCATCGCGTCTATAAGAATTACGATCCGCGAGCGAAGGTGATGAAGGCGACCGCTGACGAGGTGCTCGAGGAGATGGGCGTCGACGATCCGGTGTTCGACGTGGCCCGGGAGCTAGAGCAGATCGCGCTCAAGGACGATTATTTCATCGAGAAGAAGCTCTATCCGAACGTCGACTTTTACTCCGGCATCATTCTCTCGGCGATCGGCTTTCCAACGGACATGTTTACCGCGCTCTTCGCGCTAGCCCGAACAGTCGGGTGGGTCGCGCAGTGGAACGAGATGATCGCTGATCCTGACCAGAAGATCGGCCGCCCGCGGCAACTCTACACGGGATACCCCGAGCGGAACTACGTACCGGTCGACGAGCGCTAAGCTGCCGGCAGGGTCAAAGTGAAGCTGGCGCCGGCGCCAGGAGTGCTGTCGACGGTCACGTCGCCGCCCATCGAACGGGCCAGGCGGCGCGAGATTGCGAGACCGAGGCCGGTTCCTCCCTCTCTCTGATCTGCGCGTTCGAAGCGCTCAAAGATGCGATGCTGATCGGCCGCACTTATCCCCGAGCCCTCGTCGGAGACAGTCGCTGAGGCCGTCCCAGGGGTCCGCGCGAACGCAAGGGTCACAGTTCCGCCCTCGGGCGAGTGACGCACGGCATTGCCGATGAGATTCACGAGAATCTGGATTACGGCCCGCTCCTCGCCGCTCGCCGGAAGCGGTTCGTCAGCTTTGATCTTGATCGTCAGCTTGCGCTCGTCGGCCGAGGATTCCAGCATCACGACCGCTTCGGCAGCGAGGGCCGCGAGATCGATCGTCTGCTGTCCGCGTGTGGGATCTTCGCTCATCGACTGGATCACGGAGAGCAGGTGCCTGGCTGCGGCAGCGATATCTCCGCCGTAGCTGGCATATTCGTTGCGCAGCGGTCCGTCGGCGCGCTCGACGATGCGTTCCGCGCTTTCGATGATCCGGTCGAGCGGCGAGCGAAGCGCTTCATCGAGAGCGTCATCGAACGCGGCCGTCCGGGACGGCTCGGCAACTTGCGATGTTTGGGCCACTTCCGCAGTGCCACGGAAGCCTGCGAAGGTTCCGTCCGCGCTTGTCACGAGTTCGCCGTTCAGTTCGACTGTCCGGCTGTCGTCGGCCCGGCTGCGCGCCCGTTGCCCGGTAAAGGTGCGCCGGGCGGCAAGTGCGCTGATGAGCGGCATTTCACCGGCCTCGTCCTCCTCCAGCCGAACGATCCGGGTAAGCGGCTGCCCGGCGATCTCGGCGACGTCCACAGTCAAATAGTCGGCAAGATCCCTGGAGAGGGAAATGATGCGCAATTCTTCGTCAGCGGCCCATTCGTGCCTGGCGTCAGCGCTCTCAGACTCGGTCGACCCCCCGAGCAATGCTGCTAGGCGAGGACCGGCCGGCGGTCGTGACGACCAGCCTTCGATGACCAGCGCAACCTCATCACCCTCGGGAATCGCCCGAACCCAAAGCTCGACGTCGTGATCGGTCGACGCGGCAATCGCGGGACGGGCGACTGCAATCCCCAGTTTGCGCGCCAGCTGGGCGACGGCCGCGACCTGCGGTAGCGCCAGCATTTGTCCCAAGCTCGATCCCGCTTGGCGCTGCAGCGCCTCGAGCTCCGGATCGGCCACGATCAAGCGGCCGCCATTATCGACGCGCCCAAGGACCGGTGGGCGATCGGCCGGAGCGCTAGCCATTGGAACTTCCAAGAGCCCCGACTGCGTTCCGGTAACCCGGTTCGCATGCCAGCCAATTGCGGGTCGCCGCTACCTGCGCATCGTCGAGGCGATCGAACGAGTCGATCGCCCGGCCCGCATCGGCGATACCCAGGAGGTCCCCGATTCCGGCGAGGATGCTCGCCGCGAAATCCCGGCGCACGCCGGCCGCTCGAAGCAGGAGCATCAAACGTGTCTCGTCGCCTGATAAGAGTTCATCGAGTGCGACATTGCCGCGAAAGCCGCCGCGTCGCGACAAGGCTTGCGAGACGAACGTCATCTCGCCTTCCATCGCACCCGCGGCGATGAGCTCGTCGGTGAGGTCGCCTTCCTCGTCGAGCAGTCGGGCCAGCTTCGCATTCAAAGCTTCCAGAGCGCTTCCAAAATCATGGCTGGCAAGCGCGCGCTCGGCAGCCGCGGAAAGCAACCGATCCGCTTCCCCCGCATCCACAACCGCCGCGAAGTCCTGCCGAATCGCCGCACAGACGAGGTGGACGAGCGCCGTCGCTTCCTCACGCGGGAGGTCGTCGAAATGCAGCAGGCACTGCCCAAAGCGATCGCGCCTGCGGCCACGAGCCAAGATCAATGCCATCGCGGCAGCAGCAACCGCGCCGTCTTCATGACTGACGAGGCCCTGCAAGACCCGCGCTTCACGTCGACCGCTGCGCGCCTTGGCCCCGGTGGCGATCCGCTCCTCATCCGCCCGGCGCAGCAGCAGTCGCACCAGCGGCGGCCGATCGAGGAGACCGGCTGCCGACAGAATCTCGACCAAGGGAAGGTGGGCCTCGTCATTCGCCGCCGACCAACCGCTCGGCAAGCTGGAGCGGATTTCGTCGGCGATATCGCCGACGAGGCAGTGCAGCATCGCGGTCATCAGCGCCCGTTCCTGCTCGCTCAGGCGATCGGCCGGATTGAGGAAGAAGTCGACGCGGACCGTGGCGAGGCGGTCCCGCCGCGCATTACGCGCGGGCGGGTCCTGGTCGGCTGGCGGAGCAGCAATCGGCCATTCCTCTGGCATCATCGCCATCGGGGTATCAGATTTCTGTTAAATTCGCGTCAACTCGATCTCGCATGCCGCGCATGTTGAATCCCAAAAAAGGACAGGGTGGAATAGGCGAGCATGGCCATCAAATAGGCCGTCCAATTCCCCAATAACGCGAACGGAATCGCGGCGAAGATCGCGCTTCGGCGCGAGAACAGCCACGATTCGCTGCGCAGCGCGAGCGAGTCCTTCTCGATGCGAGCTGCCTCCGCGAACGCCAGGGTGGTGGCGGCACAGACGATCGATCCCCAGCCGGTGCCGTGGCTCGTTTCCCACCAACCGAGTGCAAGCAGTGCCAGGCCGGCGGCAGGCCAAAGTGCTCGACGGCTAAGAATTCGTGTCGGCAACGGCCGCATCCTCACGATCGCCAGACGACTGGCGATAAGGTCGAGCGGCGTCGAGAGGATCAGCAAAACGAGTCCCGCCCCAAGCCACCCCCGGGTGAAGCAAAACGCTCCGGCAAGAGTCAGCCCGATGGCGCCGAGGAGCAGCCATGATGGCCTGATTGCCGTCTCGAGGAGGTGGCGTGTCGCGACTTCCTCCAACGGCGGCAACAGAAAGCGGCCGACCCAATCGTTTCGCGGGCCGCGTGAGGATGCGATGAACCTTTGCTCGAAATTCTGCAGTTGCTCTGCCCTATCGACCAGCAGCGGCTCGTCCGACTCACTGTCGATGGACACCCGCCGCGCGCCTTCCTGGATCGTCCGCCGCAACAGGGTCGACTGCAGGTCCCAATCACCGAGCATCGCAGCGGTCGAGCCCAGCAGTCGTGAATCGACGAGCGCTACGCCGGCCCAGCGCGACTCGGCATCGATTCGTTCGAACCGCTCGTGCGCCTCGTCGTCGGGGACCGTCGCGACCGCAGGTTCCGGAGTTTCTGCGAAGTCGGAAACCAGTTCGACGGCGGGAACCACGCCATCGCCGATCAACAGGACCATTGATCCGGCTTCAAAGCGGCTGACGACCTCCTCGATATCGCTGATCGCAATCACGGAGATGCCGTCGACACGCAGCCGCTCGATGGCGTCCTGAAGCGCCTGCGGTACGCGTTCCACGACCACCACGATCGGTGACGCGCCCGCGGCAAACGCGCAGCGAACCTGATATTCCAGCAGCGTTCTGCCGGCGAGCGGAAGCAGGGCCCTGAGGCCGCCCGATTCATCTTCCTGATAAGCTCCGATCAGCGCTCCGAGCGCCATTCCCGCTTTCCCCACCCCCTAGTTCGTGGACGTCCTCTCTAATCGCTTTCTTGAACGAGCAAAGATGGTAAACTCACACCCGCCATGAACCCGAGCCCACAGCGCACCGAGCCGCTTGCAGCGGCAGCCGCGGATTTCACCCCGCTCGATCTCACCGTCGATCAGATCGCCATGCAACCGACGTTCGATCAGGATCAATGGACCGAAAGTCGCGCGGAAGAACGGGGTGCCGGCGGCCGCCAGGTGCTCGGGTTGGCACTTACGACCCTGGCCGCCCTGTGGCTCGCCTATGCGGCCTGGTCTGCCGGGCGGTCACTCATTGGGCAGCCGCTATCCTCGCCGGCAACGGCGCAATGGATCGCTATCGTGGCCGGCCCGCTCGCGTTGCTGGGTCTTGCCTGGCTGATGTTCGGACGCACGCGGCGGAAGGAGAGCGAACGCTTTACCCGCTCGGTCGTCGCGATGCGGAACGAAGCCCGCTCACTTGAGGCACTCCTTGAGGTCCTGTCCCAACGGATATTCGACAGCCGTTCCGAGCTGACGATGATTTCGCAACACCTGATGCAGCTCGGTGATGACGCCACGACCAAGCTCGGCGGCATCACGAGCGAGTTCAACGCCAGCAGCGACAAATTGATTCGCCACGGCGAGGCTCTCGATCGAGCCGCGGAAACCGCGCGCACCGACATTGCCGTCCTGCTTGAGGATCTGCCTCGTGCCGAGGCAGCGGCACGCTCGGTCGCCGAGCAATTGCGATCTGTCGGCGGCGAATCGGCGCAAAAGACTGCGACTTTCACTGAGCAGGTGAATGAGCTCGCTGCCCGCACGCAGGAAGCCGACCGTATCATTGCCGAAGCAAGCGATCGGATTTCAGCCCGACTCGCGGAAATCGAACAGGCCGGCTCCGCGGCCGCCACCCGCGTCGATGAGGCGGAATCAAGCTTCTCTGGCACGCTCGGCGCACTTCTCGAGCGCACTTCGGCCACGCTCGAAAACATCCGATCCGGGATCGACGCGCAAGCCGCAGCAGTTGCCGCCTTAGTGGAGCAGGCGTCCGCCGGCCTCGGCAAGACAGGCACCGATGCCGCCGAAACGCTAGCGTCCAATATTCATCACGCGAATACCTCACTTGAGGTCTTGGCGATGCGTGTCGCCGATCAGGAGAGCGCGTCGAAACGGATGATGGCCGAGATCGAACGCGGCCTCGCACTAATCGACCAGCGGTTCAGCGAGCTGTCGGCGAACGGCGATGCGCGCGCCCATCATTTCCTCGATTCCCTGACGCGAGCACGCACCGAGCTCGACACGCTGGCGGCCAATGCCAGCGCCCAGGACGATGCGATCGGATCAATCGCCGAACGCACGATTGCTTTGCGAGAGACGATCAGCCGCCTGGCCGAAGAGATCCGCGAGAGCGTGGCCCCCGCACTCGGAGAGGCCCAGGGCAATGCGGATCGGCTCGCCACCGCCGCGGAAGCCGTGAAGCCTGAAATCGGCTGGATCCGCGACGCGGCAACCGAGGCCAGCGAACGCCTCACCCTGTCCGGCACAAAAATTTCCCAGGAGCAGGACCGTCTCGCTGCACTCCTTGCGGCCGTCGACGAGGGCGTCGGGAGCGCGGAGGCCAAGCTCGGCGCGCTTTCATCCGCCATCGCCGCGGCACAGACCGAAGCGAACAGCCTCAGCGCGGACACTGGACCCGCGCTCGTGGCTGCCATGGTCCAGGTCAAGGAAGCTGCTGGCCATGCAGCGGATCGCGCGCGCGAAGCGATTGAAGCGATGATTCCGGCAACCGCCGAGAAGCTGTCCGACGAAACCCGGCAAGCGCTGGAGAAGGTGATTCGCGAGAGCGTCGAAGAACGGCTGCGCGACGTCGAGGCTGTCGCTGCGCGGGCCGTCGAGGCCGCGCGAACCGCATCCGATCGCTTGACCCAACAGATGCTCAGCATAGGTCAAAGCGCAGCCGCGCTTGAGGCTCACATCGAAGAAACAAACAAACATCATCGCGAGAAAGACAGCGAGGCTTTCGCGCGGCGCGTTGCGCTGCTCATCGATTCGATGAACTCGGCAGCGATTGATGTCGGCAAGATCCTCGCCGATGAAATTGACGACAAAGCATGGGATTCGTACCTGAAGGGTAATCGAGGCGTGTTCACGCGCCGTGCCGTTCGTCTCCTCGGGGGCACCGAGAACCGCCAAATCCGCACGCAATACGAGTTGGACCTCGAGTTCCAGCGGTCCGTCAAGAGCTACGTCCACGACTTCGAGGCGATGCTTCGTCGAGTACTCGCCGAGCGCGACGGCGGCATCATGGCCGTAACTTTGATGTCCTCGGATACCGGAAAGCTATACGCGGCCCTGGCGCCGGCCGTGGAAGGCCATCGCTAATCGGCAAGTGAGGTTAGTGATAGAAGTCGAGGTCGTCCGGACTGATCCAGCCGTAAGCCCAGTTCGCATAATATAGAGCGAACAGGATGGCGCCTACCAGCGCAGCCTTCAGGAGATGGCGTTTGAGATCGAAGCGATACGGAGCGCTATCGGCTTGACCCGGGACCTTTGGAGTTCCCGCCTCCTCGTCTGTTTTCACTCCAAACGGGAGTAAAATGAAGGCACTCGCGGCGAAAAACAGGAAATAAATCGCGATAATCGACGACAGCTGCATGGGTTGCCTAGGCGGCTACCTGCAGGAGCATCACTTCGACGAGAGGCTTCTTGCCAGTCCACAGCGTTGCGCAGCGTCGGACGGCAAGTCGGACGGACTCGCGAACCCTTTCTTCGTCGATTCCGGGGCTGAAAGCCTTCGTCGCCGCGTCAGTCGCGTCGGCGATAAAGTCTTCCCGGTCCTCCTCGACCGGCACTCCGAACGGCCGGATAAGCGGCGTTCCGGCCAGCTCGCCATCGTCGCCGACGGGCAGAGCAACGGTAATCAACCCACCGTAACCGATCCGGCGCCGCTCGTTCACCGTCGCTCCGTCGGCCGGAAGGATGACGTCGCCGTCGAGCACCAGTTGACCGACGCGGACCTCATCCACCTTCTTCGGCTCGCCCGGCGCCAGGCGGATCACATCGCCGTTCTTCTGCACGACCCCATGGGGCACGCCATGGCTCAGTGCCAACCGCGCTTGTTCGGCGAGGTGGCGTGCCTCGCCATGCACGGGCACCACGATCTGCGGCCTTACCCAATTGTACATTTCAAGCAGCTCGGGGCGGCCGGGATGACCGGATACGTGGACGTGAGCCTGGCGCTCAGTGACGATCGTCACGCCAAGGTCGGAGAGCTGGTTCATGATGCGCCCGATAGCGATCTCGTTCCCCGGTATGATCCGGGAGGAGAAAATCACCGTGTCGCCCTGGCCAAGCTTGAGCTCATGATTTCCCGACGCGATCCTCCCGAGAGCGGCGCGCGGCTCCCCCTGCCCGCCGGTAGCGATAATCAGCACTTCTGCGCGCGGCAGGCGCATGGCATCGTCGAAAGTGATCGGCGGCGGGAACTCGAGCAGGTAACCGGTTGCCTGGGAGACGCGCAGGATCCGCTCGAGCGAGCGGCCGGCGATACAGACCCTTCGTCCGGTCTCGTGCGCGACGCGACCTATCGTCTGCAACCGGGCCGCGTTGGAGGCAAATGTCGTCACAAGGACGCGCCCCGTCGCTTGCTGTACCTGGGCGAGAAGACCCGAGTGGACGCTCTCCTCCGATCCGGAGCGCCGTTCCTGAAACACATTCGTCGAATCGCAAACGAGTGCCAGCACTCCGCGATCGCCGATTTCGGTCAGCACTTGGGTGCTCGGGGGCTCGCCGATAACCGGCGTTTCGTCGATCTTCCAATCGCCGGTGTGAAACACGTTGCCGAACGGCGTTTCAATCAGCACGCCATTGCCCTCGGGGATCGAATGGGAGAGCGCGACGAAGCTCACTCGAAACGGCCCAAGTTCGATGCTTCCCCCACGCTCGACGATGTTGAGCGTCACTCGACCCGTGAGCCCCTCCTCCTCGAGCTTGCCGGCGATCAGGCCCGCGGTGAATGGAGTCGCGTACAGCGGCGCTTTTAGATCGTCGGCGAGGTACGGAAGCGCACCAATATGATCTTCATGCCCATGGGTTAGGACGATACCCGCGAGCCGTTCCTGCTGGTCCTCGATGAACTCCAGGTCCGGCAGGACGAGCTCTATCCCCGGATAGTCCGGCCCGGCGAACGTCAGGCCAAGATCGACCATGATCCACTGTCCACGGCAGCCGTAGAGATTGACGTTCATGCCGATCTCGCCCGAACCGCCAAGCGCGCAGAACAGCAGCTCTTCGCCCGGAATCACTCACACCACTCCGTCATTGCAAGCGAGGACGATCATTTCTGCTGCGCCACACGTTCGTACAGCAGGCTCAAACCTTGAATGGTGAGGTCGGGTTCGATCGCGTTGAACAGAGTCGTGTGCTTATCGAACAGTGTCGCGAGTCCGCCCGTGGCAATCACCGTGGCCGGCCGACCGAGCTCACGCTTCATGCGTTCCGTCAATCCCTCCATCATCGCCACATAGCCCCAGTAGATGCCGATCAACATTTGGCTCTGCGTGGTCCGTCCGATCACCGAATTGTCCTCCGGAGCCTCGATTGCCATGCGCGGCAGCTTAGCGGCGGCGTTCACCAGCGCGTCGAGTGAAAGGTTGATTCCGGGTGCGATGATGCCGCCGGTGTAGGCCCCAGAACTGTCGATCACGTCGAACGTCGTTGCCGTTCCGAAATCGATCACAATCAGGTCGCCCGAATATTTGGCGTGCGCGGCGATCGCGTTGAGTGCGCGGTCGGCGCCGACGTTCTGCGGTTCGTCCACATCGAGGGCGAGCGGCCAGGTCGCGGCACCTTGGCCCGCGACAAGCGGCTCGACATGGAAATATTTAGCGCTGAGCACTTCAAGGTTATGCAGCGCGCGGGGCACGACCGTGCCGATGATCACCGCATTCACGTCGTCCCTGGAATAGCCTTCGAGTTCGAGAAGTTGGTGGAGCCACACGGCATATTCGTCCGCGGTTCGGCGCGGATCGGTGGCGATGCGCCAGCGCGTTTTGATCTCACCCCGATCGACAAGCGCGAAGACCAGGTTCGTATTGCCTGCATCGATGGCGAGCAGCATGGCGCGCCCCTAGCCCTGCCGTTGCCGCTTCACAACTCGACGTCGCCGGCACGGATGATGTCGAGATCCCCATCATCCCGGCGCAGCCGCAGGGCGCCGTCAGGTTCTAATCCGTCGAAGCGGCCGGAGACTTTCTCGTCGTGGGTCGAGTGGACGGTGATCCGGCTACCCACCGGATGCGCTCGGGCGAGCCAGGCCTGCGCCACCAGACTGGGCTCGCTGCTGCGCCAGAGTTCGAGCATGCGCGAAAAATTCCCGGCGAGTAGCGGCGCAAAGGCTTCCAGGCTGATCTGGCCACCAAGCGTCGCCGCCTGCTGATCGGCAAGGCTGGGTGCAGTGGCGAGATTGACGCCGAAGCCGACCACGACTCTGTCGCCGCTGCGTTCAAGCAGAATCCCGGCGAGCTTGCGACCGAGAAGCATCGCATCGTTGGGCCATTTCAGCATTAGCGCCTGCCCGGGCACGGCGACATCGACGGCTTCCACCAACGCCAACCCGGCGGCGAGGGAGAGGCTCGACGCCGGCGGATCGTTCGCGCGCAACTCAACGAGCGTGCTGCCGCAGAAATTCCCCGGCGCGGAGACCCAGGCGCGTCCCTGTCGTCCCCTCCCCGCCTGTTGCTCTCGAGCGATCAGCCAATCGCCTTCGACCGCGTCCGAATCAGCGACGAGGTCTGCGTTGGTCGAGCCGGCACGCTCGACGATCCGGATGCGGCTCAGAAAATTGATCCCGCGGCCCGGTCGGCAACGGCGCCGAGAGGACCGATCAAGAGGTATCCGATCGGCGAGACGGCTAAGGCCGCGAGAAGAATGAGCAGGCCCTGCACCGGCTGGCGCACTCGGCCATAGAGTGCCGCGGGTTCGTCCATGTACATGACCTTCACGATCTTCAGGTAATAATAGGCGCCGATCACCGTCCCCAGGATTGCCGCGACAGCCAAGGCGACATAGCCGCTCGCGACTGCCGCTTTGAACACGAGCAACTTCGGCCAGAAGCCGAACAGCGGCGGAATACCAGCCAGGCTGAACATGAAAATCGCGAAGGCGGCAGCGAAAGCGGGCCGGGTCTGCGATAGGCCGGAAAGGCTCGCAATGTCCTCGATCGGCTGCCCTTCCGGATCCCGCATCCACAGGACGCACAGGAATGCGCCAAGGGTCATCACGACATAAACCGCCATGTAGAACAGCACCGACGAGGCGCCCTGCGGTCCGGCGGCCGCGAGCCCGACCAGAGCGAATCCGACATTGTTGATCGACGAATAAGCGAGCAGTCGCTTGATGTTCGTCTGACCATAAGCCGCGACCGCCCCAAGGAAGATCGAGGCGAGGGCGGCGAAGATCACAATCTGCCGCCACGCGTCGGTCGCCGGCGCAAGCGCGTCGAGACACACCCGAGTCGAAAGCAGGACCGCGGCGACCTTGGGCGCCGAGGCGAAGAAGGCGGTCACCGGCGTCGGAGCGCCCTCGTAAACGTCGGGCGTCCACATGTGGAA
>JBKPON010000110.1:0-20829 GCA_046733135.1 Pseudomonadota bacterium | reverse complement strand
GGCAGGGACCGAGCCCGATGCTGTATTTCGCCACTCATTATCTCGACGTCGGCGGCGGGATCCAGGTGACGGGCAGCCACAACCCTGCCGAATACAACGGATTCAAGCTGCTGCTGAAAGGCCGGTCGGTATTCGGCCAGGAAATTCAGGACATCGGGAAGCGCTCGACCTCCGGCCATTGGTTCGACGGCGGTGGTACAATAGATGAAGTCGACATTCGCGGCGCTTATGTCGACCGGCTGCTCGAGGGCTTCTCCGGCAAGGCCTTCCGTGTCGGTTGGGACGCGGGCAATGGCGCGGCAGGGCCGATCATCGATATGCTGGTTGAGCGCCTGCCCGGCCACCATCACGTCATTTTCAGTGAGGTCGATGGCCGCTTTCCCAACCACCATCCGGATCCAACGGTGGAAGCCAATCTCGACGACCTGAAGCAACTGGTCGCGAAGGAGCAGCTCGACTTCGGAATCGCCTTCGACGGCGACGGCGACCGCATCGGCGCGATCGACGGAAAGGGCCGCGTCATCTGGGGCGATCAGCTGCTGATGATCCTCGCCGAGGCCGTCCTGGCGGAGCATCCCGGAGCCACGATCATCGCGGACGTTAAGGCGAGTCAGACCTTGTTCGACCGCGTCGCCGAGCTCGGTGGAAAGCCCCTGATGTGGAAGACGGGCCACAGTCTGATTAAATCGAAGATGAAGGAGACTGGGGCGCCGCTCGCCGGCGAAATGAGCGGTCACATCTTCTTCAAGCATCGCTGGTACGGTTTCGACGACGCGCTCTACGCGGCCGTACGGCTGATCGAGGCGGTCAGCGCAAGCGGCAAGAGCCTGACCGAGATCAAGGAGGCCATGCCGCACGCGGTTGCCACGCCCGAGCTTCGCTTCCAGGTCGACGAATCTCGCAAGTTCACCATCATCGACGAAGTCCGCGACCGACTCGCCGCAGACGGAGCCAAGGTCGACGCGACTGACGGGGTCCGGGTCAGCACTCCGGATGGCTGGTGGCTCCTCCGCGCCTCCAACACACAGGACGTGCTGGTGGCGCGGGCAGAAGCGAGGGATCAGAACGGCGTAGAGCGCCTGGTCGCGCAAATCGACGAACAACTCGCCCGATCAAGCGTGAAACGCGGCGAGCTAACGCACTAGTTGAGCGATTCGCGCTCGACGCAATGTCCTGGAACGGCCACCTCGACATGAAAGATAGGAGGCCCAGGATGCGTCGTTCTCTGCTCGTTGTAAGCTTGATTTCCCTCGCAGCTGCTGCCCCACCGGCATCGGCACCGATTCCGTTTACGCCATATGTCCAAAGAGATGTGCAGTGCTTCATGCTTTTCGCCGCCGCGGCGGGCAATCCCAAGGATAAGAACGTCCAGACAGCCGGAGGTCTCGGCATGATGTATTACCTGGGAAGGCTCGATGTGCGCGCCCCAGGGCTCGATATTGTCCGGGCGGTGCGTCAAGAAGCCAAAACCTTTGAGTCTCCCGCTCAGGCGAGGGCGATCGGAGACGCCTGCGATGCCGAAGCTAAGAAGCGAGGGCAGCAATTGGTTCAGATCGGCGGTGAGCTTCAGAAGCCCGAACATTGATGCGTTCCGATCGCCGTGACGGCTGCGGGCCGCTGTAGTATACAGGGGAATGCTAAACGGCGTTGCTGAGAGCAGCGATCACGAGCGTCTCCAAATCCTTTTTGAGCGGGCGCCCAGCTTTATGGCGCTGGTGGAAGGCTCCGATCATAAGATCACGGTAGCCAACGAAGCTTTCACTGATCTCGTTGGGAAACGGGATCTCGTCGGCAAGACGCTGGCTGAGGCGCTTCCGGAATTCGTCGAGCAAGCCGTTGACGAAATCCTCCGCGGTGTCGCTCGGTCCGGCGAAGCCTTCGTCGCTCGCGCAATGCCCTTGGCGGTCGCCAGACCCGATGGGACAACTGAAGAATTGCTCGTCGATCTCGTCTTCCAGCCCTTGCCGGCGGGCGAGGGCATTTTCATTCAGGGCCACAACGTCACCGAGGACAAACGAAGCGAGGCTCTGCGCAACGCGCACAACAAAGTGCTCGAGCTTGCGATCGGCGACAGCCCGCTCGAGCGGACCCTGAACGCGTTGATCAACATTGTCGAAACATCCTCGCGTACCGGCGTGCTCGGTTCCATCCTCTTGCTCGATGCCGACGGAATCCATCTGCGTCACGGAGCGGCGCCAAGTCTGCCGCCGGCATACAGCGCGGCCATCGACGGGTCGGAAATCGGGCCCTGCGCCGGCTCTTGCGGTACGGCCGCCTTCCTGGGCGCGGCGGTGTTCGTCTCAGATATCGCGACGGACCCGTTGTGGGCCGATTACAAGCAGGTCGCTCTGCCCCATGGCCTTCGTGCGTGCTGGTCGACCCCGATCCTGACCCGGGGGCGCAAGGTCCTGGGCACTTTCGCCATGTATCATCGTGAGCCGCGCGAACCGACCGTGCGCGATCTCGCTTTGGTCGACCTCATCACCCAGACGGCCGCTCTGGTCATCGACCGTGAGCGTGCCCAAGAGGCACTGCGAAACATCGCCACGATGACCGCCTAGCTCCGCCTAATCGTCCTCGTCTTCGTAGCCCACGAGGTTCAGCTCGCAGGCTTTGATCTGGTGAGTCATGCACCAATGTTTGAGCGCTTCCTCCCGGCCGTGCGTGATCCACACTTCCGTCGGCTGGAGTTCACGGATGGTCATGGTCAGCTCGTCCCAGTCGGCGTGGTCGGAGATCACCAGCGGAAGCTCGACATTACGCTGCCGGGCGCGTTGGCGGATGCGCATCCATCCCGAGGCCATGGCGGTAACCGGATCCGGCAGGCGCCGCGACCAGCGGTCGTTGAGCGCTCCGGGCGGCGCGATAACGACGTGTCCGGCCATTTCGGCCTTCGTTGCGACGCCGGTGTGGCGGAGCTCGCCAAGCCCGACCCCGAAGCTCTCGTAAAGTTGATTCAACCGTTCGATCGCGCCGTGGAAATAGATCGGATCATGGTGGCCGCGTGCGCGCAGCTCACAGATGATGCGCTGGGCCTTGCCGAGGGCATAGGCGCCAACCAGCACGCACCGCGACGCGTCAGAATGGAGGCGATGGAGCAGCCGGTCGATCTCGCTTCCGGTGTCAGGGTGGCGAAAAACCGGAAGGCCGAAGGTCGCCTCCGTGATGAAGATGTCGCATGGCACTGGCACGAAGCAAGCGCAGGTCGGGTCCTTCCGGCGCTTGTAATCGCCAGAGACGACGACGCGTTCGCCGGCATGCTCGAGCACGATTTGGGCCGAACCCAAGACGTGACCCGCGGGCATGAAACGGACCCCGACGTCGCCAACTCGGATCGTCTCGTCATAGGCGATCGCCTGCCCGGCCTGGGGGCCATAGCGGCATTCCATGATGGCTAGGGTTTCCGGGGTCGCCAGCACGGCGCCGTGTCCGCCGCGAGCGTGGTCCGCGTGGCCGTGGGTGATCAGTGCCTTTGGTTTGGGCTGTGAAGGATCGACCCAAGCGCCCGCCGGACGCACATAGATGCCCTCGGGGTGGGACTCGATCCAGGAACCCAATCGCGCCATCGAGAGCTATATAGACGACAAGGCCGGACAGTTCCGCGGAGGAGGGCCATATGGATGAAGCCCAGTGGTGGATCATCAGCATCATCGCCCCAGCGATCCTGTTGATTGCGCTGATCGGGCTGGCGATGAAGCGGCGGTCGAACCGGAGCACACCGGAGACCGAGCGGGCGACGGACGCACTGTATCGCGAAGAGGAAAAGCGCCGACGCGAGGGGACCGACCAAGCTGAAGAATAGTTCGCTCCCGCCGGTCATCCAGGACTGGTTCGAATCCAAACGATGGGCGCCGCGCCGGCACCAGCTCCAAATGCTGGAGCTGGCGCGGCAGGGATGCAGCGCGCTCCTCGTGGCCGCGACCGGCGCAGGCAAAACGCTCGCGGGCTTTCTCCCGACCATTAGCGAGCTGGCCGAACGGCCGAGCGACGGACTGCATACGCTCTACGTCTCACCGTTGAAGGCGCTCGCGGTTGACGTGCAGCGCAACCTCATCGGTCCGCTCGAGGAGATGGGATTGCCGATCCGGGTCGAGACACGCACCGGCGATACGCCCTCCGACCGCAAGGCGCGCCAGCGAGTGCGCCCACCGCAAATGCTTCTGACCACGCCTGAGTCCCTTAGCTTGCTGCTGAGTTATCCGGACTCGCCGGGAATGTTCGACACGCTCAAGACGATCATC
Organism: Pseudomonadota bacterium; assembly: GCA_046733135.1. Classification (GTDB taxonomy): domain Bacteria; phylum Pseudomonadota; class Alphaproteobacteria; order Sphingomonadales; family Sphingomonadaceae; genus Sphingomicrobium. The sequence goes on along the minus strand of JBKPON010000110.1, from coordinate 16,588 downwards.
GTCGACGAGCTCCACGGCTTTGCCAAGGAGAAGCGGGGTGATCTGCTATCCTTGTCGATGGCCCGGCTGCAAAAGCTGGCACCGGACCTCCGGCGGGTTGGTCTCTCGGCAACGATCAGCGATCCCGATGCCTATCGTTCCTGGCTGGCCCCAGACGCCGACATGGAGTTAGTCGATCTGGTCATCGGTGATCCAGGCGCAGAGCCCGACCTCTCGATCCTGATCCCCGAAAACCGCATCCCCTGGGGCGGGCACTCCGGCTATCATGCGGTTGCTGACGTGATGCGGCTGATCGAGCAGCACAAGACGACCCTCGTCTTCTGCAACACCCGGGGGCTCGCCGAGCTGGTCTTCCAGAAGTTGTGGGACGTAAACGAACAAACATTGCCGATCGGCATTCACCACGGCAGCCTCGCCATCGAGGCGCGGCGGAAGGTTGAAGCGGCGATGGCCGCCGGCAAGCTACGCGCTCTGGTCGCGACGGCCAGCCTCGACCTCGGCATCGACTGGGGCGACGTCGACCTTGTCGTGCAAATGGGAGCGCCGAAGGGCAGCTCGCGCCTCCTGCAGCGGATCGGTCGCGCCAACCACCGGCTCGACGAGCCTTCGGAGGGGGTGATCGTCCCCGGCAACCGCTTTGAATATCTCGAGGCTCGCGCGGCGCTGGACGCAATCGACGACGGCGAGCTTGACCCCGAAGTGTTTCGCCCGGGCGCGCTGGACGTGCTCGCGCAGCACATTCTCGGCATGGCGGTCGCCGCGCCGTTCAAACAGGACGAGTTGCTCGACGAGCTCCGCTCTGCGGCTCCCTACGCTGGCTTGAAGCAGGAAACGTTCGAGGAGATCCTGAATTTCATTGCGACGGGCGGTTATGCGCTCAAGGCCTATGACCGCTTCCGCCGGCTGGTTCCAGAGGCCGGAGGTATGTGGCGCATTGCCAAGCCCAGCGTCGCCCAGCAACATCGTCTGAATGCGGGCGTGATCGTCGAGCAGCCTTTGCTCACGGTCCGCTTCCGCAATGGTCGCAAGCTGGGGACCATCGAGGAAGGCTTCGCCTCCACCCTCGCCCCCGGCGACCATTTCTTCTTCGCCGGCCTCAGCCTCGAGGTCGAGCAGTTCAAGGATACCGACATCATCGTCCACGCCTCGTCGAAACGAGCGCGGATCGTCACCTACGGCGGTCAGCGGATGTCAATGTCTACGCATCTTGCCAACCGGGTCCGAACGATGCTCGCCGATCGCAACGACTGGAGCCGCTTCCCGGACGACGTTCGCGAGTGGCTCGAGGTCCAGTCCGAACGATCTGTTTTGCCCGAACCGCATCAGCTCCTCGTCGAGACCTTCCCGCACGAAAACCATCATTACATGGTCGCTTACAGCTTCGAGGGCTGGAACGCGCACCAGTCGCTTGGCATGCTGCTCACCAAGCGGATGGAGAAGGCGGGGCTCAAGCCGCTCGGCTTCGTTGCCAACGACTATGGCCTCGCCTGCTACGGTCTCGAGCCGATCCGCGACCCGAAGTCTCTTTTCTCTCCGGACATTCTCGAACGCGAGTTCGTCGAATGGGTCGAGAATTCCTACCTGCTGAAGACCGCGTTCCGCGAAGTCGCGGTGATCGGCGGACTCGTCGAACGACAGCACCCCGGCAAACGGAAGACCGGACGGCAGGTCAGCTTTTCGACTGACCTCATTTACGACGTGCTTCGCCGCTATGAGCCGCAGCACCTGCTGCTTCGCGCTGCGTGGGATGACGCCCGACGGCGAATGACCGAGCTCGGCCGTCTCGTCCGCTTGGTTGACCGCGCCTCGGCGACGATGCTCCATGTCGAAACCGACCGGATCACGCCAATGGCGGTACCTTTCATGGTCATCGTCGGGCGCGAGGCGCTGCCCGAAGGAGCGGAAGCCGACGAATCGCTGCTACTGCAAGCCGAAGCGCTGGCTCAGGAGGCGATGCAGATCTGACGTTCATTGCCGGTTCGCCCCGGGTCTGCGACGCTCACTCGCGTGAAACGGGAAATCCTCATCCTGCTACCGCTAATGCTTGGCGGCTGCATCGTCGGCACGGTGGCGGAAACAGCGGTGGACGTCGTGACCTTGCCGGTGAAGGCGGTTTCGGCGGGCGTCGACGTCGCGACCACGAGCCAGGCCGAAGCCGATCAGAAGCGCGGCCGCGAACTGAGGAAGCAGGAAGAAGAGCGCGGCCGCCAGTGGCGCCTGGCGTGGGAGCGGTGCCGCAAGGGCAAGCCGCTCCCCACCGACGATTGCACGCAGTTCCAGACGCGCTGATCAGCGCCCCCGATTATTTTTGGCCCGTTTTCGCCATGTCCGCGAGCTCGTAGAGATAATCAACGTAGAAGAGCGCCGATTCATCAAGGCCGGCCACCTTGGGGCTCTTGCTGTCGATCAAATACCATTCGTCCGGCGCATGCGCGCCGCCGCCGGTTCCGAGACCGAAGCCCACCGCCGGGAGTTTCAGCGGCGGTCCGGTGAAGGTCACACCGGGCCAGGAACCCGCCTGGCGCGGATTGATGGCATATTCGACTCCGGCTTTCTTCAGCGCCGATTTCTGCGACGTTACGAGGATGCTGTTCTCGTCGGTCTCGGTCGGGCTGTACCCGCCGCTGACATTGACGATGATGTCGGAAAAGCCTCGCTTCGCGAGATGCGCCTTGAGTTTCGCTTCCGCGTCCTCTCGGGTCATATCGGGCACCAGCCTGAGATCGAGCTTGGCCTCGGCACGGCCGGGAAGGACGGTCTTGCCTCCCGGGCCCGTGTAACCGCTGACGAGACCTTCGATGTTGACCGTCGGCTGTGAGGCAAGCCGGTATGAGGCGGTGAGATAGTCCTCGTCCTTGTACCAATGCTTGATCCCCAGCTGCTTCATCACATCGGCTTCGTCGGATTTCGACACGCCCTCGGCGATCAGCTCCTTCTGCCGAGCGGTCAGTGGCTTCACCTTCTCGAACCAGTTGTCGATCGCCGGAGTCTGCCCATCTTCCGCCACGAGCGTATTGAGCGCCTTGACCAGTCGCCACACCGGGCTGTCGACGTTGGCCTTGAGGCTCGAGTGAATATCCTTGGCCGGTCCGCGCCCCCAATGCTCGCCGCTGGAGATCAGCTGCACCTCCATCACCCCCTTGGCGCCGAGATCGATCGACGTCGCGCCATTGCTCTCCTGACCGGCGCCGGGAATGAAAACGCCGACGGCCTTGCTCATGGCGGCGAAGACTTCGGGATTGTTGACGATCTGGCGGAAGTGGGGTGAGGCGATTTCCTCCTCGCCTTCCGCGACCAGCACGAGGTTCACTGGCAATTTGCGCCCCGTCGCCTTGAACGCGTGCAAGGCGGCTAGAAAAGCCATTTCCGGCCCCTTCTGGTTCACCGCGCCCCGGCCGATAATCGCCTTGCCCTCGGGCCGGTCGACCAGCCGTCCCTCGAGCGGCGGCGACGACCACTCGCTCGGAACGTACTGCTTCACGTCGTACATGAAGTAGAGACCGAGCGTCGTCGGAGCGCCGGCATCGAGTGTCGCGAACACGCCCGGCACCCCGTCGGTCGAGATAATCTTCGCCTGCTGAAAGCCGGCGTCGAGGAGGAGCTGGCGCATATATTCAGCGCCCTTGTCGACATTCACCTTCTCCGCGGCGATGGTCGGATGAGCGATCCAATCCTGCAGCCGCTTGAGATTTTCGCCGTGCGCGGCTTTGACCGCTTTTTCCATTTGCGGTCGGTCGGGCGTTTCCGCCGTCGCCGAGCCGGCCACAAGCGCCGCGCCAGCGAGTGCCGAAGCTAGGATCCTATGCATTGGAAGCCCCCTTTCGTTTCGCACAGCATTGCGCTCGCCCAAGCATCTGTCCAGCGGGGTGGACAAGCCGCGCGTGGCACATCAGCGTGCGATCGATGCGCTATTTCCTCGATACGGAATATAATGGCTGGGGCGGAGCGCTCCTCGCGCTCGCTCTGGTTCCGGAAGAAGGTGAAGAGCTTTACCTGACGCTGGATTGGGACTGCGCTCTTGATCCGTGGGTCGAGCGCAACGTCATCCCGTACCTCGACACGGTAACCGAAACGATGGTCTCGCAGCGCCTCAGCCGCGCCGACGCTGCACGGACGGTCGCGCATTATCTCGCGGGCGATCCCGATCCGCTGATCGTCGCCGACTGGCCCGAGGATATCGCGCAGCTCAACATGCTCCTGGTGACGGGGCCGGGCATCATGGTCGAGGTCCCACCGCTAACCTTCAAGTTCGTTGAACTTTCAGGCTTCAGCACCGCCGCCAATAGCAAGGTCCCGCACAATGCGCTCCATGACGCGCGGGCGCTTCGCGATCACGTGCTGGGGCTGGAGTAAGTGTCGTCCCGGAGTTGGTCCGCCTATCCGTCACCCCGGACTTGATCCGGGGTCTGCCTGCACTTGCGCCGCAAGAAAAAGCGGATGCCGGGTCAAGCCCGGCATGACGGAAGGAGCGAAGGCCGATTCCGGCTTTCGCGGGGATGACGACACAGATACATCAAGCCCATGCTTCCCTTTTCGTTCGCCGGCGAAACATTCCTTGCCAGCCCCGACGGCGCGCTCTTCTGGCCCGAGCGGAACACGCTACTCGTCGCCGACCTGCATCTCGAAAAGGCGAGCTGGTTCGCCCGGCTTGGCCAGTTTCTCCCGCCCTACGACTCGCACGCGACGCTGACCGCCCTCGCGCGGCAGGTCGAGCGGACCGAAGCAAGGCGGCTCTACTGTCTCGGCGACAGCTTCCACGACCGGTTCGGCTGCGACCGGCTGCCACACAACGCTCGCGCCTTGCTGACCGAGATGACCGATAAGCTCGACTGGACCTGGATCATCGGCAATCACGACCCCGGCTTCGCCGATCATTGCGGCGGCCGACTGGCGGATGAAGTGGAGCTGGGTGGCGTCATTCTTCGACACGAGGCCAGCCGCGATGATCCGCGGCCGGAAATTTCCGGCCACTTCCATCCCAAGCTGCGAGTTCATCTTCGCGGCCGTCAGGTATCGCGCCGCTGTTTCGTCGTGTCCGCGACAAAGATGATCATGCCCGCGTTCGGCGCGCTCACAGGCGGGCTCGATGCGCACCATCCCGAAATTCTCGGCTCAGTCGGAGCGAGCGCTGCGGCGCTCGTTCCCGTCTCGGACCGACTGCTTCGGTTCCCGCTGGCCGCTTAATCCGTCGGCTTTACCTCGATCGCCATCGCACCCGTCGGCGACAGCAGGAGGCGCGCAACCGCGGCATGCCTTTTGCCGAAGGTCGCGGCTTGCAGCTCGTTGCGCGCCGCGTGGCGGTCAAACTTGAATCCCCGCTCTTCGGCCGATTGCTTCAATCGATCGAGATGTTCGTCGAGATTGGCGATCCCCTCGTCTGGGTCGAACCGCATCACTTCTTCAAGGTCGGACGGGCGCTGCATCCCTCCCCCTTCGCGACAAGCGTCTTGCGCTGCAAGCCCCCCGCGGATTGCGCGACCGTGCGGCTGTTCCTAAACCCGGTGCCATGATCTTCAAAAACATGCTCTTGGCGGCCGCAGCCATGTCGCTCCTTCCCGCCGCCGCAGTCGCGCAGCAGATCGATCCCAAGGTCCAAGCGCGGATCGACCGGATCCTCAAGCGAACGCCGCTGATCGACGGACATAACGACCTGCCCGAGCAGCTGCGCGAGAATTACAAATCGAGCGTCGCTGGCCTCGCGAGCGGCGGCGATCAACGTCAACCCAACCCGCTGATGACGGACATGGCGCGGCTGCACCAGGGCCGGGTCGGGGGCCAATTCTGGTCGGTCTATATTTCGGGGGACGTGACGGGCGATGCGGCGATCCGCCAGACGATCGAGCAGATCGACCTCGTCAAGCGCCTCGTCAAAGCCTATCCCGGCGACCTCGAACTGGCGAAAACTGCCGACGATGTCGTGCGCATCCACCGCAGTGGGAAGGTGGCCTCTCTAATCGGGGTAGAAGGCGGCCACCAGATCGGCGGAAATCTCGCTGCCCTCCGCCAATATTACGATCTCGGCGCGCGCTATATGACCCTGTCGCATTTCAAGAACAATGAGTTTGCCGACAGCGCCACCGATGACCCGAAGTACCACGGCCTGAACGATTTCGGCCGCGCCGTCGTCCAGGAGATGAACCGGCTGGGGATGCTGGTCGATCTCGCCCACGTGAGCGAAGAGACGATGAGCGACGCGATCGAGGTCAGCAAAGCACCGGTGATCTTCTCGCACAGCGGCGCGCGAGCGATCGACGATCATCCACGCAATGTGCCCGACGACATTCTGAAGTTGCTCCCGAAGAATGGCGGCGTGGTGATGGTCAATTTCTACAGCGGCTATGTGTCCGACGACGTGCGCAAGTGGAATGCCGAGCAAGCGGCTGAGGAGGCTCGCCTCAAGTCGCTCGACGTCGGGCAACCGGAAAAGGCGGAGGCGGCGATGAAAGAATGGACTGCCGCCCATCCAGTGCCGCAGGTCACTGTCGCTCAGATCGCCGACCATGTCGAGCATATCGCCAAGGTGGCCGGCTACGATCATGTCGGGATCGGCGGCGATCTCGATGGCATTCCCTACACCGACGCAGCGCCCGGCATGAACAGCGTCAGCGGCTATCCCCTGCTCTTCGCCGAGCTGATCCGGCGCGGCTGGAGCGACGAGAATTTGGCCAAGCTGGCGGGCGGCAACGTGCTGCGGGTCATGCGCCAGGCGGAAGCGGTCGCCGCCTCGTTGACGAACGAAACGCCGTCGATGGCCGTGCTCTCGCCAGAACCGGCGAAATGACCTCCGCCGAGCCGCCGCTTCGCGCGGCGATTATCCCGGTGACGCCGCTACAGCAGAATTGCACGCTGCTCTGGTGTACGGCGACAATGCGCGGCGCGTTCGTCGATCCGGGGGGCGACCTGCCCCGGCTCAAGGCTGCGGCTCAGCAGTCGAACGTGACGATCGAAAAAATTCTCCTCACGCACGGCCACATCGACCATTGCGGCGGCGCTGGCATCTTCGCCGAAGAGCTTGGCGTTCCGATCGAAGGTCCGCATACGGACGACATCTTCTGGATTTCGCGGCTGAGCGAAGATGGCCCGCGATACGGCGTCACCGGCCGGCCGTTCGAGCCGTCGCGGTGGCTTGAAGATGGCGATCAGGTGACTGTCGGCGAGCTGATCTTTGACGTCCGCCACTGCCCCGGTCACACGCCCGGCCACATCGTCTTCCACCACTCGCAATCGAAACTGGCCATCGTCGGCGACGTATTGTTCAAAGGATCAGTCGGTCGCTGGGACTTCCCCAAGGGTAACCAGCAACAGCTGATCGACTCCATCACGACAAAGCTTTGGCCGATGGGTGACGATACCGCCTTCGTGCCGGGGCACGGACCGATGTCGACCTTCGGCCATGAGCGGAGGACCAACCCATACGTTGGCGACTCCGTTCTCGCCGCTGCCTGACTTGCAACCAGCGGCTTATTCGCTATAGGGGCGGCGGTTCGCGACGATCCGGCCGCCGCCCGTGGGTCTATCCCGCTGAGATGAGGCGCAGATCGTCGCAATTTTTATTGTTGCCAAACTGTCTTCAAAGGTGCCGCAATGGCTGTCCCCAAGAGAAAAACTTCGCCGTCCAAGCGAAACATGCGCCGCAGCCATCATGCGCTGACGCCGACCAAATTCCAGGAGTGCCCGAACTGCGGGGAGCTGAAGCTTCCGCACAACATGTGCTCGGCGTGCGGCCATTATAACGGCCGCGAGATCGTTTCGACCGAGGCCTGAGCCAAGCCGGCCCGCATGACAGGGGGCCCGCGAATAGCGATCGACGCCATGGGGGGCGACGGAGGTCCCCACGCGATGATTGCGGGCGCCTCGAAGGCCAGGCGCCACGACGGGTCGCTCGAATTCATCATCTATGGTGACGAGCAACTGGTCCGCGGTGAACTCGGGCACCACGGCAACCTTGGTACCGCAATCACTATCGTTCATTCGCCCGAGGCGATCGCTGCGACCGAGAAACCGAGCCAGGCGATCCGCCGCGCCCGAACGACGTCGATGGGCATGGCGATCAATGCGGTCAAAGCGGAAAAGGCCGACGCCGCTGTCTCAGGCGGCAACACCGGCGCAATGATGGCCATGTCCAAGCTCGCGCTGCGCACCATGCCGGGGATCGATCGCCCAGCCCTTGCCGCGCTCCTCCCGACCTTGGGCGAGAATGATTGCATCATGCTTGATCTGGGTGCGAACACCGAGTGCGATGCACAGAATCTCGTTCAGTTCGCTGTTATGGGCTCGGCCTATGCTCGAACGGTGCTTGGCCTTCCCAAACCGCGCGTAAAACTGCTCAACATCGGCACCGAAGAATTGAAGGGGACCGATGAGCTCAAGGAGGCGGCGTCCCTGTTGCGCGAAGCGGATTATTTGGCGTTCAAGTTCGACGGATTCACCGAGGGCGACCAGCTATCGCGTGGCAATGTCGACGTGGTCGTGACTGACGGTTTCTCTGGAAACATCGCACTGAAGACTGCGGAGGGCACCGCACGCTTCGTCACCGATTTGCTACGTAGAGCGTTCAAGAGCTCGCTCCGGTCGAAGGCCGGCTTCGCCCTGTCACGCCCCGCGCTCAACCTCCTGAAAGTCCATCTCGACCCCAACAATCACAACGGCGCTGTCTTTCTCGGCCTCAATGGTCTGGTCGTAAAGAGCCACGGCTCAGCGACCCCAAAGGGGGTTGCCAACGCCATTCACGTCGCGGCGAGCATGGTGCGCAACGACATCACCCGGAAGATCGGCGACGATCTCGACAATTTCCGTGCGCATGCATTCGCCAATGAGGCCGCGCAATGAGTCGCCGATCGGTGGTGCTCGGGGTGGGGTCTGCTTTGCCCCGGCGAAGAATGACCAACGAACAGCTTGCGGAAACGGTCGATACTTCCGATCAGTGGATCGTCGAGCGTACCGGCATCCGTAGCCGCTACATTGCCGGCGAGGGCGAAACGACCGCGAGCCTGGCCGCCGATGCCGCGGAACGTGCCCTGAAACATGCGGGTCTGATCGCGGCCGACATCGACCTCATTGTCCTTGCCACGGCTACCCCGGACCAGACCTTTCCTTCTTCCGCGACCAAGGTCCAGGCGACGCTCGGGATCAATGACTGCATCGCCTTCGACGTGCACGCCGTCTGCACCGGCTTCCTCTACGCACTGTCCGTCGCTGATTCGATGCTGCGATCGGGCAATGCCAAAAAGGCGTTGGTGATCGGCGCGGAAACCTTCAGCCGGATCCTCGACTGGGAAGACCGCGCGACCTGCGTCCTCTTCGGCGACGGCGCCGGTGCGCTGGTCTTGAGCGCGGAGGAAAGTGACGGCGGGATCCTCGCCACCAGGCTCCACGCGGACGGCCGTCACAACGATCTTCTGTTCGTCGACGGCGGTCCCTCCACCACCGGCACAGTGGGCAAACTCCGGATGAAGGGCCGCGAAGTCTTCCGCCACGCCGTCGTGAACCTCGCCGACGTGCTCAACGAAGTGCTCGCGGCTAGCGGACTCACCTCCTCTGACGTCGATTGGGTGGTTCCGCATCAAGCGAATGCGCGGATTCTTGACGCTACGGCGAGAAAATTGGGCCTTCCACCGGAAAAGGTGGTGGTCACAGTCGACGAACATGCCAATACGTCGGCCGCATCGGTGCCGCTGGCGTTCGACACCGCCGTCAAGGACGGACGTATCAAGCGCGGCGATGTCGTTGTGCTGGAGGCCATGGGTGGCGGGTTCACTTGGGGCGCGGCAGTGCTCAGGTATTGAAAAATCTCGGCATTTCGTCGAATTGTCGAATTGCCGACACGACTGAATTCCGTTACGAAAGTGTAATCGAAGCGGCGGGGGCACGCCGTCTAGGCTGGAGAAGATGAGATGGCGGATCTGGGGATCGCGCGCGTGAATAATGAACTCGAAGCGGGCGGCACGCTCACCCGTGCGGACCTTGCCGACGTCGTCCATCGCAAACTCGGCTTATCGCGCGCGGAATCGGCCAATGTTGTCGAGCGCGTCCTTCATCACATGTGCCACGCTCTATCGGAAGGGCAGAATGTGAAGGTTTCCGGGTTCGGCACGTTCATCCTGCGCGACAAAGGCCAGCGCGTCGGCCGCAATCCGAAGACGGGTGTCGAAGTGCCGATCGCCCCGCGGCGTGTGATGACTTTCCGCGCCAGCCAGATCATGCGCGACAACATCGCCCGAGGTTAGCACCTCATGGCTGCCGGAGAGAAAGAGCCCGGCGCTTTGCAGACGATCGGCGAGCTTTCGGCTGAGCTGGGGGTTGCGCAGCATATTCTGCGTTACTGGGAGACCAAGTTCCCGCAGCTAAGACCCATGCAGCGCGCCGGCAACCGCCGCTACTATCGTCCAGCCGACGTGGAGCTGACGCGGCGAATCCATCGCCTGCTGAATGAGGAAGGCTATACCGTTCGCGGCGTGCAAAAGCTGCTCCGCGACAAAGAAACGCAGGGCATGGACGCGACAACGGCCGCAGCCGAAATCGTCACCGCGCCTCCGCCGTCCGCACGCGAGCCGGAGGCGCAGCAATCGGGTATTGACGTGTTCCGTTTGATCGCCCTGCGGAACCGCTTGGCTGAGATGCTCTAACGTTAGTCCAGTTCGCGCGGCAGAATCAGCTCGCGAATCTCGCCCGAGGCCGGTGAGACCTCCTGCCAGCGTGGCGCGATGAATGTCACCACCGCGACGGCGGCGGTCGGATATTTGGCCACCACTTTGCGGCGCAGACCGCCGTCGTCATCACGCGTGAGCCTCAGAAGAACCTCGTGGAGCCCGGGGTTGTGGCCGACGAGTAACGGCGCGTGGGCCTCCTCCGGAATGTCTCGGACGACATTCAGCAAAGTCTCGACACCGGCAGCATAAAGTCGATCGTCGAAGCGCACGTCGAGAGCCTTGTCATAGCCTCTGGCGAACTCCTCGAGTGTCTGTCGTACCCGCACCGCGGGGCTTGCGATCACCCGGTCGAAGCGGATCCGTCGTCGCTGGAGCTCCCGGCCGATCCGCTGCGCGGCCTTGCGGCCGCGCTCGTTGAGCGGGCGGTCGAAATCGTCGAGCCCCTGTGCATCCCAACTCGATTTGGCATGGCGAAGGAGGGTGAGGATGGTCATTCGACCCGCTCCATGGCTCGCTTGACGGGCGTCGAGAGCCGCTCTTCCACCCGCGCGATCGCTTCGTCGAGCGGAATGCGCAGGATCGGCACTCCCGGTGGAAAGGCCGAAAGCAGTCGCGACGGCATTGCGGCGGACAGGATCACGAAAAGCCCGCAATCGCCCTGCCGGCGGATCAGGCGCCCGAACGCCTGTGCGAGCCGGGCCCGAACAACCCGGTCGTCATAGGCGCTCCCGCCGCCCGCCATCCGGCGCGCCGCGTGCAATACGGTCGGCCGCGGCCAAGGCACACGTTCCATCACCACCAGCCGCAGCGAATCGCCCGGCACGTCGACGCCATCGCGCAGGGCATCGGTGCCGAGCAGCGAGGTACGCGGATCATCGCGAAAAATATCGACGAGAGTCCCGGCATCGATCGGATCGACATGCTGAGCAAGCAGCGGATGGCCGGCGCGCGCAAGCCGGTCGGCGATTCGGGCATGCACGGCTTTCAGCCGCTGAATCGCCGTGAACAGCCCGAGCGTTCCGCCCTGCGCCGCCTCGATCAGGCGCGCGAAGGCCCCGGCGAGCGACGCGATGTCTCCCTGTTTCACGTCGGTGACGATCAGGACCTCGGAGCACGCCGCATAGTCGAATGGACTCTCCGCTTCGAAGTGCTGAGTCGGTGGAGGCAAGTGCACGGCGCCCGTCCGCGCCTCGGCGCCCGCCCAGCCTTCGCCGCCGCGCAAGGTCGCGGAAGTCACGAGCACGCCATCCGCCGGCGCGAGCACCGCCGCAGCAAGAGGCTTGGTCGGATCGAGCCAACGGCGGTGGATCGCCACGTCCAGCTCGCGTCCGTCGATCCGCTCGACCGCCAACCAGTCGACGAATTCCGGATCTCCCTGTCCCCCGATCCGTGCCAGCAGCGCAACCCACGCTGAAAGCGTCTCACGTCGCCATGATAGCCCGCGGATTGCGCCTTCGACTCGCGCCCGAGCCTGAACGTCGAGCCAGTCGGGAGCATCCTCAAGCACCGCTTCGAGCCGCCGCGCCAGCGCAGCGAGTGGTTTCTGCAGGGTTTCGAGTGCGCGCGTCGCTTCCGCGGCCCGGGAGACCAACGCTCCATCCGGTTCGGCCAGCTCCGTCTCGAGGCCGTAACCCGCCTCCTGTGCCTTGGCTCTGGCATAAACGGTGCCGCGCACTTCGGACAGCATCGCCTCGACGGGGCCCCAAGGCGAGCCCTCAACCAACCGCTGCAGCCAGCCGTCCGAGACCAGCGTCTTCGCCGCTTCGACTGCTGCGTCGAGTGCCCGTCCACCCTCCTCGTCGTACGAAGCCACGTCCATCAGCCGCGCCGCGAGCCCCCGCCTTCGTCCACGCGACCTGCCCTCCGGTCCGACGATCCAGCGCCTCAGCTCGATCGCTTCCTGCCCACCGAACGTCACCGCGAATGTCGAGTCCGCCGCGTCGAACAGATGATGGCCCTCATCGAACATGATGCGCCGCGGGGCATCCTCGCGCTCGCGTGCCGCATTGACCATGACCAGCGCGTGGTTGGCGATGACGATGTCCGCCTCGCGGCTCGCTCGCTCCGCCCGCTCGATGAAGCAGCGGCGGTAGTGCGGGCAGCCGGCGTAGACGCATTCGCCGCGCCGGTCGGTGAGCGCGGTTGAACCGGCCCTGCGGAACAGGCTCGGCAGCCAGCCGGGCAGATCGCCGCCGACCATGTCGCCATCTTTCGAGTATGCCGCCCAGCGACCGACGAGCTGCGCCAGGATCGCGGCGCGCCCGGAGAAGGCGCCCTGCAAGGCGTCCTCCAGGTTGAGCAAGCAGAGGTAATTCTCGCGCCCCTTGCGGACGACGATCTTTCGAGCGCGCTCCTCGGGATCGCGGATCAGCTTGTGTCCCTCTCCGTCAAGCTGGCGCTGTAGCGCCTTGGTAAAGGTCGACACCCATACGGTGCCGCCCGAATTTTCCGCCCACAACGAGGCCGGCGCGAGATAGGCAAGGGTCTTTCCGATTCCCGTGCCCGCTTCCGCCAGCAACAGGTTCGGAGCGTCCTTCATTCGCTTGGGAGCGAAGACCGAAGTTACCGCTTGGGCCATTTCGCGTTGGCCCTCTCGCGATTCCGCGCGTCCGGTGAACCGATCAAGCCGCGCTCTCGCTTCGCCAGGATCGACCGAGATGGTCCGCGGCGGCGGGATCTCGCCGGATTCTTCCCATTGCTTCAGGCGCGAGAACAGCATGCGCTCACCGCGCTCGGGCCGCTCTAGCCGCGCACCCACCAGCGGCGCCCAACCCCAGCCGAGGCGATGCAGCGTGGCGTTGGACGTCCACGCACCTTCACGTTCGCGCCATTGCGGATCGCCGAGCGTGGCGAGCAGCCGTTCGGCTATCGTCTGGAGGGCCGCCGCGGCGGCCGGTTCACTATCCGGCAGATCGAGCCCAAGAGATTTGCTCAATCCCGCCGTCGTCGGAACGGCGAACCGCGCGGGATGGAGGAAGGCGAACAGCTCGAGCAGGTCGATCCCGGACAGCTCGGGATAGCCGAGACGTTGGCCAACGAGCGGCGCATTCAAAATGATGTGGGGCGTCTCCGCGGCCCGAGCGATCGCCTCCCCGCGGCTCGCCTCGCGGACTTCGCCGTCGCTCGCCAGCCAGATGCCGGCATGAGTGGCGTGCAGCGCGGGGAGCTTGAAGCGATTCACCGGCTTTCTGTATCCGACGCAGAACGGATGCGGAACGTCTGTCTAGCGGCTCAGCGCGTCGATCAGCAGCTTTTTCACTCGGTCGATCAGCTCTGGAGTCCGCCGCCCGAGGATCCCCCGGGCCTGTTCGGGAAGGTGGGCGGAAGGATCTCCATTATCTGCAAAAACATAATGGTCGAACATCACCCGCCATGCCGCGAGCTCGTTGGGCGGCAGGTCCTTCATCGTGATGGCCGCGTGATAAAGCGCGTTGAGCGGCGTCAGGAGCGGCGGCTCCGCATCGCGCCACCAGAAATTGATCATCGCGCCCAGTTCGTCGAGCGATGCCACGGCGTGCCACCATAGGCTGGGGATGTAAAAGGCGTCGCCGGGTCCAAGGTCGGCGGTCTGGCCGACCTCCACGGCTCGCGCGAATCGCGGGTGCCGCGAGAGGTCGGGCGACTCCACATCGACCAGGCTGATCGGTTGCCCGGCAAGCGTGAAATCTAGCGGTCCGACGTAGAGATTGGCGATCTGGTTGGTGGGGAAGACCGTGAAGCGGCGGCGGCCGGCGACCACGCAGGCGAGATTCTGCGGCAAATCCCAGTGCGCAGCGGTGCGAGTCCGATTGCCGAGCCAGAGCGAGATCAAAGTCGCCCGCGACATGTCGAGGATCGGCACGGATAGCTCGGTCAGCAGGCCCGGCAGATGCCGACGAACCGGAATGCCGCCGGCGTACATCGAATAGGGCTTTTCGTGCCCACGCTGCCGGAGCAGCAGGTCGACCAACTGTTCGACGGTGGCCAGGCGCCGGTCGTGGTTGAAGCCGCTAAAGTCCTCATTGTATCCGAACCGCCCCTCGATCTCGGGCGCTCCGAACCAGGCCTCAAACGGCTCACTCCCAGCGGCGCCGCGAAGAACGTGGGCGAGCTCGTCTTCCCCTCGCTTCCCCGCTTGAACGATCGGCCAATGAGCAACGAGCTCGCGGAGGACTGCCGGTTCTCCCCGCGGCACGATCTCATGTTCGAAGCGCTCGCGATCAACCTCGGCGTATTCGGTGACAGGTCGCATGGCACCTCTCGGCTAGCAGCGCCGACGCCCCTTCGCTAGGAGCCACGCCAATGAACGACGTACCCGACATCCGCGCAGCGGCCCTGCAATCCAAGGCCTGGCCGTATGAGGAAGCGCGCAAGCTTCTGAAGCGCTGGCCCGAGGGTAAGCCGGCCGGCGACGCGATGATCTTCGAGACCGGCTACGGCCCCTCGGGCCTGCCGCACATCGGCACCTGGAATGAGGTGGCCCGAACCACCTTCGTTCGCCAAGCCTACGGAGAACTCACAGGCGGGGCGCCCACGCGCCTCATTGCCTTCAGCGACGACATGGACGGCCTGCGCAAGGTTCCCGACAATATTCCAAATCCAGACACGCTGGCGGAATATTTGGGAAAGCCGCTGACCCGCATCCCCGACCCGTTCGGCACACACGAGAGTTTCGCGCATCACAATAATGCGATGCTCCGCTCGTTCCTCGACCGCTTCGGATTCGACTATGAATTCGTCTCGGCAACCGACTGCTACACCAGGGGAGAGTTCGATGCCGTAATCCGCAAGGTCCTGCACGGCTGGGACGCGATCATGGGGGTCATGCTCCCGACCCTGCGCGAGGACCGTCGCAGAACCTATTCGCCGGTCCTGCCGATCTCTCCGTCGTCGGGACGCGTACTTCAGGTTCCGGTCGAGGTGATCGACGCCGAGGCGGGCCTGATCGCCTTCGACGACGAGGACGGGACTCGAATCCAGCAATCCGCGTTCGGCGGCGCGGCCAAACTGCAGTGGAAGGTCGACTGGGCGGCGCGCTGGGTCGCGTTGGGAGTCGATTACGAGATGTCCGGCAAGGATCTGATCGACAGCGTCGTCCAGTCCGGCAAGATCGCGCGCATCCTCGGCGGCCGGCCGCCCGAGGGCTTCAACTACGAGATGTTCCTCGATGAAAAGGGTGAGAAGATCTCTAAGTCGAAGGGAAACGGCCTCAGCCTCGAGGAGTGGCTGAGATACGGGAGTGAGCCGAGCCTCGCCTTTTACATCTATCGCGAGCCAAAGCGCGCCAAGAGCCTGCACATGGGCGTGATCCCGCGGGCGGTCGACGAATATTGGCAGTTCCGCGGCAACTACCCCAACCAGCCGCTTGAGCAGAAGCTCGGCAACCCGGTGCATCATATCCACGGCGGGACAGTTCCTGCGAGCACCCTGCCGGTGACCTATGGATTGCTACTTAACCTCGTCAGCCTGCCGGGCATCCACGACAAAGAAACTGCGTGGAGGTTTGTCCGCCGCTACGCGCCCGATTGCTCGCCCGAAGCGAATCCCGAATTGGACGAGCTGATCGGCCTCGCGGTGAATTACGCGCGCGATTTCGTCGTGCCCGCGCTGAAGCGCCGAAGTCCGACGGAAATGGAAGCCGACGCCCTACGCGACCTTGATTCGCAACTTGCCAAGTTGCCGGCAGACGCTGACGGCGAAGTGATCCAGCACGCCGTGTTCGAAGTCGGCAAACGCCACCCGTTTGAGAGCCTGCGCGCCTGGTTCCAGGCGCTCTACGAAACCCTGCTTGGCTCAAGCCAGGGGCCGCGCATGGGCAGCGTCATCGCGCTCTACGGAATCGACGACAGCCGCAAATTGATCGCCGAAGCGCTGGAGAACGTCACCGCCTAAGGCATGTAATTGGGCGGGCGGCGGACGCTGTCGAACAGGAAGTTCTCGGCGGGCGGATATTCGGCCGG
>JBKPON010000109.1:0-28996 GCA_046733135.1 Pseudomonadota bacterium | reverse complement strand
CCCTGCGCGAGCACGGTGTCGCCAAAGTGCCGGTAGTTCACATATTCAAGCCTGCTCGAAACGTAATTTCCGCTGTGCGACTCGGCGGCGAGCGCCAGTAGCTTGGCCTTGTCGCGCACGACATTGTCGGAATTCACGCCGACATAATCATCGGCGATGATCCGCTCCAACACCCCCGGCATCGGCCGCGCGGCGACCTGCGCCCAATCCGCCTCGGCCTTGCGCATATAGGCTTCGCTTGCCGCGTCGGACGGCCGCCGTTGTGCCGCCGCAGTTTGCTGATTCTGGGCCGCGGTCTTTTGCCCGGCGGAACAAGCCGCAAGCGCGGCTGCCCCGACAAGAGTGATGGATGCTGATTTCATTTGAATTGTCCCCCAGTCTCGGAGCATTTACACCAATCTTCGCATGATCGCTTTATTCCTGCTGCTCGCCGCGCAAGCCGCTCCAGACGCCGCCGCCCCGCCGCGGCAATCCTGCATCCGCGCCGTCGGTAGTGAAATCGTCCTGTGCGGGACGCCGCCGGCGCAAAGCGGCGGAACGCCGCCGCTGCAAGGCACCTACCGGATCCCGAGGCTCGCTCCCCAAACCTATGGCCCGGTCCTGCCGAGCGCTCAGTCCAACCTGGGGCACGGCGTCCGAGCGACCCTGCGCGGCCAGACGAGCAATTCCGGCCGGGGCAGGCGCAATCAATCGACGGCTACGTTGAGCGTTCCGTTCTGAGCTGAAGCGACAGCCGAACGCCTTCCGTTACGTCGCCGCACGCCGCCGGTACGAACGTCGACAAATATCGTCCAGGTCGCGCCACCGTCCTTTGTATAACGCCGGAGCTTGCGAACACGCCCGTCCGGCTCCTTGGGCAACCGTAAGAGCGTCGATGAGGGCAGGACAAAAAATGCTGTCCTACAGCACCCTCCATGCTTCATGTGGCGCGACTCTTTGCAGTCGAAGGAGTCGCCCATGGCCACCAAACTAAAAGTCGTCGAACAGGTCGCGGATATCGTGCCCGCGCCGACATTGCCCGAGTTCGAACCTGCACCCACCCGCAACCGCCATTCCGGCTGGACGGCCGAGCGCCAGCGCACCTTCATCGAGCGCGTTGCGCTGACCGGCAATGTCGGCGAGGCCTGTGCGCTGGCCGGCCTCTCGTCGACGTCCTTCTACCGCCTGTGCCAGAAGCCGGGCGCGGAGAGCTTCGTTCGGGCGTGGCAGGCGGCGCGCATCCTCGCCGCGACGCGTGGCTCGGCGATAGCCTGGGACCGCGCGGTCAACGGCCGCGTCGAGCGCTTTTACAAGGACGGCGAACTGGTGGTGGAGCGGCGCATCCCTTCCGACTATCTGCTGACTTGGCTGCTCGCCCGGCTCGACCCTAAGACCTTCGGCTCCCCTCAGGCGAAGGCGCATGCCCTGGCCAACGGCGACCCGCTGGAGAAGGCGCGCAAGGAGCTGCCGGGCCTGCTCGACAGTCTCACCGACGTTCCGCCCGAGGCGTGCGAATGTGACGGGGGCGAATATATCGACGATCGCCTCGGCGAAGTGGCCGACGGCAAGGTGGCTTCGGACGAGTGAGCTGCGCGCGCACGCGTAGCAGTGTCAACTTTGGCAACTTTGGCGGCCTTTTCATTCGCCGCACCCGCGCTTAGCCTCGCGCGCGGGAAGGGGGCTTCCATGCGGTTTCGGCTGCCCAGGCCGCTGCACGGCTGGCAAGAGTTCTTCCACGAGATCATCATCGTCGTCATCGGCGTGATGCTCGCGCTCGGCGGAGCGCAGCTCATCGACACGCTTCATTCGCGCAGCGAAGTCGCGAGCTTCCGCGAGGCGGTCAATCATGAGCTTGGCCGCGATCTCGGCATCTATCAAAGCATGATGGCGTGGCGGCCCTGCGTCACTCGCCGGACTCGCGAACTCGAGCGCTTTCTCACTGATGCCCGCGCCGGCCGTCACGATCCGCTGGTGCGTCCGATCGGCCGCCCCTTCATGCAGACATTCTATTTCAGCGCGTGGGACAATAAGGGCGGCGAGGTGACCGATCAGCTGCCGTTCAAGCTGCGCATCTCCTATGGCGAGGTCTATGACGAGTTCCGCGAAAACGAGAAGGTGTTGCTCAACGAACGCGATGCCTGGCGGAGCCTGGCGCAATTCGAACAGCCGCTGCCGCTCGATGTGGCTAGTCAGTTGCGTCTGCGTGAGCTGCTGAGCCGGGTCGAGCAGTATAACGAGGTCACGCCGGGCAATTACGATTATATCGTCACGATCGCCAAGCCGCTCGGGATTCACCCCATCCGCGACACTGTCGTCCAACATGTGCCGAGCGACGAGAGTTTCTGCCAGCCTTTGTTCGCTCATGCCTGACGCGCAGAGGGCGCAAGTCAACCGGCGCTTAATCGGTGTTGAGGCGGCAATTTCGCCAGCGGCATCTCGCGAAGCGCGACGATCCCGTCGCGGCGTCATCTTTAATTCTGTGAAGGCGCCCGGTGCGTCGCCGGGACCTCAATGGTTGGTGTAGGCGCTAATCCCGAAGGTGATGACGGCGAAGGCGAGCGCGAACAAGATGACGCCGATCACCACTACCAATATCTCCCGCTCCGTCGGGTATGGCCGCACCTGCTTCTCGACGCGCGCGGCCGGGGGATCGCGCCGAATGCGCGACGCGCGCACCACCTGCTGCAACTCGACGGTCTTCTTCCGGGGTGTCCAATGCTTGCTCACGCGCACACTTCTACGCGCCGGAGGTTACGAGGGGGTTAGCGACGTTGCACTCCCGTATTTACGCGCCTTTAAGCGCGTGGCAGCACAGCCGGGCCATGGCGCGTAAATACAAGCATACGTCTCTTCCGCCGCCCTATCTCAAGCGCGTCTGGATCGACGACGAAGAAGTCTCCGACCGAGCCGCCTATCCCTTTTGCCTGCCGATGTTCCGCGATGCCGGCTTCGAACTCCAGTTCGAAAAACCGGTGACGATCATCGTTGGCGAGAACGGCAGCGGCAAGTCGACTTTGCTCGAAGGGATCGCCGTACTCGCCGGCTTCGACGAGGCGGGTGGCGGGCCCGGGTATCGCCCGGTGGATCACAGCAACGCACTGGAGGAAAGTGGCGGACTTCTCGCGCAGGCGCTAAGGGCCAGCTGGCTGCCCAAAGTCGGCCGAGGATGGTTCTTCCGCGCCGAAAGCTTCTTCTCCGTTGCACGCTATCTTGACGAAGCGGCACGGGAACCATTTGGCGGACCGGCGCCCGACTTCCTCTCCCATTCGCATGGAGAAGGCTTCATGCGCTTCTTCGAGGAACGCTGCCAATCGCCCGGTATCTTTATCTTCGACGAGCCGGAATCGGCTTTGTCCATCACCCGCCAATTCGAGTTCCTGAAGCTGCTGCATCGGATGCAGCTGGCCGCAAACAGCCAAGTGATCATGGCCACGCACGCGCCGATCCTCATGGCGCTGCCCGATGCTCAGCTCCTATGGCTGCAGAAATATGGTCTGCAGCCGGTAGCGCTCGAGGACACCGACCATTATCGAATGATGCGCGAGTTCACGGCCGACCCGCACGGCACCGTAGATATGATGCTGTGGGAGTGATGCAGCGTCTGATCCGAACCACGCTCATACTTATGACACGATCCGTCTCAAGTCCCTTGGATGCACTCCCCGACTGCCCTAACCGGCCCGCGAAGAGTCGTTCAGCCAATGAGGAGCAAGGCGATGGTCGAAGCACCGCGGTTCGAACTCAGGAACATGCCGCCGGATTTCTATCGGCACCTGCTGCAGATGGAGGGCCTGATCGTCCAGCATCTCGACCTTGCGCTTTACCATCTGATCAAGCTGCGCGCCTCGCAGATCAACGGTTGCGCCTATTGCCTCGCGATGCACACCGACGAGGCGCTGAAGCACGGCGAGACGCCCGAGCGGATCGTATCGCTCGACGCGTGGGAGGAATCGCCTCTCTATACGGACAAGGAGCGCGCGGCGCTCGCCTGGACCGAGGAGCTGACTTTGATTGCCGACAGCGGCGCGAGCAAGGAGGCGTTCGAGGCCTTGAAGCCGCATTTCAGCGAGGCGGAGATCCCGTGGCTGATTTTCGCGGCGGTGCAGATCAACAGCTGGAACCGAATCGCGATCAGCACGCGCGCTCAATATGAGAAAACGGCGACTTCCGCCCAGCCGGCCGCCGAGAAGGCGCACGAGCCGGCCTGATCATCGGCGCCGATCACAGCTGAAACTGGCCCGCGATGACCGTGTGGCAATGGCCGCCGAGCAGCACTCGGTCGCCGTCGAGCCGGCAATGGAGCAGGCCGGTGCGAGTGCTCGCCTGAAGCGCGGTGAAGTCGTTGCGGCCGAGCCGCTCCGCCCAATAGGGCGCGAGCGCGGCATGCGCAGAGCCGGTCACTGGGTCCTCGTCGATCCCGAGATAGGGCACGAAGACTCGGCTCACGACGTCCTCATTGTGGCCGCGAGCGGTGACAACCGCCATCCGCGGCACTTTGCGCAAGGCGGCGAAATCCGGCTGCACTGCGCGCACTGCCTCCTCATCGGCAAGCTCGATGATCGCCGCGTCATTGCATCCTTCCGCCAGCCAGGCGGGAGAGTCGGCGATACCGAGCGCATCGTTCAGCTCGGGCTCGCGCACTTCCCTGAGCTTTGCGGCGGGCAGGTCCAGCTCGAGAATGCCGTCCCGCCGGCTGACGACCAGAATCCCTCCTTTGGTCGCGAAACGCAGCGGATGGGCCGTCATCAGAACATGGCCGGCGGCGAGCGTCGCATGGCCGCAGAGCTCGACCTCGTCCGTCGGGGTGAACCAGCGCAGATCGAAATCCACGTCCGGGCTGTCGCTCGGGACCGTGAATGCGGTTTCGCTAAGATTATTCTCCCCAGCGATTGCCTGCATCAGCGTATCCTCGAGCCAGCGTTCCAGCGGAATGACGGCCGCTGGATTTCCGGTCAGCGGCCGATCCGCGAAGGCGTCGACCTGGAAGAAGGGGAGGCTCGTCATGTCGCGCGTTCCGTAATTTCCTGCGGGAGCAGGGTTTCGCGATCCGTTTGACCTTCGGGATCGACGTGGATCAGGATCTCGGTGTTGGGGAAGCGCCGTTGCAATTCTTCCTCGACCCGGTCGAGGCGGTCGTGGGCTTCCTGGACGGTCCAATTCGCTGGCACCCAGACATGGAATTGGGCGAAGTTGTGGGTCCCGCTCGTCCGCGTCCGAAAATCGTGGAGGCCTGCAAGCTCGGGATATTCTTTCGCCGCGGCGAGGAAGCGATCGCGAAGGTCATCGGGCCATTCCCGGTCCATCAGCTGATCGAAGGTATGGCTCGACGCCCTCCACGCGCTCCACAGGAGCCACAAGGCGATGGCCAGGCCGAACACTGCGTCGGCTCCCGCCAATCGAGCGAATTGATCGAGGGCAAGCGCGACGATGACCGAGCCGTTGAGCAGCAGATCGGAGGAATAATGGAGTCGGTCGGTGCCGATTGCCAACGAGCCGGTGCGACGGACGACGTAGCGTTGATAGGAGATCAACCCGAGCGTCATCCCCATCGCCACGAGCGAAACGCCGATGCCGAGCTCGGCCTCCGCCGTTTGCGCGCCGCTCATCAATCGCTGCACCGCACGGCCGCCGATGTAGATCGCCGAGATCGTGATGAGGACGATCTGCACCAGTGCAGCGAGCGCCTCCGCTTTGCCGTGGCCGAAGCGATGGTCGAAGTCAGCGGGCTGAGCGGCGATCCGGACGCCGAGCAGCACCACGAGGCTGGCGACGAGGTCGATACCGCTGTCAGCGAGCGAGCCGAGCATTGCCGTCGAATCGGTCCGGTAAGCAGCCCAGGATTTCAGCGAGATCAGAATCACGGCCATGACGATGCTCGCGATCGCCGCACGGGTGGTCAGTTCGGAACGGTCGGCTGGAGGAGGGGTGCCTTCAGTCATGGGTAGAGGAGGCCTTCATTCCAGCCGCCGTCCCTGAGAGTGAAAAGGCGCCGTTCGTGCAGCCGGTGCGGTCGAGCGGTCCAAAATTCAATTCGCTGCGGAATGACGCGATACCCGCCCCAACTGGGTGGGCGGGGGACGTCCTGCTCTTCGAAGCGCCGCTTCGCCTCGTCGAACCGTCGCTCGAAGGTCGCGCGCTCGTCCAGCGGGCGCGATTGATCCGACGCCCAAGCGCCGAGCTGCGAATCCCGCGACCTGCTGGCAAAGTAGGCGTCCGCTTCGACATCCGACACGCGCTCGACGGCGCCTTCAATCCGCACCTGCCGGCAAAGCGATTTCCAATGGAAGAGGAGGGCCGCGTGCGGATTCTCCTCAAGGTCTCTTCCTTTCGCGCTCTCCTCATGAGTGTAAAAGACGAACCCGTCGGACCCGTGCGCCTTGAGCAGCACCATTCGCGCAGAAGGCTGCCCATCGGCCCCCGCGGTCGCCACCGTCATCGCTTCGGGCTCATTCGGCTCGCTCGCCCGCGCTTCGGCGAACCACTCGTCGAAGAGTGTAAAGGGGTCGGTCATTGCGCACTGGCCTTAGGCTTGGCCAGCCAAGAACGGCAACCCATCTGGTCAGGCGAGGATCGTTACGGCATGGGAGAGCAATGGCACTGGACCTCTACCAACGCTTGGGGCTGAAGCGCGGTGCGAGCGAGGCGGAGATTAAGAAGGCGTATCGCAGCCTCGCCAAGCAGCTTCACCCGGATCGGAACAAGGATAATCCCAATGCGGCGAAGCGCTTTGGCGAGGTGACCCACGCCTACGATCTGCTGTCCGACAAGGACAAGCGCGCGAAATACGATCGCGGCGAGATCGACGAGGAGGGCAACCCGAAGATGCCGTTCGGGTCAGGCTTCGGCGGCTACTCGGCGGGAGGTCCGCAGCCTGGCGCCGGCGGTGGATTCGAGAATTTCAATTTTGGTGGGGCGGATGCGGCTGACCTCAGCGACATGTTCGAAGGGCTGTTCGGCGCCCGTGTACGGGGCGGATCGGGAGGCGGATTCGGCGGCTTTCGCCAGCGCGCCCGGACGCCGCAGAAGGGAGCCGACGTCGCATATCGGCTGAAGATCCCCTTCGTTGACGCAGTGGCGCTGAAGCCCCAGCGAATTACGCTCGCCGACAGCAAGACCATCGACGTAAAGCTGCCCAAAGGGTTGGAGGACGGCACAAAGATCCGCCTCGCGGGCAAGGGCGAGGAGGGTCCGGGGGGTCGCGGCGATGCAATCGTAACGATCGAGATCGCGCCACACCGTTTCTTCAAGCGTGAAGGGAACAACATCCGACTGGAGCTTCCGGTATCGCTGAAGGAGGCGGTGCTCGGCGCCAAGGTGAAGGTGCCAACACCCGAGGGTCCAGTAATGCTGACAATTCCGAAAGGCACGACGTCGGGCAAGGTCCTGCGCCTCAAAGGCCGCGGCTTCGCCGACCGCAACGGCCACCGTGGAGACCAGCTGATCTCGGTCGAGATCGACGTTCCGGCGCACGATGCCGAGCTGCAGGAGTTCGCGCAAAGCTGGAGCGGGGGCGACGGCAATCCGCGCGCTTCGCTGGGCGTCTAGCGCGGCTGCTGTATAGTCGCCGCCGCTGAATGAGAGATCTCTCCCCTCAATCGCCGGAAGCCAGGCGCAAGCGGCTCGCCAGCATGCGCGCGGCCTTCGGCGCGGAGGTCGAGGAGAAGCTCAAACCGAAGCAGAGCGCGTGGGAGGTGATGAAGCGCGTCGCGATCGGCGTTTACAACGATGGTTTCATCCACGCCGGCAACCTGGCCTACCTGTCGATCCTGGCACTGTTTCCCTTCATCATCCTCGCTGCGGCGGTCGCTCACCTGCTGGGACAAAGCCAAGATGCGCAGCTGACCGTTGTCAACATCCTGCATCGCCTGCCGCCGGACGTCGCCTCGACGTTGGAAGGACCGATCAAGGAGGTGCTCACCGCCCGCACCGGTCCGTTGCTCTGGTTCGGCGCGATCGTCGGCCTGTGGACGGCGGCAAGCTATGTCGAAACGATCCGCGACATCCTGCGCCGCGCATTCGGAGTGAAGTACAACGCACCGTTCTGGGAATATCGACTGGGCTCGATCCTGCTTATCCTCGGTGCGGTGCTGCTCTTGATGACAGCGTTCGCAGCGAGCGTTGCACTGAGCTCGATCCAGGTGATCATCGAGCAATGGTTTCCCTTCGCCCGAAGCATTGCGGACGATCTTGGCTTCTACCGGCTGGTTCCGGGAGCAACGCTGTTTATCACGTTCTACATTCTCTTCTTCGCCCTCACGCCCGCGAGGTATCGCAAGCGCGCCTGCAGGAAGTGGCCGGGCGCCTTGTTCATTACCGCATGGTGGCTCGCTACGGTCGAGATTCTGCCAGCCGCGCTCGGTCTGTTCGGCGGCTACAGCCTGACCTACGGCAGCCTTGCCGGAGTCATGATCGCGCTCCTCTTCTTCTTCATGGTGGGCCTGGGCGTTGTGATGGGGGCGGAGCTCAACGCGGCGCTGGCGGAAGGAGGCGCCACCGCGCTAAAGGGCGAGATCTATACCGGGCCTTACACCGACGAGCTGGAGGTAGAGGAGCCGCAGCCCGGTGAGGATATCGAGCTGGTGCTGGAAACAAGGGGACCGCAACTTTGAATCAGCTGATGCAAGGCAAGCGCGGGTTGATCATGGGCCTCGCCAATGAGCGATCACTCGCCTGGGGCATTGCGCGCGCACTCAGCGCCCACGGGGCGGAACTCGCTTTCTCTTACCAGGGAGAGGCGCTGGAAAAGCGGGTTCGGCCGCTGGCGATGGAGCTTGGCTCGGATGTGCTCGTCGACTGCGACGTGTCGGACATGAAGGCGCTCGATAAAACCTTTGGGGAGCTGAAGGAGCGCTGGAAAACGCTCGACTTTGTGGTCCACGCCATCGGCTATTCGGATAAGAACGAGCTTCGCGGCAAGTTCGTCGACACGTCGATGGACAACTTTCTGATGACGATGAACATTTCCGTCTTCAGCTTCGTCGCGGTCGCGCAGCGTGCGAAGGCGCTGATGAGCACGGGCGGATCGCTTCTCACTTTGACCTATTACGGCGCCGAGAAGGTCATTCCGCATTACAACGTCATGGGTGTCGCCAAGTCCGCACTGGAAACGAGCGTCAAATATCTTGCCGCCGACCTCGGGCCCGAGGGCATTCGCGTGAACGCCATCTCGGCCGGACCGATCAAGACCCTGGCGGCCAGCGGCATCGGCGATTTCCGCTACATCATGAAGTGGAACGAATATAATTCCCCGCTTCGCCGCAACGTGACGATCGAAGATGTCGGAGGGGCTGGGCTTTACCTGCTAAGCGATCTGGCGTCGGGCGTGACGGGCGAAATTCACCACGTCGATGCCGGCTACAACGTCATCGGCATGAAGGCCGAGGACGCGCCCGACATCGCGACGGTGTGACGATGCTGGCTCTGCTGCTTTTCGCCGCTGCGTCGGCGCATATTCCGCCCGATCTCGTCGCGGCGGCCGCCGCTTATGACAAGGCGCAGATCGACGGCAATCGCGCTGAGCTGGAGCGCTGGCTGGCCGATGATTATTTGCTGATCAACAGCAGCGGCAAATCAGAAACGAAGGCCGAGCTCATCGCCGATTATACGGCGCCGGGCTTCGACCTCGAGCCTTTCACCGTCGAGCGGCCGGTGGAAAGGGTTTGGAGCGACGGCGCGGTCATGGGAGGGATCGCGACCCTGCGCGGCACCGACGGCGGCAAGCGCTACGAGGCGCGACTGCGTTTCGCCGATGTCTGGGCCAAGCGCGGCGGCCGTTGGCAGGTCATCTATACGCAGGTGGCGAAGGCGCCCTGATGGCGATTGCCAGAAGACTTCGCCTGACCGGGCTGGTGCAAGGCGTTTTCTTCCGCGTCTGGACTCGGGATGAGGCTCGGCGGCTTCGCGTCAACGGTTGGGTGCGCAATTGTGACGACGGTTCGGTCGAAGCTCACCTCGAGGGCGAAGAGGATGCCGTCAAGCGGCTCATCGAACGCATGCGCGACGGCTCCCCCGGCGCCCGAGTCGACACCATCGACGCTGAGGAAGCTGGTCTTGAGAACTTCGACCGCTTCGAAGTGCGCCACTAACCCGCGAACGGATCCCGCACGAGGATCGTGTCGTCGCGCTCGGGTGACGTGCTGACTAGCGCCACCGGGCAGCGGATCAGCTCCTCGATCCGGCGCACATATTTGATCGCCCGTGCGGGCAGGGCGGCCCAGCTGCGCGCACCACGCGTCGAGCGCGGCCAACCTTGGAACTCTTCATAGATGGGCTCGACGCGCATCTGGTCGGCGGCGTGCGGAGGCAAATAGTCGAATTTCTGCCCGTCGATCACATAGCCGGTGCAGATCTTCACGGTCTCGAACCCGTCCAGCACGTCAAGCTTGGTGAGCGCGATGCCGGTGACTCCGCTCACTGCGACGGCCTGGCGCACCAGCACCGCGTCGAACCAGCCACACCGGCGCCGGCGGCCGGTGACGGTGCCAAACTCATGCCCGCGTTCTCCGAGACGTTCGCCGATTTCATTGTCCTGCTCGGTCGGAAAGGGGCCCGAACCGACGCGCGTCGTATAGGCCTTGACGATCCCCAGCACGAAGCCGGCACCCGACGGCCCGATCCCGCTCCCTGAACCTGTGGTGCCAGCAACCGTGTTGGATGATGTCACGAACGGATAGGTGCCGTGGTCGACGTCGAGCAGCACGCCCTGCGCGCCTTCGAACAGGATACGCCGGCCGCGCTGAAGCGCATTATCGAGGTCGCGCCACACCGGCCGGGCGAAGGGTAGGACGAAGTCCGCGATTTCCGCTAGGTCGCGCTTCAGCCGATCCCGGTCGACCGGCGGCTCGCCGAAGCCCGCGCGGAGCGCGTCGTGATGGGCGCAGAGACGGTCGAGCAAAGGGCCAAGATCGTCGAGGCGCGCGAGGTCGCAGACGCGGATCGCTCGGCGACCGACCTTATCCTCATAAGCGGGCCCGATGCCGCGGCGTGTCGTGCCGATCTTGCCTGCGCCGGACTCATCCTCGCGCAGCGCGTCGAGGTCGCGGTGGATGGGGAGGATCAGCGGGCAGGTCTCCGCGACCATCAGAACGTCGGGAGTGACTTCGACCCCTTGCTCACGGACCCGCTCGATCTCGGCCTTCAGCGCCCAGGGGTCGAGCACCACGCCATTGCCGATCACCGACGGCGTGCCGCGGACGATTCCCGACGGAAGCAGCGACAATTTGTAGGTCTGGTCCGCGACGACGAGCGTGTGGCCGGCATTATGGCCGCCCTGGAAGCGCACGACCATGTCGGCGCGGCTCGCCAGCCAGTCGACGATCTTCCCCTTGCCTTCGTCGCCCCACTGGGCGCCGATGACGGTGACGTTACCCACGCACTTCTCTCCCTTTGACCCGAAATCCGTTGGTCCCGAGCTTGTCGAGGGACTGTCTTTCGACCGGCGCACTGCTCCTACGGGGGCGGTTACAAATCGTCCACCCTGGGAACGTGTACGTTACGGGTCCGTTCGGGCCCGCATGAAGCCGATGACGGATCAGCACCTGGCACTTTTCCGCCGACACATGGTCGAGATCATCGACATGCATTTCGACCTGAGCAGCGAGGAGATCGGTCGAAGCGCACTCGATCCGCACCTGCGCGCTGGGCTGATGGGCGTACCCCGGCACTTGTTCGTTCCGCACAGCCTGATGCTGATGGCCTACCAGGACACGCCGTTGCCGATCGGTTTCGACAAGACGATCTCGCAACCGTTCATCGCCGCATTGATGATCGAGCTGCTTGGCGTCGAGCGCGAGGTTCGGGTGCTGGAGGTGGGGACGGGCCTCGGCTACCAAGCGGCGGTCATGGCCGAAATGGGCGCGGAGGTCTGGAGCGTCGAGATTGTCGAGGAGTTCGTCGAGGCTGCTTTGGCGCGTTTTGCGGCGCTTCACTACGACATACAGGTTCGAATCGGGGATGGCTCGCGCGGATGGGCCGATCATGCGCCCTTCGACCGTGTGCTGGTGACCGCCGCAGCCGCTGAAGTCCCGGCGCCGCTGATCGATCAGCTGCGGCCAGGAGGACGAATGGTTATTCCTCTGGGCGGCCAGGACGTGCAGCAACTTACCGTCGTCGAAAAAAGCGCCGAGGACGAGATCAGAACACGCACCATCATGCCCGTTCGCTTCACCCAACTCGAAATGGCGACCGAGCCTCCCGCGCCTGTCTAGGAAGTTACAACCGTCCTGGTCAAAAGCTGAGGGGCACCACTTCCAGCACGCCCGGCAAATCATGCAGCTGGCGCGCGACCTCGTCGGTGATCGGATCGTCGACTGCGACCAGTGCGACCGCTTCGCCTCCGGCGGCCCTTCGGCCAAGATTGAAGGTCGCGATGTTGATCTTGTTCTCGCCCAGCTTCGTTCCGAGCGCACCAATGAAGCCGGGCTCATCGGTGTTGACTATGTAGATCATCTGGCCCGCGAGGTCGGCTTCGACCGGAATGCCGAAAATCTTCACCAGCCGCGGTGCGCGATTACCGAATAATGTGCCTTCGACGCGTTTTTCGCCATGCTCGGTTCCGACGCTCACGGCGACAAGCGTGTGATAGTCGCCTTCGCCTTCGTTGCGGATCTCGCGCATGGCCAGTCCGCGCTCCTTCGCCAGATAGGGCGCGTTGACCATGTTCACGGTATCCGACCAGGTGCGCATCACTCCGGCGAGCACCGCTCCGGAGATGGGCTTGATGTTGAGCTCGGCGGCGGCGCCCTCCACCTCGATGTCTATCGATCGGATTTCGGTTCCCGCGATCTGCCCGATCAGCCGGCCGAGCTTCTCGGCCAGTGCCATGTAGGGCTTGAGGCGGGGTGCCTCCTCGGCGGAAAGCGAGGGGACGTTGACCGCGTTGGTGATCCCGCCGAGGAGCAGGAAGTCGCTCATTTGCTCGGCGACCTGGATCGCCACATTGACCTGCGCTTCGTTGGTCGAGGCGCCCAGATGTGGTGTGCAGATGAGTCCGCGAGTGCCGAACAGCGGATTGGCCTTGGCTGGCTCCTCCGAAAAGACGTCAAGCGCAGCGCCCGCGACCTGACCACTGTCGAGCGCGTCCTTGAGTGCCGCCTCGTCGATCAGGCCGCCTCGAGCGCAATTGACGATTCGGACGCCATGCTTCGTCTTCGCCAGCGCCTCGCGGCTGAGGATGCCGCGGGTCTGATCAGTCAGCGGCGTGTGGAGGGTGATGAAATCGGCCCGGGCGAGCAGCTCGTCCAGCTCGACCTTTTCGACGCCCAGCTCGACGGCGCGCTCGGGACTGAGGAACGGGTCGTAGGCCACGACCTTCATTTTGAGTCCGTGTGCCAGGTCGGCGACGATCGAGCCGATGTTGCCGCAACCGATGAGGCCGAGCGTCTTGCCGGAAAGCTCGACCCCCATGAACCGGTTCTTCTCCCACTTGCCGGCCTGGGTCGATTGGTCCGCCTGCGGGATTTCCCGGGCGAGCGCGAACATCATGGCGATCGCATGTTCGGCGGTGGTGATCGAATTGCCAAACGGCGTGTTCATGACCACGATCCCGCGCGCCGACGCGGCGGCGACGTCGATCGTGTCGACGCCTATGCCCGCTCGGCCAACCACCTTCAGGCGCGGCAGAGCGGCGTCCATCGCTGCGGCGTTGATCTTGGTCGTGCTGCGAACGGCGAGCCCGTCGTAATTGCCGATGACGGCCTTCAGCTCGTCGGGCGAGAGGCCCGGTTTCTCGTCGACATCGATCCCCCTCTCTCGGAAGATGGCCGAGGCCTTCGGGTCCATTTTGTCGGCAATGAGAACGCGCACGGGATCGCTCACGCCGTCGCCTCCCAGGCCCAGTCGAGCCAGGGACAGAGTGCGTCCATGTCGGAGGTTTCGATTGTTGCGCCGCACCAAATGCGCAGTCCGGGCGGAGCGTCGCGATACGCGCCAACGTCATAAGCGGCATCCTCGGTGGCGAGGAGCGTCGTGATCGCCTTTTGCCGCCGCTGATTTTCGTCGGCGTCCGAACGTTCGGCGAATTGAAGGCAGACGGAGGTGTTCGACCGGATCGCCGGGTCTTTCGCCAGATGCTCGATCCAGCTCGCCGATCCGACCCAGCGGTCGAGTGCCGCGGCGTTGGAGTCGGCGCGGGCAATCAACGCGGAAAGACCGCCGATGCGCTCAGCCCAGTTGAGCGCGAAGAGCCAGTCGGCAACGCAAAGCATGGACGGCGTGTTAATCGTCTCGCCCCTGAAGATGCCATCGATCAACTTCCCGCTTTTGGTAAGCCGAAAGATCTTCGGCAGCGGTCGCGGAGGGGGTTCACGCTCCAACCGCTCGATCGCGCGCGGGCTCAGCACAAGCATACCGTGCGCCGCTTCACCGCCGAGCGCCTTTTGCCAGCTGAAAGTGCCGACATCGATCTTCGTCCAATCGATGTCCTGCGCGAATGCGGCGGAGGTGGCGTCACAGATGGTCAGGCCGATGCGTTTGTCGGCAATCCAGTCCGCGTTCGGCACGCGCACGCCGCTGGTGGTGCCGTTCCAGGTGAACACGATGTCGCTCGCTGGGTCGACGCCCTGAAGATCGGGCAGCTCGCCATAATCAGCCGTCCGCACCTGGACGTCGAGCTTAAGCTGTTTGGCGACGTCGGTGACCCAGCCCGAGCCGAAGCTCTCCCAGGCGAACATCGTCACGGGGCGCGGGCCAAGCAGCGCCCAGATCGCCATCTCCATCGCCCCGGTGTCGGACGCGGGAACGATCCCCAGCCTGTAATCCGCCGGAAGCTTCAGCAGCGCATGCGTGCGCTCGATCGCCCCTTGGAGCTGCGCCTTGCCGAGTGCGCCTCGATGCGAGCGGCCAAGCGCGGACGTGTCGAGCGCCTGCGGCGACCAGCCCGGCGGCTTGGCGCACGGGCCCGACGAGAAAAACGGCCTTGCTGGACGGATTTGGGGTGTAGGCCGGCGCAAAGTCGCGCCAGCTGCTGATTCGTTCACTGGTGACTCTCCTTCCAGAGAGCTCGCGCCGCGTTGGGACGGCGTGGCCCGCGGACACCTCTAACGGTTGCAACGCAGCACGCAACCGCCGGCGTGAATGATTCGCATGTTGCAGTGCACAACAGATTGAAATTGCTCGCTGAGCTTCGTTTCGGTGGCCAACCGAACGACTCATCGTGCTGTCGCCGCAACTCATCCCGACAAGCGGAACCGAAGGTTGAAATTTTTAACCATCCGCGAGCAGGCTCTTCCTCGCTGGCGCGTGGTGGGCAATCCGCGTGTCCGGCAGTGGGGGCTGGGGAGCTCCTTACTCGGATGGGTTTGTCTCACACCGTGGATGTCCGCGGTGGTGGCTGGTTTTTGAGCGAGGGGTTCATGACGCAAGTACTGGCGGCGGCGAACAACGTATTTCGGGACCGCGATTTCTTCGTGCATGACGGTTCAAGGCTTCGTCGCTTCCGGGTCTCCGCTCCCCTCCAGTTTTTTCTTTCGGCGATCCTCGTTCTGCTCGTTGCTTGGGCCGGCTTTGCCACCGCCCGCCTGCTGAACCCGACCCAAGGCCAGAAACTCGCTTCACTTTCCGCCGCTACGGAAGCTCGCGCGCGCATGATCGAGCAACGCCAGGCGCTGATTGAAGCGGCGCTTAGCGGCCAGCATGTCGACGCAGCGATGATCGAGGCGGCGGTGAACGGTGGTCGCCTTGCTCAGGATGGCCCGCTGGCCCGCGTCGAACAGGCGCAGCTCGAGCAGGCAGCGCTCGTCGCCAGGGCGCTTGACGTCCGCTATCAAGTCACGGCGGCCGAGTTGAAGAAGCTCGGCATCGCAGCGCCGCAGCCGGGCAGCGAAGCTGTCGGCGGCCCGTTCGAAAGCGCCGGCAATCCGACATTCAAGGCGTTGTTCAATAGTTGGAAGAAGCTCGATCAGCTGCAGGACGGCGTGATCGCCATTCCGTCGGACAAGCCGATCCGGACGGTGGTCAGCTTTACCAGCGGTTTTGGCGTGCGCTCCGACCCGTTCCGCGGCGGCGCAGCGATGCACCCGGGGATCGACCTTTCCGGTCCTTATGGAACGCCGATCTACGCCACGGCGGACGGCATCGTGCTTCGCTCCGGATGGAACTCGGGCGGTTATGGCAATCTCATCGAACTCGACCATGGCCGGGGAATCACGACTCGCTTCGGTCATCTTTCAGCGATCCTCGTCCACCCGGGCGACCGCATCACGCGCGGTCAATTGATCGGCCGCATGGGCTCGACCGGACGTTCGACCGGCAACCACCTGCACTATGAGGTGAGAATCGACGGCCGCGCGGTAAACCCGATTCCCTTTATGAAATCGACCGACTACGTACTGGCCATGCAGCGCCGCGCCAACGCTGCTCCGATGGAATCGCTGGCGGTCGGCGGCCCGGGCGGCGGCGACAAATAAGGTTGTTCGCCTCAAGGGGCGTTCCTATCTCGCTTCTGTGAGCGAGCCCGACATCATTCTCACTGAGAGCGCCGCCAGGCGAGTCGCCTGGATTGCGCAGCGTCAGTCGAAGCCCGCCATCTTGAGGCTGGCGGTCGATGGCGGCGGCTGTGCCGGATTCACCTACAAGTTTGAGCTTGCCGAAGCACCCGACGCCGAGGACGCCGTAGCCGAGACTGACGGCGTGAAACTGGTCGTCGATCCGGTCAGCCTGGAGCTGGTCAAGGGCTCAGCGGTCGATTTCGTCGAGGATCTCGGGGGCGCGACATTCCGCGTGACCAACCCGAACGCGCAGTCTGGCTGCGGCTGCGGATCGAGCTTCAGCGTCTAGCCGTCATCGCGGGCTGAGCGGCCTCGCAATGACGTGAGCGAGTGGCTAAGCGGGCGCCATGAAGCTCGCGACGTTCAACATCAACGGCATCCGCGCACGCCTGCCGCGCCTGCTCGAATGGCTCGAGCGGGAACAGCCCGACATCGCATGTCTGCAGGAGTTGAAGTGCGCTGACGAGCAGCTGCCAATCTCGGACATCGAGGCGGCGGGATATGGCGCGGTCTGGCACGGACAGAAGGGCTTCAACGGTGTCGCGATCCTCGTGAAAGGAGATTCGCCGGAGTTAAGGCGCGTCGGCCTGCCCGGCGATCCCGACGATACGCACAGCCGGTACATCGAAGCCGAAGTGAAGGGCCTCGTCGTTGGCTCGCTCTATCTGCCGAACGGCAATCCGATCGGTACCGAAAAATTCGACTATAAGATCAAATGGATGGGACGCCTGGCCGCCCATGCCCGCGAGCTGCTTCTGGACGAGAGGCCGGTCATATTGGCCGGGGATTGGAACGTCGTTCCAGAGGATCGCGACGTTTTCTCGGCACGGGCGACTGCGAATGACGCGCTCCTGCAGCCAGCGACCCGAGGCGCGTGGCGGGGGATTCTCAACCAAGGATGGACCGATGCGTTGAGAGCGCTGCATCCGCGCGAGGATCGGCTCTACACTTTCTGGGATTACACCGCCGGTTGCTGGCAGCGCGACGCTGGCTTCCGGATCGATCATTTGCTCTGCTCGCCGGAGGCCACGGATCGACTGCGGAGCGCGGGCGTCGACAAATGGGCGAGGGGACAGGAGAAGGCGAGCGATCACGCGCCGACATGGGTGGAGCTCTCCTAAAGCGCCTTCTCAAAGATCCGATAGCGATGATTGACCTGTGCGCCCGGTAATTGGGCGATCGACAGCATCCCTTTATTGTCCTCGAGGATCCAACCGAACTCACCGTGCGTCGCACCATATTTCGACACGGCGTCGCGGCGGGTGAACTCGATCATCATGAAGGCGAGTTGGCTCGCAAAACGTGTGTGGTGAAGCTTCCTTGCGACCCCCATAAGCGGAACCCGGACCCGCCGAGCGCGGGGCTTTCTCAAGCGCCATAGCAGCTTGATCCAATTGAACGGGAGCAGCTCGCCGTTCAAATCCTTCGTCAGCTCATTGATGTCGGGAATGGTCAGCATGAAAGCGACCGGTTCACCGTCCACCTCGGCGATGCGGACGAGCTCGTCGAAGATGATCGGCTTGAGCTTTTTACCCGCATAAGCGATCTCGGCCTCAGTCAGAGGAACGTAGCCCCAATTGTTGGACCAGGCGTCGTTCAGGAGATTGAGGATCAGCCGGGCCTCGTCGGCGAACTTCGATTTGTCGACCATGCGGATGCGGATCTTGGGATTGCGTTCGCCCATCTGGATCAGGCGGTCGATCTTCGGGTCGTCCCAATGCTCGATATTGAGCTCATAGGTGAGAAGATCCTTCGACTTCGCGTAGCCGGCGGCTTCGATCCAGGCATGATATTCGGGGCGATGATGACCCATCATCGCCGTGGGCGGTTCGGCGAAGCCTTCAATCTCCAGTCCGGGTTCGTCCCAGATCGACAGACTGATGGGCCCCAGCGCGCGGTTCATGCCTTGCTGGCGGAGCCAATCCTCCGCCTTGGCGATCAATGCGGCCGCGGCCTGGCCGTCGAGCGCCTCGAACATGCCCCATTGGCCGGTGCCTTTACCCATATGTTCCAGCACGAGGTCGTCGACCTGCGCGCTAATCCGGCCGACGACCTTACCGGCCCGTTCAGCGAGCCAGAATTCGGCGCGCGCGTGTTCGAACCACGGGTTCTTGCCCGGCGTAATGAGGCCGTGCACCTCGTCCTTGAGCGGCGGGACCCAAGCAGGGTCGTCCTTGTAAACTTCCCAGGCGAAGTCGACGAAGGCTTTTTTGTCCTTCTTGGTCTGGACGGAGCGGATCGTTACGGGCGCGCTGGTCATGGGGGAGGGCTAGCGGGTCGCATGCAGAAGCGCCAGTTACGTTCATTGATACGCCACGTTGCGGCCACTATCTCCTCGCATAACGACCACTTCCAGCAAGACGATGAACCAGACGGCGACCCTCGAGCGTGACCGCACGAACGCTGCCTCGGGGCGGCGAGTCGAGGCGCGCGTGCGCGACGATTCCGCAATGCTCAAGGCGGCCGCGAATTTGACGCGCGACCTCAATGTGCCCGACTCGAAAATCTATTGGGCCGACATGCTCGGTTCGGCGGCGCTCGGCTATGCAGGGCTGTTCGCGGCGATTCTCCTTCGCTCGACGATGCTGGCGCTGCTCGCGGGTCTCGTCGCGATTCTCGCCCTGTACCGTGCCGGCTCGTTCATTCACGAGTTGACGCACATCAAGAAGGGCGCGGTCAGAGGTTTCCGCTTCGTCTGGAATGCAATCGTCGGCGTGCCGCTGCTCGTTCCGTCTTTCATGTACGAGGGCGTGCACAACCAGCACCACGCGAAGCGCTATTACGGAACGGCCGATGATCCCGAATATCTGCCCCTGGCGCTGATGAAGTCATGGAGCTTGCCGGTGTTCCTGATCGCTGCGCTGCTGGCGCCTGTGGGGATGTTCATCCGCTTCGGTATCCTCGCGCCGCTGTCGCTTTTGTCGCCGAAGCTGCGCGCTTACGTCGTTGGCCATTATTCAGGCCTCAAAATCAATCCGAGGTTCGTTCGCGCTGCGCCCGAGGGCGAGTTTGCGCGGGACTGGGCCTGGCAGGAGGCGGCATGCAGCCTCTGGGCGATCACGCTTCTGCTGCTGGTAACGACAGACGTCATTCCGCTGCGCGATTTCCTCATTTTCCTTGGCGTCGCCTCGGGAGTGATGTTCCTCAACCAGGTGCGCACACTGGTCGCGCATTTGTGGGAAAATGAGGGCGACCCGATGAGCGTCACCGCTCAGTTTCTCGACAGCGTCAATGTCCCGCCGCCGACAACTCTGCCCATCCTATGGGCGCCGGTGGGCCTGCGCTACCACGCCCTGCATCATCTGCTTCCGGGCTTGCCCTATCATGCGCTCGGCGAGGCGCATCGCCGGCTGTGCCGCGAGCTGGATGCCAATTCCGTGTATCACGGCTCGACGCACCGGGGCCTGGCGCCCCTGGTCTCTCGCCTTGCTGCCAGAACCTTGACTAACCACCGCATTTCCGCTTGAGGGCACGGCATCCGGCGGGCGGAGACGCTCGCCGCTGTTTTATGGGATGAGGGGCGGCTCCTTAAGTCCGCCTGGCCGGGGATTCCTCGTACGGTCCCCTGACGAACGAAAGGAATGACCCATGCGCCATCGCGTTGGCGGACGGAAACTTCAGCGCACTTCGAGCCATCGCGCGGCCTTGTTCCGCAATATGGCGGCCGCGCTCATCAAGCACGAACAGATCACCACGACGACGGCCAAGGCGAAGGAGCTTCGACCCTATGTCGAAAAGCTGGTGACACTCGCCAAGCGCGGCGGACTGTCGAACCGCCGTCTCGCTCAGTCGCGGCTGATGGACGATGCGCAGCTCACCAAATTGTTCGATGTGATCGCTCCGCGATATGCCGATCGCAGCGGCGGCTACACCCGAGTGATTAAGGCCGGCATTCGCGCCTCCGACGCGGCGCCGGTCGCGATCATCGAATTCGTCGATCGCGACGTCGACGCCAAAGGCCAGGATTCCGGGCCGGTCATGAATCAGGAAGAGTTCGAGGCGGCCTGACCGTTCGTCGAACTTCTCCTTGAGGAACAAGAGGCGCCGCTGCTAGCCAGGGGCGCCTTTTTGTTGGGGAGGATCGGATGCGTCGGAGCTTGCTTGTCGCCGCCTTGCTTACCAGTTCCTGTGCCGTGAATTCACCTCCGCCGGCTGGCACGGCCGCCAATCCCCCTGTCCCATCCGTCGAAGCCGCGGCCGCGGCCGCTCCGACGCAGCCGGCGATCGCCTATCCGCCAACCCGGCGTGTGGATCTGGTCGAAACGCAATTCGGAGTGCCCGTCGCTGACCCCTATCGTTGGCTGGAGAATGACGTCCGCAACGATGGGGAAGTGAAGTCGTGGGTCGACGCGCAGAACGCGGCGACCAATTCGTTCCTCAGCACATTGCCCGAGCGACAGGCGCTCGAGAAACGCATCACCCAACTCTACGATTACGAACGGTTCGCAGTGCCCGATAAGAAGGGCGGGCGCTATTTCTACACCCACAATACGGGCCTGCAGAATCAGTCTGTGCTGTTCGTCCGCGACAGTATCGATGGGGAGGGGAGGGTGCTGATCGACCCCAATCCCTGGTCGAAGGATGGCGCGACGGCGCTCGCCGAGTGGCAACCGAACGAGCAGGGGACCAAGCTGCTTTATGCCATTCAGGATGGCGGCACCGACTGGCGCACCCTTAAGGTGCGCGACGTGAAAACCGGCGAGGACCTGCCCGACGAGGTCAAATGGGTAAAGTTCTCGAACCTCTCATGGGCCAAGGATGGCAGCGGCTTTTATTACTCGACGTTTCCAGCGCCGAGCGCCGAGGGGACATATCAATCGCTGAACGAGAACCACAAGGTCTACTTCCACAAGCTCGGCACCAAGCAGTCGGCCGATAAGCTATTGTTTGCGACACCCAAGCGGCCCGACCTCACCCATATCGCCGGGGTCAGCGATGACGGCCGTTGGCTGATCATCACCTCGTCGAGCGGGACCGATGAACGTTACGAGGTCACGCTGATCGATCTCAAAAGACCCGGCGCCAAGCCGCGGGTCTTGGTCCCCGGGTTCGACAATAATTGGGGTTATGTCGGAAACCGCGGTTCGACCTTCTACTTCGTGACGGACAAGGACGCGCCACGACAGAAGATCGTCACCCTCGACGTGGCAAAGGCCAGGCCAGAGTCGAAGACGATTGTGCCGGAGGATCAGGCGAAGCTCGAAGGGGCAAGCCTGGTCGGCGGGAAGCTGGTCGCGAGTTACCTCGCCGATGCGAAGACCGAAGTGCGCGTGCATGAGATGAGTGGTTCGCTAACCCGCAAGGTCGAGCTTCCGGGCATCGGCACCGCGGGCGGGTTCGGCGGGAAGTTCGAGGATCCGGAAACCTTCTTCGTTTTCACCAGCTTCAACCGGCCCGCGACGATCTATCGCTACGACGTGAAGAGCGGTCAGGAGAGCGTCTGGGCGGAACCGAAGGTCGCGTTTAATCCCGACGATTATTCCGTCGAGCAGCGTTTCTACGCCTCGAAGGACGGAACAAGAGTTCCGATGTTCGTCGTCAAAAAGAAGACGGTGACCGGCCCCGCGCCGACGTTGCTCTACGCTTATGGTGGCTTCAACATTTCGCTGACTCCAAGCTTTTCGGCAACGCGGCTCGCCTGGTTGGAAAAGGGCGGCGTTTACGCGGTCGCCAACCTTCGCGGAGGCGGCGAATATGGCAAGGCCTGGCATGATGCGGGCCGCCTTGCCCACAAGCAGAATGTGTTCGATGATTTCATCGCCGCCGGAGAATTCTTGAAGGCGCAGGGAATCACCTCACCGAAGGGATTGGCGATCGAGGGCGGGTCCAACGGCGGCTTGTTGATCGGCGCCGTGGTGGACCAGCGGCCCGACCTGTTCGATGCGGCGCATCCGGCGGTTGGCGTGATGGACATGCTCCGCTTCAACAAGTTCACTGCCGGCCGCTACTGGGTCGACGATTACGGATACCCGGATAAGGAAGCGGACTTCAAAACCCTGCTTGCTTATTCGCCCTACCACAACATCAAGTCCGGCGTTCACTATCCACCGGTGCTGGTGACGACTGCGGATACGGACGACCGTGTCGTCCCCGGACATAGCTTCAAATATATTTCAGAACTTCAGGCAGCGGACGCGAACGGCGCTCCACATCTGATCCGCATCGAAACGCGGGCGGGGCACGGGTCGGGCAAGCCGACGGCGAAGATCATCGAGGAAGCCGCCGATGTGATGGCTTTCCTTGGGCATTTCACGGGCCTCAGTCAGGCCGACTAAGAGTTTGTTTCATAAAGACTTTCTCTCCTCTTAGCTGAACCGCGGCCAACGCCCGGTTCAGCAATGGTGCAACGCCGTAACAATATTGGGCGGATGAGGTCGCCGCGCGTTTTGTACGGCGAGTCGTGACGAGTGAGGGAGAGGTGCCATGAAGGCTCTGAAATTTGTTCTCGCGGGCGGTGTCGCAGCCACCGCGCTGATCAGTGCGGCGCCTGCTGCCGCGCAATATTATCCGGGCAATCCGTACGCTTACGGCAATCCGGTCGGTCCGCCGATCAATCAATTTGGCGGCGGTTACGGCAATAA
The DNA here is from genome assembly GCA_046733135.1 of Pseudomonadota bacterium. Lineage (GTDB taxonomy): Bacteria > Pseudomonadota > Alphaproteobacteria > Sphingomonadales > Sphingomonadaceae > Sphingomicrobium. The sequence continues at coordinate 5,952 of JBKPON010000109.1, read as the reverse complement.
TCCCGCCGTCAACCAATGCGTTGCCGCGGTCCAGGCGCGCCTCAATGGCGGCTATGGTAACGGGTACAACGGTTACGGGTACAACGGTTACGGTGGACCCTATGGCTACGGGGGTAACGGGTTCAACGGTTACGGTAGCCCCTACGGCTACGGCGGCGCGCGGGTGCTCGGGATCAGCCGCGTGGAACCTCGTTCGAACGGCGGGCTGACCGTCCGCGGTGTCGCCAACAGCGGCCGCTACGCCGGCTATGGCTATGGGGGGCAACAGCAGGTCGATCTGACGTGGAGCTGCAAGATCGACTATCGCGGCTTCATCAGTGACATCGACATCGATCGCGCCGAGCGCAACTACGGTTCCGATTATCGGCGATACGACAACGACGATTATTATTCGCAATACGGCTATCGCCGCTACTAGCGCGGCCTACGTCCCGGCGCTGGCGCTGCTGCGGCGGATGCGCGACGGAAGAAAGCCGGAGCCGGGCGCCTACCCATGCTCCGGCATCCTCCAACTCGATGAACTGGAAGGGCTGCTTCATTCGCTCGGCATCGGCACGACATTGCTCCGGCCGGTTGAGCCGCCGCTTCGCGCGGCCGCCTAACGATTAGACCGTCGCAGTGAGCCCCTTCGCGAATTGCTCCAATTGGCCGGCGACCGTGCCCCAGCCTTCGTGGAAACCCATCTTCTCGTGTGCCTCTTTGTCGGCGGTGTCCTTGTGGAGCGAGACCGCCTTGTAATGGGTCTTGCCATTCCCGGCGTCGGCGAAAGTAATGACCGCGGTCATCGGGAAGGACTCGCATCCCTCGCCCCCTGCATTGGGCCGGTAACCGGGGCCGAGAGCGCTGGTCCAAACCAATTTTTCGCGCTCCTTCACCTCGAGCACGCAGCCCGGATTGCCGTGACCAGTGTCGAACCCGTCGGGACCCACCATCCGGATGCGAAAGACCCCGCCGGGCTTCAGATCCAGATCGATCTCCGAAATCTCATAGGGTTTGGGCGCGAACCACTGCTTCAGATGATTGGGGTCGGTATAAGCCTTCCACACAAGCTCGATTGGCGCGTCGAGCGTGCGCTCGAGCACAAGGTCATTTGCGTCAGCCATTGTCTTCTCCATTGCTCTTGAGGGTTCGAAGGTAGTTCTCGAGCCGGTCGGCCTGCGCCTCCCATTCGGCGCGGCGGTCGGCGATCCAGGTTTCTGCGGCCGACAGGGCCTTCGGCTGCAGCCGAACGGTCCGTACGCGGCCCTTCTTCTCGGACCGGATCAGCCCGCTACGCTCCAGCGCTTTCAAATGCTGGAGGACCGCCGGCAGGCTGATGCTGAACGGTTGCGCCAGCTCCGATACCGATGCCGGCCCGCGCGACAGGCGCGCCAGCATCCGCCTCCGGACCGGATCGGACAGCGCCTGAAAGGCGCGATCGAGCTGGTACGAATCGTTAAGCATATGCTTAAGTATCTATTTTCGCAGAAGAGATCAAGATACTTAAGCAGTCGATTAACTTTACTCTTTCGCGCTTGCTCTCTATCGGCCCGCCATGACGGTCCAGCCAACTGAAACCATTCTGATCATCGATTTCGGCAGCCAGGTGACGCAGCTGATCGCCCGGCGCATTCGGGAGGCTGGGGTCTATTCCGAGATCGTCCCTTTCAACGCCGCCGGGGAGGCCTTCGAGCGGCTGAACCCTAAGGGAGTGATCTTCTCAGGAGGACCGGCGTCGGTAATGTGGGAGGACAGCCCCCGCGCGCCGCAGAACGTGTTCGACGGTGGCGTTCCGCTGCTCGGCATTTGTTACGGGCAGCAGACCTTGCATCAGCAGCTGGGCGGCAAGGTTGTCGCCTCCGACCAACGCGAGTTCGGCAGAGCCTTCATCGACATTGTCGCACCGTCGGCATTATTCGACGGGCTGTGGAAGGTCGGCGAGAAGCATCAGGTGTGGATGAGCCACGGCGACCGAGTAGAGGCGCTGGCCCCCGGCTTTGAGGTCGTCGCGAGCTCCGAAGGGGCGCCCTTCGCGATCGCTACGAACGAGGGCTCGAAACGCTATTCGCTGATGTTCCATCCCGAGGTCGTGCACACGCCGGACGGCGGCAAGCTCCTTGCCAATTTCGTGCGCCACGTGAGCGGGTGCGCGGGCGACTGGACGATGGCGAGCTTCCGCGAAGCCAAGATCAAGGAAATCCGCGAGCAGGTGGGTAGCGGCCGGGTGATTTGTGGCCTCTCGGGCGGGGTCGACAGCGCGGTCGCCGCGGTGCTGATCCACGAGGCGATCGGCGAGCAGCTGACCTGCGTGTTCGTCGACCACGGGCTGATGCGCCTGGGCGAGGCCGAGCAGGTGGTCTCGCTCTTCCGCAATAGCTACAACATCCCGCTTGTGCACGTGGACGCGAGCCAGGATTTCCTCGCGGGTCTTGCCGGAATCGCCGACCCGGAAGCGAAGCGCAAGTTCATCGGGTCGGAATTCATCAACGTGTTCGAGGCGGAAGCGAAGAAGATCGGTGGTGCCGACTTCCTCGCCCAAGGCACGCTCTATCCCGACGTGATCGAGAGCGTCAGCTTCACTGGCGGTCCGTCGGTGACGATCAAGAGCCACCACAACGTCGGCGGCCTGCCCGAGCGGATGAACATGAAATTGGTCGAGCCTTTGCGCGAGCTGTTCAAGGACGAGGTGCGCGAGCTTGGTCGAGAATTGGGACTGCCCGAGGCATTCGTCGACCGGCACCCGTTCCCAGGACCAGGTCTCGCCATCCGCATCCCCGGCGAAGTCACACGCGAGAAATGCGACATCCTGCGCAAGGCGGACGCCATCTATCTCGAGGAAATCCGCAACGCGGGTCTCTACGACGCAATCTGGCAGGCGTTCGCGGTCCTGCTTCCCGTGCGGACCGTCGGAGTGATGGGCGATTACCGCACCTATGATCATGTTTGCGCGTTGCGCGCCGTCACGAGCGTCGATGGAATGACCGCCGACGTCTATCCCTTCGCGCCGGAATTCCTGAGCCGCGTTGCGACGCGCATCGTCAATGAGGTGCAGGGCATCAATCGCGTCGTCTACGATTATACGTCGAAGCCGCCCGGCACGATCGAGTGGGAGTGAGCGCCGCTAGCGCTCAGCCGGCCGCCGAAAATTCATTCGCGCGCGCTCGACCTCCCGCCGGATCACGCAGCCTCGGGCATGATCGTTCACCAGTCCCATCGCCTGCATGAAGGCATAGACGGTGGTCGGTCCGACGAAGCGCCAGCCGCGCCGCTTCAGTTCCTTGGAGAGCGCGATGGAATCCGGTGACGTTGAGCGGATCTGGTCAGCTTCAACGAGGCTTGGCTCATAGCTCCAGACGAAAGCGGCGAGCGAGCCCTCCCGCTCGACCAGATTCCGGGCGTGGCGAGCGTTGTTGATCACCGCCTCGATCTTGCCGCGATGCCGGATGATTCCGGCATTCTGCAGCAGGCGCTCGACGTCGTCGGAGGTGAAGCGAGCGATCCGTTCGAAGTCGAAATCGTGGAACGCAGCGCGGAAATTTTCGCGCTTGTTGAGGATCGTTCGCCAGCTGAGGCCCGACTGGAATCCTTCCAGGCTCAGCTTTTCGAAGAGCCGCCGATCGTCGGCAACGGGAAAGCCCCATTCCGTGTCGTGATAGGCCAGGAATTCAGGCGCGGCTCCAGCCCACGCACACCTCTGGCGCCCATCCGGACCTGTGAACCCCTCGCTCATCCTCGCCTTCCCAATGCGGCGGCAGCGTCACCGGATCCGACGCCATTTCTCCGATAATGGCTTGCCGTTCGACAGCGTGCCGATTTGGCTGAACGTCTCTCCTTCCAGTTCGACGTTGAACTTTTGGTCCTCGCCGATCAGGCCGGCGAGCTTCTCGCTCGCGAAGGTCATGTGCTCGACGTAGGAATTCCCATCGACCGTGTATGTCCCCCCTGCCGTGTAGAGCGGCTTGCCGGTATCCGTATCATAGGCCGCGAACATGAAGTGTCCGGCGGACAGCATTTTGATGTCGCGTGTTCCCTCAGGGAGCGGCTGTCCCGAAACCAATTCCCATGTGCCATCAAGTTCATTGTCCATCGCTGAGTCTCCCGTTCGTCCGCACGACAAGGAACTCCGTGACGCTCAACCAGTTGCAGTTCCCCCGAGTAACTTCAGGCGGTTAACGGATAAATCTGCATTTACCGGACTATTGACGACCGATGCATGTTGCGCTGTCAAAAGGTGGTTCGAAGAATCGGGGCTGGCCAGTGGGGAAGATTGGAAATTGGACGATCCTAGCTGTCGCGGCGGCGCTTCTTGCCGGCTGCGCGACGACTCCCACCCAGACAGCGGCGACCGGTGCGGCGCCCGTGCCCAAGATCATCGAGCCGCCCTATCGCTGGACCCAGGGCAACGCTCCACAAGCCTATAAGGACATGGTCGCCGAGCTTGGAACGAGGGGGCTTCGACCGGGCGAATATGTCTGGGCGAGCGCCATCCCGACCGAAGGCGACACGCGTATCGTCCTCGATCTGCTGACGCAGATGATTTACGTTTATCGCTCCGACAAGCTGATCGGCGCCTCGACGATATCGAGCGCCCGGAAGGGCATGATCACGCCGCTCGGTTTCTGGTCGATCCTCGAGAAGCGGCCGTTCTACCGTTCCAGGAAATATGACAATGCGCCGATGCCATGGATGCAGCGCATCGACCAATATGGAATCGCGCTGCACGGCGGAAACAACCCCGGCTATCCGGCGAGCCACGGCTGCGTCCGCTTGCCGATGAAGTTCGCTGAGAAGCTCTACAAACTGACGGCGATCGGGTCGAAAGTCATCATCGAGGGCTGACCGGGGGGTCAGCGCCAAAGGTTCGTCCGGGCAAGATCGATCACCTCGTCGCCGCGGCCGCTGAAAACGGCCTTGAGCATGAACAATCCGAAGCCCTTGGCCATCTCCGCCGTGATCTTGGGCGGCATGGTCAGTTCCTGGCGATTGACGACCGCGTCGACCAGGACCGGGCCTTCATAGTCGAACGCTTCCCTTATCTTATCCTCGACTTCCCCGGGATCCTCGATCCGGATGCCGCGGATTCCGGCGGCCTCGGCCATCAGGGCGAAGTTCGGATTTTCCAGGTCGACGCCATAATCAAGGAAGCCGGAGATCTTCTGTTCAAGCTCGACGAAGGCCAGGCTGCCGTTGTTGAAGACGATGATCTTGATCGGCAAACCGAGCTGCCGGAGGCTGAGAAAATCGCCCATCAGCATGGTGAATCCCCCGTCGCCGGACAAGGACACGATTTGGCGATCGGGGAAGGATGACTGGGCGCCGATCGCCTGGGCCATCGCATTGGCCATCGATCCGTGGTTGAACGATCCGACCAGACGCCGCTGCCTCGTCATCTTGAGGAATCGCGCGGCCCAGACCGTCGGCTGGCCGACGTCGCAGGTGAAGATCGCGTCATCGTCGGCAAGGTCGCTCACCACGCGTGCCACGTGCTGCGGATGGATGAGGCGCCGGGCGTCGGTGCCGACCGCAAGCTCGTCGAGCGCCTGCCGGGTCTTCGCATAATGCTTGCACGCCCGGTCGAGAAACTTGGTGTCACTTTTGTCGTCGAGCAAAGGAAGCAAGGCGTCGATCGTCGCGCCCACGTCGCCGACGACCCCAAGGTCGATGCGTGACTTGCGACCGAGATTCTCAGGTCGAACGTCGACCTGCGCAATTCGCGCCTTTTCCGGATAGAATTGGCGATAGGGAAAGTTGGTGCCGAGCAGAAGCAGGGTGTCGCAAGCTTCCATCGCGAAATATCCGGACGAGAAACCGATGAGGCCGGTCATCCCCACGTCGAAGGGATTATCCCATTCGACATGCTCCTTGCCCCGCATGGCGTGAACAATCGGCGCCTTGAGCCGCGACGCAAGAAGGATGAGCTGATCATGCGCCCCGGCACAGCCGGCACCACAGAATAAGGTCACGCGCCCGGAG
>JBKPON010000108.1:0-17474 GCA_046733135.1 Pseudomonadota bacterium | reverse complement strand
AGATCATCGAAACGCCCGACGGCCAGCGTTTTTTCACCATCAGCCGTACGATCGAGCGCCCCATCCGACCCGATTTGCGTGACGACGCCTTGCTCGCCATCGGTCTTGGCTGCGATGCGAAGCATGCGCAACGGATCGCTTATTCGGACGGCCTCGACTTGCTCAACACGCCGGCAACGCCAGTCGGCCCCGCCTGTTCGATTTGCCCGCGGTTGCAGTGCCGTTACCGCGCTACCGCGCCGGCCGGGCGGATGCTCGCCGTCGAAGAAAATCGAAAGACGATCTCGCCTTACCCGTTCGTTCCCAATTAGGGAGCGACGGGTTCCCGTTCGAGCGCCGGGCGGTCCCAATGGGCGAGCTTCGCGGCGGCGTCATAAGCGGACTGAAGGAACTCACCGAGCATGAGCGCGGGGTCGCTCGACGCCCGCACCTCGGCATAAGGCAGGACGAATTCGCTGAATGTCTCGTCGAACTTGCCGTGCTTTGTGGCAGCCGTGCGGTAGCCGTCAGGCTCGGGATAGATGTAGCTGTAGAAGAATGGCTCCGCGGCAATTGCCCCGCCGCCCCAGAACCCGCCGCTCGCAACCTCGTGGCTATAGGCCTCGCGGGTGATCCGGTCGGGCAGGCCAGGCATGCCGCCCGGGTGTGGCGGTGCCGGACGGCCCGAGAAAAGGCTGACCGCAAGATCGAAGCTTCCCCACCAGAATTGAACCGGACTGGCCTTGCCGGCAAATCCCGCTCGAAATCGTTCGAACACCGGCATCATCCCTGCCAGCGCGATTCGCAAGCGATCGGCGGAGTCGCGGTCATAATCGCGCTTGGTCTGGTCGTCCGCGAAGGGGATCGCGCCCTCGATCTCATTCGGAGTCCCGTTGAAGGTCGACGGTAGCCCGTGTCGATCGAGCATGGCGACGAGCCGCGAGTGGAGCGCCGAAATGCTGCCGGCATTGAGCGGCACTTCTTCACGTGATTCGTCGCTGACCCACAGCACGATAGCGTGACGGCACAGATCGAGCACCAGCGTGAACGTCCGCCCGTCGTCGGTTCTGGTCGGTAAGGTTTCGAGCCCGTTGGCCCGCGGCTGAAGCGCAACATGCCAGCCGTGGTTCATCCAGGGCGCATGCGCGACGCGGATCTTGCCGAGCATCTGCGCGGCGAGGTGCAGAATCGTAAACGTGTCATGATCGCGCTCGACGTTCAGCTCGGGCCAGTCGCTCATTCGATGTCCCTATCACATGACTTTGCATTTTGCGCCGCAGCGCGGCTAGAGCGGCCGCATGGCCGCTGACCAGGACATGATCGAGCAGATACGCAGCGCGAGCGATCTCGCCGCGCTCGAGAGGCTGCGCGTGAAGCTGCTCGGCAAGTCCGGCGAGATCACGGCCAAGCTGAAATCTCTCGGATCAATGGATCCCGATGCCCGCGCTGCCGAGGCGCCGAAGGTTCACGCTCTTCGCGAGCAGGTCACGGATGCTATCGTCGAACGCAAAAGCGCCCTCGACCATGCAGAGCTCGAGCGGAAACTCGCGACCGAAACGATCGATCTGTCGCTTCCAGCCATGGAAAGCGTCGCGGGAAGCGTCCACCCGGTCAGCCAGGTGATGGACGAGCTTGCGGAGATTTTCGCGGACCTCGGTTTCTCGGTCGCCGAAGGACCAGAAATAGAGACGCAATGGTACAATTTCACCGCGCTCAATATGCCCGAGTTTCACCCGGCCCGGGCGATGCAGGATACCTTTTATCTCGAGCCGACAGCGGGCGAGGAGGAACCGCGCGTCCTGCGCACGCATACGTCGCCTGTCCAGATTCGGGCGGGCGAGGCGCACGGGGCGCCGATCAGGGTGATTGCCCCCGGCCGCGTCTACAGGTCCGACAGCGACGCGACCCACACGCCGATGTTTCACCAGGTCGAAGGGCTGGTCATCGACAAGGCGATCACGCTGGGCCACCTCAAGTGGACGCTCGAGACATTCGTGAAGGCCTTCTTCGAGCGCGACGATATCGCGATGCGGTTTCGCCCCTCCTATTTCCCGTTCACTGAGCCTTCGGCGGAACTGGATGTGGGTTGGTCGATGGAGAAGGGCCGGCGTGTGGTCGGCGGCCAAGAAGGCTGGATGGAAATTCTCGGCAGTGGGATGGTCCACCCGCGAGTGATCGCCAACATCGGGCTCGATCCGGATGAATGGCAAGGCTTCGCCTTTGGCTGCGGGATCGACCGGCTGGCGATGCTCAAATATGGGATGGACGACCTGCGCGCCTTCTTCGACGGGGACATCCGCTGGCTTAAGCACTATGGATTCCGAGCGCTCGACGTGCCGACGATCTCCGGTGGGGTGGGTGCATGAAATTCACCCTTTCGTGGCTGAAAGAGCATCTCGACACCGCTGAGTCCGCCCAGGCTATCGCCGACAAGCTGACCAACATCGGCCTTGAGGTTGAAGACCTCACGGACCCGACTGAAGCGCTCGCGCCCTTCAAGGTCGCGCGCGTGCTCAGCGCGGACAAGCATCCGCAGGCCGACAAACTGCAGGTTCTGACGGTCGACGCCGGTACCGGCAAGACAATTCGGGTGGTATGCGGGGCGCCGAACGCGCGCGCCGGCTTGGTCGGCGTGTTCGGTTCCCCGGGCGCCTACATCCCTGGCAGCGACATGACCCTGAAGGTGACGGCGATCCGCGGCGTCGAGAGCCACGGCATGATGTGCTCCGCACGCGAGCTCGAGCTCGGCGAGGATCACACCGGTATCATCGAGCTTCCCGATGATGCACCGATCGGAACCGCCTTCGCGGAATACGCCGGCCTCGGCGATCCTCTATTCGACGTGAACGTCACCCCCAACCGGCAGGACTGCATGGGCGTGCGGGGAATCGCTCGCGACCTCGCGGCGGCTGGCATGGGGACGCTGAAGTCCCTCGCCGTTCCTCAGGTCGAAGGGAGCTTCGCCTGCCCAATCGAAATCCGCAACGGCGACCCGGAAGCCTGCCCCGCCTTCTTCGCCCAGTCCATCCGCGGGGTCCGCAACGGGGCTTCGCCGGACTGGATGCAGCGCCGTCTCAAAGCCGTCGGACAGCGACCCATTTCGGCGCTCGTCGACATCACCAACTATCTGACGATCGGTCTCGGCCGCCCGGCCCACGTCTACGACCTTGCCCGGTTGAAGGGGCAACTGGGGCCCCGTCGGGCCCGCCAGGGCGAGAAGGTCCTCGCCCTCAATGGCAAGAAATACACGCTCGATCCATCGATGACGGTGATCGCCGACGCCAACGAGGTCCACGATATCGGCGGTATCATGGGAGGCGAGCATTCCGGAGTGACCGAGGCGACAAATGATGTTGTCCTGGAAGTCGCCTACTTCGAACCGGAGCACATTGCGCGCACCGGCCAGAAGCTCGGCCTTACCAGCGACGCTCGAAGCCGCTTCGAACGCGGCGTCGATCCCGCCTTCCTCGACGATGGGCTAGCCATTCTCGCCGGCTTGATTCTCGACATCTGCGGCGGCGAAGCCTCGGAGGTCGTTCGCGCCGGCGAGCCGCCGGTCGAGCAACGGACGATCCCCTTCGACTATGATCGCACTCGCTCGTTGGGCGGGATCGACGTGCCCGAGGAGCGCCAGCGCGCGATCCTCCGCGGCCTCGGGTTCGAATTGAAGAACGGTGACGTCACCATCCCAACTTGGCGGCGTGACGTCGAAGGATCGGCCGATCTCGTCGAAGAGGTCGCGCGAATTGTCGGCTACGACCTGGTGATCGCAACACCGCTCGACCGGGCGCCTGGCGTTGCCAGGCCGACCGCGACGCGCTCGCAGCTTATGGAGCGGCGGGTTCGCCGGACAGCGGCCGCCCGCGGCCTCGACGAAGCCGTGACCTGGAGTTTCATTTCAAACGCGGAAGCAGAAGCGTTCGGCGGGGGCGACTGGCGCCTAGCTAATCCGATCAGCGAAGAAATGAAGGTGATGCGCCCTTCGTTGCTGCCGGGACTCATCGCGGCCGCGCGCCGCAATCTCGATCGCGGTGCGTCATCGGTACGGCTGTTCGAGCTCGGCCGGCGCTACCTTGGCGACGCGGAACATCCCACCCTCTCCTTGCTGCTCGCCGGAGAGCGAAAATCACGCGACTGGCAAACGGGCAGGGCACAGAGTTTCGATGCCTTCGATGCGAAGGCAGAGGCGCTCGGACTGCTCGAAGCGGCGGGCGCGCCAGTCGCCAACCTTCAAATATTCCCCGACGCCGGGCCAACTTGGCATCCCGGTCGCTCCGCAAAGCTCGGGCTCGGCCCGAAAACCATCGTCGCTAGCTTCGGCGAACTGCATCCAGGCCTGCAAAAGAGCCTCGATGTCCCCACCGGGGCTGTCGCGGCCGAAATCTATCTGGACGCGATCCCAGCGCAGCGAGCAGCTGGGCGCGCCCGACCGGCCTACGCTCCCCCGACGCTTCAGGCGGTTACGCGGGATTTCGCCTTCATCGTTTCGCCCGAGCTTTCCGTCGAGAACCTGTTTCGCGCGATTCGCGGAAGCGACAAGGCGGCCATCGCCGGAGTCCGGCTGTTCGATCGATTCGAATCCCCGGACGGCCTCTCGCTCGCTTTCGAGGTCACGCTCCAGCCGACCGAGAAGAGCTTCACCGATGAAGAGATCGGGGAGATTTCAAAGCGAATTGTGGCGGCGGCAAAGAAGTTAGGCGCACACCTCCGGAACTAACTCCAGAGCATTGATTCCGGCGTGCACGCGATCCTGGACATCGTCGCGCTCCAGCCCGGCGGGGATCACTCTGCCCGCTTTGATCGTCACCACGCCCTTGCGTTTCACGAAGCCGCGTCCCCAGAGGCGACCGCTGTCGACGGCGACTGGAACAACCGGCAACCCCAGAGCACGATAAAGCCCCGCAAAGCCTGGGCGTAGCGGGGGGCGCTCGCCAGGCTGGACCCGCGTCCCCTCCGGGAAAATGATCACCGGCCGCCCTGAAGCGACCGCGTCCTTTCCTTCCGCGACCATGGCGCGCAGCGCTTTCGCTCCCGCGCTTCGCTCGACGGGAATGACGCCATAACGCCGGGTCATGAACCCGAAGAGCGGAATATCGGCGAGCTCTTTCTTCATCACGATTACCGGAAGATTGGTCAGCCGCACCATCTCGAGCGTCTCAAACATCGACTGATGTTTCACCGCGATGAGATGGGCGCCCTGGGGGATCGTGCCTTCGACCCTGACCTGAATGCCGAGCACATGTTCGACCAGCCAATGGTGTAGCTCGACCCAGCTGAGCACCACCGCGAGCGTCGCACGGCGGCCGAACAAGGTCGCAACGATGCCTGCAAGCACCCACAGAACGGTCGCGGGATAGAAGATCGCTGCAAACAGCACCGACTGCACCAATGCCATCAGAGATCCGCCCATACGGCCAGCCGGCGCAGCACATATTTATTGTACTCGGCAAATAAGGTGATGAAGCTGGGCTCTGTGCGGATGCCGTCGCTTTCGATGCGATATTTGGGCCCGAGCATCCTCTCAAATTCATAACGTGCTCGGCGCATGTGCCAGTCGCTGGTGATCAGGCGGACCGAGTGGAAGCGGTGGTTGACGACCCAGCGGCCGGCCTCCTCGGCGTTGGATCGTGTGTCGACGGACTCGCTGCCGAGATCGACACAACATTCGACGAGGCTCCGGCTGCCCCCGATGCGCCGCACGATGTCGGCCTTCGTGACCGAGGGGTCGGCGCCGGCGACGAGCAAGCGCTTCGCCTGACGGTCGCGCAGCACCTCGATGGCGTGCTCGATCCGTCCTGGTCCGCCGGTCAACACCACGGCCGCATCGGTTGAGGAAGCATCCGCCGGCGCGGGCTTGCCCAAAGTGAAGGCAAACAGAATGAATCCGATGGCATAGGCCAGGATCAGGAGCGAGCCGATGCGAGCGATCATAGAGCTCTGCGCAATGCCGCGAGCACGGCCATTCGGGCAACCCAGGTGGCGAGCCCGGTCAGCGCGAGCGGCAGGAAGACGAGCACGAGGATGTCGACGGTCGACAGGGTTGCACCGCCAGTCAACTCTCCAGCGAACGTCGCCCCCGCATCGAGAAGGAGGAGCACAAAGGCCGCCGCAATTGCACCGGCAACGCTGCCCACGAAAGAATCGATCGCGAGCTTGCGCTGAAATAGGCGCGTGACCTGTACATCCGTCGCCCCGATACCGTGCATGACCTCGATGGTGAAACGGTGGGTGTCGAGCGCACCCCTGGCTGCCAACACGACCGCTGCCCCCGCCGCGCCCGCGAGAAGTAGCACCAACGAAAGGGCGACCCACTGGAGCGTTCTTAGTGAAGACAGGAGCGGGCCAAGGCTTTCGCGGTGGGCCTGGAGCCTGGCCCCCGGCGCCAATGTCTCCACCCGGCTCTGAATGACGCGAACGTCTGCACCTGGATTGAGATCGAAATTGATCAGCGCCGGCACCGGAAGCTCGCTGCTGCTCGCCTCTGGGCCGAGCCACCTCTCAAGCGACCGCCGCATCTCGCCTTCTGGAACTGCATCGGCTGAGATGACTCCCGGAGACGATCGGATCGCCTGAAGCAGCGTTCCGACAGCACGGCCTCCATTCGGCACCTGAATCGAGTACCGGCTTTCCACTGCTTTCGCGACGATCCCCGCCGTGTTGGCGAGCGCCAGGCCGGCTGCGGCGATGATTACGATCGTGAAGCTCATGATCGCGATCACCCAGGGTGTCGCCCCGCGGAGTCGTCCTCCGCCGAGCAGCGTCCGCTCGGCGGGGGAACCGAAGAGCCAGTCGATCATGCGTCGCTCCGCCGCGGCGGACCGGGCGGGTTTTTAAGTGCGCCGGTCGGGTCGACCATCGACCCGTTCTCGAGGCGAATCAACTGCGCCCCCGGCGTCGCGCTGATCAGTCCAACATCGTGGGTCGCGACGACTACCGTGGTGCCGAGGCGATTGAGGGCCGTGAACAGGTGAAGCAGGCGCGTCGCCATCTCGGCATCGACATTGCCCGTGGGCTCGTCGGCGACGAGCAAGTCGGGCCGATTTATGACTGCACGCGCAATTGCGACACGCTGCTGTTCGCCACCCGACAGCGTCGGCGGGCGGGCGCTGGCCCGGTCAGCAAGGCCGACCCACGCCAGCATCTCACGGACCGGCCCCTCGACGTCGCGGTCGGCTGCGCCGGCAATCCGAAGCGGTAGTGCGACATTGTCGAACGCCGAGAGGTGCCTGATGAGCCGAAAGTCCTGAAAGACAACGCCGATCCGCCGCCGGAATTGCGGAAGCGCTTCCCGGGGCGCTTCCGTTAGCTCTTCCCCGAAGATTTTGACGCGCCCCCTAGTCGGCCTTTGCGCGAGGTACAGCAGCTTGAGGAGCGAAGTCTTTCCCGCGCCGGACGGACCGGTAAGGAAATAGAAGCCGCCGCCCGCCAGGCGAAAATCGAGGTCGCGCAACACCTCGGCGCCCGTACCGTAGCGCAGCCCGACACTATCGAATTCTACGATTGAAGACAGTCCGAGTCCTTCCCGCGCCAGTCCCGCCCCACGCAGCGGCTCATTCGCTTGCCAATGCGTTCACATTGTTTACCGTGCGAAAACCGTCCCGGAAGAGGGCTTTTGCGCAATGATCCTCACCTGCCCCGATTGCGGCACGCAATATGTGGTGAAGGATGGCGCCATCCCGCCCCAGGGACGACAGGTGCGCTGCGCGGCCTGCAAGCACAGCTGGCATCAGGACCCGGAGGGGCCAGTCACAGAGGACGAACAGCCCGTCGCGGCTCCGGAGCCCCTGGATCAGCCGGAGGCGCAAGAAGAGGAGAGCGTTGCAGAAGCGACGCTGATTGAGCCGCGCAGCGGCCCTGAGGCCGAGGAGAGGGCTTACGAAGAGACCTTGGTTGAAGAACGGGAGGTCGATGCGGCTCCCGAGCCGGCGGCAGATGTCGGGCCAGCCGAGGTGCAGTCGGAGGCGATCGACTGGAGCGAGCCCCCGCAGGCGGAAGCCGCGGACGACGAGTTCAGTCCGTTTCCGTCAATCGATGAGATGGGCCCGCGCCGCCGAAGCGCCTTCTTACCAATCCTCCTTCTCCTCATCGTCGTCGCTGCGATCGCGGCGACCTTCTGGTTCGTCGCTCCGCCCGAATGGAAGGCGCGTTTGGGCGTCGGCAGTGCGGGAGAAAGCCCACTCGCGCTCGTGACCACGCATATGGATCGCCAAAGACTGGAAAGCGGCAACGAGCTGCTGACGGTGACCGGCCGCGTCATCAACCCCACGAACAAAGCGCAGCAAGTGCCTCCGCTTCAGGCGCAATTGAGGACCCGCACCGGCAGGGTCGTCTATAGCTGGACGATCGCTCCACCTGCTCAAACCTTGGCGCCGGGAGCGAGCGCCAGCTTCAACAGCGCTGAGGTCAACGTTCCGCCAGGGGGTGACGAGTTGACCATCACGCTGGGCAATCCGCGCGCTTAAGTCACTCGAATTCAATCAATTTCGCGGGCTGTGGACCGTCGTTGGTCTGGATCGTGGTCATGCGCGCGGGTGGAATATCGGCAGATTGCCGCTCCTTCCTCCAGTCCAGTCGCGCGGCGGAGACAATCCGCACCGTGGCGCGGGCCTGAACTACAGCACCGGTGCTCGCGGGTGACGCGCTTTGGGGCGATGAAGCGGCGATCGCGGCTGCGAGGAGCGGGATCATACGACAGCCTAACTCGGGCCGGGCGAAAATGGTAAAGTAAGTCTTAAGGCTTGTCCCTTCGTGGGACGGCCGACGCGGCATTGCGCGCCTCAGGACCCTTTGCTAGAGGCGCCGCCTTGCCAGCCGGGCGGCAACTCGCTGCCCTTTTCATGACGTGCGGTCGTGGCGGAACTGGTAGACGCGCAGCGTTGAGGTCGCTGTGGCCGAAAGGCCGTGGAAGTTCGAGTCTTCTCGACCGCACCATCGAAGATTTTGAAGCGAAGGGTTCGGTCCGTCCGGCGAACTCGGGTGGGGCTGTCCATCCCAAGGCCACACCGTCTGGCGGGTGCTTTTCGCGCTTATCTCAGCGGCTTGGGGGCTAGTATCCGATGGTGGCGGAATGCGCTGACGCGACGACCGGTGCCGATGTCACGTGGATCGCGCCAAGCCGTACGACAGCCTTGTCAGGCGTGATTTCGATCCGAGAATCGATGGCCTGCGAGATCTTGGCGGCGGTGGCCGATGCGGCTGCAACGCGCATCGAATAGTGACCGTACGGCACGCGCTCGAACAGGAAGAAGCCGTCGAAATCCGTTCGTGCGGCGCGGATCACCTTGCCCGATGAGTCGAGCAGCTCGAGATCGAGGCCTTCGAAGCCCACCCCGCCGCTTTTGATGATCGCGCCTTCGACATCGCCTCCGCCGACAAGGCCAATTTCGACTTCGGCCGGAACGCCGGGACGGGGAACCACCACCTGCAGCGCCGTTTTGGGGACCAGCATCGGGTCGGAAAGACTGGCCTCGTCAACGCCTACCGTCATCGGGGAGAAGGCGGTCAGTCCGGCAATCGTCACCAGGCCCTTGGCATTGGTCGGCGTTTCCGCCTGTTTCGTACCGGTGGTCACCAACGCACCCTTCTCGACGGGCTCCGAGGGGTCGCGCACGCCGTTGTCGTTCAGATCGCGATAGACGAGCGCGTGCACGGAACCGGCCGCGGCAAGTGGCTGGCGCGAGAAATTGAAGCCCCCGCGCGGATCGAGCGAGAAATTGAGGTTGATCCCGAACGCCAGCGATCCGTCGCTGGAAGCTTCGCCAGTAAGCGCGAGAGCGAGGCTGTTGAGACGGCGGATGTGTGAGATCCGGGCCCTCCCAAGGTGCGCATTTCCGTCGTAAACAAGGTCCGCTTCCCAATCCACCTTCTCGCTCGCCGACCAATAGGCCGAGAGCTCCGCCGAGCGGAACCGGGCACCGGGCGAGACTTCGAAGCTCGTCGCACCGCGCAGGCGCACGTCGCCAAATCGCCCGCTGCCGATGAAGTCGAGATTGAGTTCGCCCGGAGTCGACAGATCCGATCCCGAATATTGCTTCCGATAGGACATGCCCGCCGCCAAATTGAATCGCTCAAAATTGGCGGAAAGCCGGGCAGCAGCGTTCAGCTCCTTCGTTCCATCTCGGCGATCCGTTAGATGGACCTCGGCATGCGCCGGGAGCACAGCGCGGCCAACCTTCAGCGGGGCATCCAGCCCCATCCGGTATTCGCGCAGGCTCTCCAGCCGGCCTCCGTGCAAATGAAAATCATTCGCGATTATGGCTTCCCCGTTGACGTTCACGGGACCGATTTTGCCCAGAATCTGAGCCCGCGCAGCAATTCCGCCGTTGGTCTCGCGGGCGGCCCCCACTTCCACCAGGGCGGAGCCGATCGATCGTCGCACAGTGCCTTCGACAAAGGTCACGCGTTGATCGTCGATCAGCATCATCCTTGCGAGCGCGGCGACCGACGTACGGTCGTCGATGCCGTGTTCCAGGGATAGAGTTGCCTGCGCCTTGGGCAGTTCGGTCCCGTCCGGAGGTTTGTGCAGGGTGAAGATGTCCCGGCCAGGCTGGTTGAAGCCCGCCCAGTACCAGGTTTTGCCCGGCGGAACGTTCTCCTGTCCGACGTTGACCAGCTCCTGGCGTTCTCGGATTTGCCCTTGCGGTCCATAGAGCACGATGCGGATCTGGTTCTCACCGTAAAGTAATTGCACATTATCAAAGACATAGCGCTGATCGGACGTGGCCTTGGTGAAGCCCAGCAGCTCGCCGTTACGATAGATTTCAGCCTCCCAGCCGGTCTGCAGATCACCTTCGAAGCGCGTACGGTCGAACGCGGTTTGCACAGTGAGCGGACGATTGGTGACCACCGCTCCGCGCCCACTCGCCGCTGAGCCGGTGAGGCGGCTATCGAAGCCCTCGACGTCGCCGAAACCGAAGTGGGTGGCCTTGGCTGGGCCGAGCAGCTGCCCGTCGGGGTCGGAACGGTAGGCGCGCAGGCGCAGCGACGCCGGCATACCCTTCTGCGTCGTGTTGAGCTGGGCATCATAGGATAGGCGCGCGATCTCGCCGGCGGCATAGATCGAGGACTGGCGGTCCACCTGGACGCCGTCCTTGGCACGGTAGGTGACCCCGGCGTTGACGACGAAATCGAGGGCCGGGGTCCGCCACATGCGGTACGGGATGCGCACCTGGGGAAGTGTCGAAAGGTCGAATTTAGCGGGCTTGATCAGCTGCGCGCGCATCTGCCGCTCCATCGCAAGCTCGACGGGCAGCTTCGTCTCGGATTCGAGGATCAGCGCCGATCCGGAGGTCATCGCCTTCACGCCGATTCCGAACCATCGGGAAAGCGCGGCGGTCTGCACGCACCATCCTTCGGCGGTCTCGCGAATGGTGCCGGGCGCAATCGCTTCGGTTTTCACCCCGTAGCTTGCGCTCATCGCGCCATAGTCGATGGAAATCCTGTTCGTTTCCTTGAACGCCCAGCCGCTAGCCTTCTTCCCGGCGAGATCGATCCGCATTGGCACGTCGAGCGTCGTCAGAAAGTCGCCTAAGACGACACACGTCCCTTCGGGCGAATTGTAAGCGCGGACGCCATCGCCGAGGCGCAGCTGGCGAATGTTGACGTCAAGAAGGAATTGGTCGTCCGGGTCGGCTGTCCAGGCCGGTGCTTTCACGGGCGTGGGAGCGGACGCTGCAACTCCGCCGGCGCAGAGCGTCAGCACTAATGCGGCTTGGCGCAGCCATGCACGGCCCGCGAGCACCAGCCTGGCCCTCAGTCCCGCCCGGCGCCCTAGCGGAGGACCGTTTGTGTTTCGGCGAGCTTTTGAGCGCCGTCGTCGTAGGTCTCGACATATTGGACCGTGACAGGGCCGACGAGCTCTCCCTTGAACCTATCGTCGACCGGCACGGCAACGTGACGCGAGCTGATCTCGGTGTAGACCGCCACGTTGCGCTGGATCGCGACCGGGGCTTTCACGCCCGGTTTGAAGACGCGCACCTCGCCGAACGTGGAGCGGGTTCCTGATCGGCTGAGATCCACGCCGACGGCGTCCTTGCCGTCCTTCTTCTCGAGTTTGACATTGGCGATCCCGGCCGTCGCCTCGAGATTGCCGAGGCGCACGATCACCGGAATCGTCACGCCGTAGATAGGGATGAGCCGCAGATGCAGACCCTTCACCGGCTCGCTGGATGCCGGCGCCACGGGCGTGGGAGGAGGAACGGCCCGGAACAGGAGATGGACGCGATATTCGCCGTCCGGCAGACCCTGTGGTGGCCGCGCCGCAATGCGGATCGACTGCGGCTGGTGTGGCGCGAGGGTGACCCGCCGCGGCGCATAAACGATCATGTCCGCCGCCGCCTTTTCCTCGGCGTTCGGTTCGGCGACCTCGTCAAGGCCACCTTCGCGTGTCATTCGCCGGAACTCGACCGAAATGCGATAGGTCGCGGGCTCGTCTCCGACATTGTTGAGCACGAGCTCGGTGCCCTTGCGGCCATCGAGCACTAGGCGCGTCGGCGCCACGAGCAAGTCGCCGATTCCCGCCCGCGCGGGCGTAGCGAAACCGACAATTGCGGTTGCCGTGAGCGCGGCCGCCGTAAGCTTGACTGTCCACCGATCCATTCCAGCGATCCCCACTTTGCTCCGTATCGGAGCGATCGCCTCCCTCTTGACTTGGAATGGTTGATTTTCGGTCAACCATGGCCGTTCAACGCGCCTCTATTTGCGTCCTATTGGTATTCGGCAGTGACGTTGAACGTACCTTGATAGTCGCCACCGGCAGTGCTGCCGTTCAAGGTGATCGTACCCCCGATCGAGAAGACGATCCCTGGGTTCCCCGAATTGGGCAGGGCGACCTGACTGGGCGCGTCGGTGACGAGCGTCAGGGTTTTCGATGAATCCGACTGATTGACCATCGTCACATTGGGCGCGCGGATCAAGACGGTCATCTTGTTCGAGCCACTCACCTGATACTTGGCAACCTGAGCGGTCCCGGAGCAGACGATGTTCGGGTTGGCACATGTACGAACGCCTGCCTGTGAGATGCTGACGGTAGCGCCCGACCAACCCCCGGGGTCCAGGCTCACCGTTCCGAAATCCAGATCTTGAATCTGGATGAGCTCCAACGGCTTGGCCACGCTTGCGCTAACGGCGGCCGTCTGGGTAACGGCCTCCGCGGGCGGCGCGATGCACGCTGCCCCCGCGACGAGCGCGAGCGACAGAAGTCGGGCAGGACTGCGCATGTGTCGTTCCGGCGTACTCACCGGCGGCTTTTCGACCGAAATGGTTGATTTTCAGTCAACCATGATCGGTGATTCGACAAAGAAGAAGGGGCCGCAGTCTCCGGCGGCCCCTTTGGGAAGCATGTGCGGCAGGCCGCAGGAATGATGGCTTACTGGTACTCGGCGGTTACCGCGAAAGTTCCGGTGTAGTCACCGTCCGGAGTGTTGTTGTCGACCGAAATCGAGCCGCCGACGCCGAAATCGAGCCCGGT
This sequence comes from Pseudomonadota bacterium, assembly GCA_046733135.1. Classification (GTDB taxonomy): domain Bacteria; phylum Pseudomonadota; class Alphaproteobacteria; order Sphingomonadales; family Sphingomonadaceae; genus Sphingomicrobium. The sequence continues at coordinate 4,027 of JBKPON010000108.1, read as the reverse complement.
GGTACCAGAGTTGGGAAGCTGCACGCTCGTGTCATGATCCGGAGTCAACGTCAGGTTGGCGCTGCCATTGCTCATGATGACCGGAGCAGAAGCAATCGTCACCATGGCATTGTTGGTGCCCTTGACGTTGTACTGCGCGTTCTGGTGAGTGCCTGAGCAAACGACGTTGCCGCTGTTGCCGTCACAGTCGAAGGCGTTGTTGCGGTCGACTGCAACGGTGGCGGTCCACGAACCGCTGCCGCCGGCGAGCACAACAGTGCCGAGGTCGAGATTACGGGTACTAGTGAGCACCAGGCCCTTCATGATCTTTACATGGGCGTTGGCGTTCGAAGTGGCATTGACCAGGCCGAACGCAGCGGCCGGGGTGGCCGTGAGCGTCAGCGCGGCGACGGTCGCACCGAGCGACGCGATACGTACAAACTTGTTCATTTGATCGATTCCCCACTGGTTCAGAACTAGGCGGCTGCCCCGACGCTGGGTCCGGTCATCCGTGGGGTTGCTATTAACCGTGCTCGCTTACGGCTTCCCTCAAGGGACTGGTTAATGCCGACTTAGGCTTTGCTCCAAACCGGCGTGGAGTTCACAAATATTCAACGGTGATGGACAGATCGCCGCGATAGTCGCCTTCAGCATCGCCGCTGACCGTGAGCCGGCCACCGAACCGAAAGGTCAGGTTTCCGGCCGAATCGAGCCGCGGCAAAGATGGCAGGTCGCTCACCACGTCGTCGAAAGTGATTTCACCGCCGCTCAGCGAATAAAGCGTGATCCGGCGCGGCAACTGTACGCGGACCGCTCGGCCAGGCTCGCCGCGAACGGTCGCGCTGCCAACGATCGCACGCGCGCTGATGCTTTCGATTGCCCCTTGCGCGCTCCTCGACCCGTCGGGACGGATCATCGCGCTCCCCTGACCGGCACCGGACAGAACGAGCCGATCGAAGCTGAGGCTGCTCTGGATTTGCAACTCGACCGGCTGCTTGTCCATCTTCCGGTCTGGAGTGGTAGTCGGTGTCGAACACAAGCGGCATTGCCCGCCGGCAGGCGTGCTACCGGCAACAATGCTACCGATCATCAACACCAGGGCGAGGAACTTCGAGCCGGGCATGAGATCGCTCTATTGGGGACAGGCTAAAACAGGGTTAATCCGCGGCTAACCTCAGTCACGACATGGTTCGCACTTGAGTTCGCTGCGCCCGGTGAGACGGTCATCTCGGCCATGCTTTCGACGACGGGCCGGACGTGGGAGGCAAGCGTTATTGCATCGACTCGTCTCCTTCTCCTTCGAGGCGGCGAATGGAGGCCGAGACGCGCCTATTGTCGGCAAGCGACCGACTTTCTAAGCCCTCAATCTGAATGGCCCGCTCGCGCTCCTCATCCGCCTCTCGAGGGCGCTCGACGTTCATGACCTTTCTCAAGAGCCTTCTTTATGTCGCGCTCGTCGGTTTGCTTGCGCTGGTTGCCGCCGTGGCGGTCGCAACCGCCTATTTGCCCAGCTATTCCGAGCTCACCAAAAGGTCGGACCTCGGCCAAATGATCCGCGTGCGGGCGGCTAACGGCCAGGTCCTCGTCTCGTTGGGCCCCAGCTTCGGCAAATGGCTACCCTATGAGCAGATTCCGCCGGAGATGCGCGCGGCGATGATCGCGGTCGAAGACAAGCGCTTCCGTAGCCACGTCGGAGTCGATCCCATCGGCATCGCGCGCTCGGTCAAGGTGCGCCTGGACACCGGCCACTGGCGACAGGGTGGCTCCACGATTACCCAGCAGCTCGCGCGGAATATCTTTCTCACCAACACTCGGACCTTCGGGCGGAAGCTCAAGGAAATGGTGTTGGCGCTCGCGCTCGAGCGGAAGTTCTCGAAGGACCAGATTCTCGAACTCTATCTCAACCGCGTCTATTTTGGCGGCGGTGCCTACGGTATCGACGCGGCTTCGCGGCGCTTCTTCGGCCACGGGGCTGATCGTCTGAGCCTCGGCGAAGCGGCGATCATCGCCGGACTGGTCAAAGCCCCGTCCAATTATTCGCCGACCGCCGACGTCGAGGCCGCGCGCGAGCGCTCCGGCGTCGTTCTGCAAACGATGGTCGACAACGGATTCATCAGCCAGGGCGCAGCCGCGGCCTACGACCCGGCGAAGATCCGCATCCAGCAAACCACGAACAACAATAGCGTTCGTTACTTCACCGACTGGGCGTTGCCGCAGCTCGATACGCTCATCGATGAGACGTCCGATCCGATCGACGTCTGGACCACGCTCGACCCGGGCATGCAGGTTGCGGCGGACCGGGCGGTCCGCGCCAATGCACCCAGCGGCGCGCAAGGGGCGCTCGTCGCGCTCGACCGCGATGGCGCGGTGCGCGCCATGGTCGGAGGGAAGGACTATGTCGATTCGATCTACAACCGTGCGACCCAGGCGACTCGGCAGCCTGGCTCCGCCTTCAAGCTCTTCGTCTATCTGACGGCGCTCGAATCAGGCATGAAGCCGACCGATACGATCGTTGACGAACCCGTGACGATCGGCGGGTGGACGCCCCGCAACTCAACTCGGACCAACCTTGGACCGGTGACCCTCCGCGAGGCTTTCTCACGGTCGATCAACACGATAAGTGCAAAGATCGGCGCTCAGCTCGGCTTCTCGACCATCGCTGACATGGCCCGCCGGTTCGGGATTTCGACGCCGATTTCGACCTATCCCTCGATGGTCCTGGGCACGAGTGACGTTCGCCTCATCGACATGACCCGCGCCTTCGGGTCGGTAGCCAACAAGGGGGTGGCGATCTCGCCCTACGGAATTCGCAAGGTAATTACGGCGGACGGCCGGCTGCTCTACCAGCGTGAACCGGGCGAAGAGCGCGTTTTGGTGGCTCCCTGGGTCGCAGCGGAGATGACCGACCTCCTCCAATCCGCAGTGCTCAGCGGCACGGGTCGGGCGGCGCAGATCGGACGGCCGGTCGCGGGAAAGACCGGAACCACAACCTCGAACAAGGATGGCTGGTTCGTCGGTTTTTCGAGCGGGCTCACCACCGGGGTTTGGATGGGTCGCGACGACGCTCGGGCCATTGCTGGCCTGCAAGGCGGAACGGCGCCGGCCCGCGCGTTCCACGATTTCATGACCGTCGCCGTCGCCAATCGACCCGTCGAAGCGTTCGAAACCCAAGTGCCCATCCCCGATTGGCAGCTTACCCCGGAAGAGGAGATGTACGGCGACACGACAGTCGACGCGAACGCGATGGAGCCGTTGGTCGACGAGAACGGAATGCCGCTCAATCCGCCGGCACAGTTGCCGCAAGACCCAAGTTATCCGCAGCCGCAGCCCCCGCCGCAGCAGCAACAGCAGTCGCCGCCGCCGATGATCCGTCCCGATGGCACCGGCGAGCCAACGCAGGAGGAGCTCGACCGCGCCTTCCCTCCGCCGCCGCGCTCGCGGCAGCCGGAACCTCGCTCAACGCCTCCGTCCGAATCGACGCAGCCGCGGACCTACCCGGCGTAGGACCGCCTTCGCCTCCGAAAGACCGGGCCCGTAGAGCCGTGCCTCGAGCGCCTTGAACTCGGGCCCGTGATTCAGATGGACCAAATGAGCGACCTCGTGAGCGACGACGAAACGCCGGGCCGAGACCGGCGCGAGAATGAGCCGCCAGCTGAGACGAATGCGGCCCTCGGACGAGCAGCTGCCCCAGCGGCTCCTGGCGTCACCGACGCTCACCGACGAAACCGCTACGCCCGCGACCGACGCGAATTGCGCAACCTCCGCGGACATTCGTTCAAGGGCTCGGTTTCTCAGGAATGCGGTGATCCTCCGTTCGAACCCGGCGATTGGCCCGCCGCAACGGAGCTCTCCAGCAATATGCATTGGGAGCCGGGACGAGTCCCCGGACCAGATCAGGAGGGTATCTTCACCCTCGATTGGAATGACTGCACCGGGGGCGAATGGCTCCGCTGGCAACATATTGGCCAGCTGCTTCTCGATCCACTCACGCTGGTCGAAGGCCCAGGCGAGCGCCTTTTTTTGGCTGGTTCGAGCCGGACAAGTCAGC
>JBKPON010000107.1:0-1474 GCA_046733135.1 Pseudomonadota bacterium | reverse complement strand
GGGTTGGCCTGGACGTCGGTCGGCGGAGCGTCCGACGGAGGCGGAGCGGGCGGCGGCGCGGCGTCCTGCGCATAAGCCGGAGTGGCAAGAGCGGCAACGCCGACCAGCAATGAGGTCGTGAGCAGACGCTGGCGGAAATTGGGCATCCTCAAAAGCCTTTCAAATTTCGCGGTCGAAGACCGGAACAGTGGAGGCGCAGGAGGACGGTTTGAAATTGGGTCGAGACGCGCGATATCCGTGCACAAACGTGCCCGGATTTCCGCTCGCTGGCCCGCATCGATGTCCCCTGCATCTGACGACGCAGCTTCAGACGGGGCCGGTGACCTTATGAAGTGAGTTGCGGTTCAACGCAGACGTTCGGTGCCCGATCGACTGCGATAGCGGCTGAACGTCGAATAGTTGCGGACGAACGACGGTCGACATCGCCGGAAACGCAGCGCATCCTCATCCTAATGGGGGTCATTCGCTTCCATCCGATCCAAGGTGAGGCATTTACGCCACACCTGACGGTGCGCGAGCTGGAGGAACAGCGCGTGCGATCCGTCCTGTGGGTCACCCTGATCTTCTGGATTTCGAACTTCCTTCTCTCGACCCTGACGACGGAGCTAGAGGGCAATCCGCACCTTGTTTCCCTGACCGCGACGCGTTTGGGGACCACCCTGCTGGGGCTCGCCTTCTGCTTCCTCATCCACCTTCTGCTCCGAAGATTGTCGACCACGCGCAGGCGCCTCATCGCCTTGGCGATCATCGCCCCCATCGCTGCGGAGACCTTCGCCTGGGCGCGTTTTTTCGCCGAGGCAGCGGTCGATCCGAGCCTGTCGCTGCAAAACTTCACATGGAGCGGAGCCGTCCGCACCATCTCCTTCTACACCTGGTTCTTTCTCGCCTGGGCCGGCTTCTATCTCGCCGTCTCGTACAGCTTCGACCTGCGCGAGGAACAGCAGCGATCGGCCGAGATCCGCGAGCGCGCGCATCTGGCCCAGCTTCGCGCGCTGCATAGCCAGATCAATCCGCATTTCCTGTTCAACAGCCTCAATTCAGTCTCGGCTCTGATCCTCGATGCAAGGGTAAGGGAGGCGGACGAGATGGTCACCAAGCTCGCGCAGTTCCTCCGTCTCGGCCTCGCGGCGGACCCGTCGAGCAAAATTACCTTGTCATCCGAGCTGGAGCTGCAGCGCACCTATCTCTCGATCGAGCAGCTGCGTTACGAGGATCTCGGGGTTTCATTCAATGTCCCCGAGGCGCTGCTCGATGCAAAGGTCCCAGCGCTGATCTTGCAACCGATCATCGAAAATGCCGTCAAATATGGGGTTGCCAGCGCACCACCACCAGCGACCATCGAAATCAAGGCATGGCAAGCCGGGCGGGAGCTGCGCATTCAGATAACCGACAGCGGCAAGAGCACGGCACCCAAGAAGGGCGGCGCCGGAATCGGCTTGTCGAACGTCCTCCAGCGCCTCCGTCTGATTTATGG
>JBKPON010000106.1:0-6718 GCA_046733135.1 Pseudomonadota bacterium | reverse complement strand
GGGCTGACCGTAAATCCGTCGCGCATCGACGGCGGTTCTCCCAGCAACGTGGTGCCGGACCTCGCGATCCTGCACGTTAACCTGCGGCCGCGAACGCCGGAGATTGAAGCGGAAGTCCGCGGAGAAATCGACACGTTGGTCGCGGCCATCGCTATGGAGCGGGACGTGAAGATTGACCTTGCCGGCGGTTTCGGGCGTCCGCCGAAGCCGCTGACCCCTGAGGCCGAAGCGCTCTTCAATCTCGTCAAGCAGGCCGGCGCCGACCTCGGACAGAGCATCGGCTGGCAACCGTCGGGCGGCGTGTGCGACGGCAACAATATCGCCGCTTGCGGTGTCCCCGTCGTCGACACGATGGGCGTCCGCGGCGGCAAGATTCACAGCATGGAGGAATTTCTGATCGTCGATAGCTTGGCCGAGCGCGCCGCATTGTCCGCGCTCACGATCTTGCGTCTGGTGCGGGAGGCCGCATGAGTTTCCGCGTTCGGCCTGCCCATCCGGATGATTTCGCCGCCATCTACAAGATGGCCAAGTTGACCGGCGGTGGCTTCACCAATCTCCCCCCGGATCGCGCAACCCTGGTCGCCAAGCTCGCCAAGTCGGAAGAAAGCTTCTCGCGGAAGAAGGACACGCAAGGGGGCGACCTGTACATGTTCGTCCTCGAAGATCCGAAACGCCGGACCATCGGCGGCACTTGCCAGGTCTTCGGGCAGGTCGGATGCGCGCAACCCTTCTACAGCTATCATTTGAGCACGCTCACGCAATCGAGCCCCGAGCTCGGCAAGAATTTCCGCAATCAGCTGCTGACGCTCACTACCGACCTCGAGGGTGCGTCGGAGGTCGGCGGGCTGTTTCTCCATCCGAAGCACCGCGCTGGCGGATTGGGTTCGCTGCTCGCCCGCAGCCGCTATCTATTCATGAAGCTGCATCGGGCGCGCTTCGGCGATCGGACGCTCGCCGAGCTGCGCGGAGTGATGGACGAAGCGGGCAACGCACCTTTCTGGGATGCACTGGCCGGCCAGTTCTTCGATATGAGCTTTCCCGAGGCCGACGAATTCAATGCCGTGCACGGCACCAAGTTCATCGCCGACTTGATGCCGCGGACGCCAATCTATGTCGCGCTGCTTTCCGACGCCGCGAAGGCCGTGATCGGCCAGCCCCACCCCAGCGGGAGGGCAGCACTCCGAATGCTCGAGAACGAGGGCTTCAGCTACGATCGATATCTCGACATTTTTGATGGCGGGCCGACCGTCACGGCGCAGACCGACCGGATCCGGACGATTCGCGAATCAAGCGAGGAGACGGTCTGCGAAATCGGTGAAGGAGGGCGGACGAAAGTGCTGCTCGCTACGGGACGATTGAAAGATTTCCGGGCCTGCTGCGGCAACATCAAGCGTCTGCCCAAGAAGGGCATCTCGATCGATAAGGACGCGGCGGAGCTTCTCGAAATCAAGGTTGGCGACAAGGTGATCGCCGTCAGCAAATAGATGGCGTTGGTAGAGATCAACTTCGACGGGATCGTCGGACCGAGCCACAATTATGCGGGGCTGAGCCTGGGCAACCTCGCGTCGACGCGCAACGCGGGCCATGTTTCCCGGCCGCGGGCCGCCGCCCTCCAGGGGCTCGACAAGATGCGGGCGAACCTCGCGCTCGGGCTGTCACAAGGGATTTTCCTGCCGCATCCGCGGCCCAACCACCGCTGGCTCGCCAAGCTCGGGACGGACATCGCTCAAGCCGATCCGGTGCTCGCTGCCAATGCTCTGTCCGCCTCGGCGATGTGGGCAGCCAATGCGGCCACCGTCTCCCCTGCTCCCGACACCGGGGACGGCAAATGCCATCTCACCGTTGCCAATCTGAAGACCATGCCGCACCGCAGCCATGAATGGCCCGCAACCCTTGCGCAGCTGCGCATTGCGTTCGGGGACGCCGCGCATTTCGCGGTGCACGATCCCATTCCGCCGGCATTCGGCGACGAAGGCGCGGCCAATCATATGCGGCTCACGCCGGCGCACGGCGAGGCTGGAGTCGAGATTTTCGTCTACGGCATGGCGGGCGGCGCTTTTCCGGCGCGGCAGCATCTCGAAGCATCGAAAGCAATCGCACGGCTGCACCGGCTCGACCCCCGACGGACAATCTTCGTCGAGCAATCCGAGCAAGCGATTGCCGCCGGCGCGTTCCACAACGACGTTGTCGCAGTCGCGAACGAGCGCGTCCTTTTCGCCCACGAGCATGCGTTCGTCGACAAGCAGCCGATCCTCGATGCTTGCGAACGCCTGGTCGCCGGCTTTGAATATGTTGAAGTCCCTGCGGCCGACGTGCCGCTGGCGGATGCCGTCCGATCCTATTTGTTCAACGCACAGCTCGTGACTCCCCCCGACGGTCAGCCGACGCTGGTGGTACCCACGGAAGCGCGCGAAACTCCGACGGTGTCGCGTTGGCTCGAGCAGCACGTGGCCGGCAACGGTCCGATTCGCCGGGTCGAGGTTGTCGATGTGCGCCAATCGATGGCGAACGGTGGTGGCCCCGCGTGCCTCCGTCTGCGTGTCGTTGCCGATGCAACGACGATTGACCATCGTTTCATGGTCGATGACGCGAAGCTCGACGGGGTCGCCGACATCATACGTCGCCACTGGCCCGAGGAGATCCACCACGGGGAGCTGCAAAGCCCCTCGCTTATCAGCGATGTCGAAACAGCGCGCGCTGCCTTATTGGAAGCACTCGATCTTACCGACCTGATCTAGTCGTCAATGGACCCGATGCTGTAAGGTTAATTGACACTTTACCATTTTCGCTAACCCAAAAATGGCGGAACCGCGCCATTGGCGCGACGTTTGCTTAACAAATGGAGATGTTGAACCGTATCGGTCGCCTGTTTGTAATCAAGACTCGTCTCGAGGCTTGGCTGGTCACTTATGCCATTGCCGTCGGCGCCGTCGAACGCGGCCGCCATTATCTTCAAATGTATCCGGGTTGGAGCGGCTGGTTACTGGCGGTCGCCTGCACGGGAGTCGTGTTCATCGCCGGTGCGAAGCTGCTCGATTCGGTCCGTGTGGCGGCACCCGTGGTACCGTCAGGTCCCTACGCTGCAACGGCGAGGCGGCGCGCAGCTATTGGTCGTAATCGACCCAGGCGCCTGCCGACGCGTCGTGATTCAGGACCACGGACTTCACGTCGCAGAGATTGACCCCGACCCAGGTCAATTCACTTCCACCGGCCACCGTTGCGCGAATGTCGAACGCGCAATCCGGGTCGGTGAACGTCACATTGCCCCGGTTCCCTGGCGCGGGTGCGTTGCCGAGCGGCCTCCAGTCCTTCGTCCCGGCCCGGCGGATCGAAAGCTCTGATACGGCCGCGCCGGTCCCGTTGACGAGCATGAAGTTGGAAGCGCCGGCATGAACCGGCGAGCTCGCGAATAGCGCGGCGACCAGGACAAGCTTCTTCATGCGCGGCAATATAACTCCGCGCTCGACGGGCTTAAAGCACTTCTTCGGTAATTACGCGGCGTTGAGCTCCGCGTAATCGGGACGAGAGGTCCAGAACACGGGCGCGGCCGCTGGGCCCTGGTTATACGCCTCCCTGAGCGGAAGCGCGGTTGAGCAGAAGGCACATTCGGCCGACAATCGCCCGATTAGCCAATGCGTGCGGCCGCAGCCGGGGCAATGGTTGACCTCCCCGTCGTGATAGACCGCATGATAGCCGCGCGCGCTCGGGTTGAACGGAAGCCGGCGAGATTCGGTCGAACTGAACATCGTGTCATCCTTCGAAACCATTTCGACGACCCAACGGCCTGTGACTCCTAAGGTTTCAAAGATGAACCGAGAAATGGACCAAGTGTCACTTCGGGGCAACTTTCTGTTCCACTGCGGGACAACCTGGCTTCCAATCACAAACTTCTGGGGAATTTTGTCCACAGGTCTGTGGATATTAACCAACCGTTAGCCACTGCCACACGATGGTCGAAAGGTTCGTGGGTGGAGGGCACCGGTGGAGTCGAACGAGCGTTATTATCGCCGACGCGCGGTCGAGGAACGGACCGCCGCACGACGCGCAGTCACCGAGACCGCCAGAGCCTGGCACGCCAAACTTGCCGAAGACTTCGCTGCCCGTGCCGGCGCCTGCACTAGCACCGCTTCTGCTACTTCCGCACTCACAGCCTGAATCGGCCGCCTAGGCCCTCTTCGTTTTCCTCGTATCAAACAATCACTTTGCTGCGACCTCGCGCGTGGGATGTCGGATTTGCTCGATCCGTCGAGCCACTTTCATTCGCTTCGGAGGGCGTGACCGCGGGCTGGCATTGCCTCGAAATCGGCGCAGGGAACGGCTCGCTTTCCGAATGGCTTGCGCATCAAGTCGGGCCGATAGGCATGTCGCGCGTGAAATGGCGCGCCCGAAAGGATTCGAACCTCTGACCCCCAGATTCGTAGTCTGGTGCTCTATCCAGCTGAGCTACGGGCGCGCATGCTCCAGCGAGCAGGAGGGCGCGACATAGGGGCGGTTTGAAGATCACGCAACCCGCCCGCGGTTTGCGCCTTCGCCAGGCTCGTCTTAGAGCGGATGCGATGCGTATCGTTCCTCTTTTCCCTCTGCCAGCGCTCGCGGTTCTGGCGGCCTGCGCATCAACCGGCGGCCCATTTCCGTCTCTCGAAACGCGCGCTACCGAGGGCGTCGATCCGCGCCTGCCGATCGTCCGGCCGATCAATGACCGCCCAGTCGCGCCTGCGCTTGCGAGCCGCTTGGCCGAGCTTCTCGAACGAGCCCGGGCCGGAAACGCTGCCTTCGATTCCATTGCCAGCCGCGCCGAGAGCCTTGCCGCTCAAGCGGGGGCGCAGCAGAGCGACACCTGGGTGGCCGCACAAGAGGCATTGTCACAAGCGGTCGCGGCACGAGACATCACGGCTAGCGCGATGGGAGACATCGACGAGCTCGGTTCCATGATGCTTCAATCGAACGGCGGTCTCGCCCCTAACGATCTCGTCGCCATCCAGAACGCGGGTGCTGAAGTCGCCGCGCTGGACCAGCAACAGGCGAGCCGGATCAAGGCGATCCAGCAGCGACTTGGCTCATAGCGGCGGCCCGTGCTGCCGGCCAATCTTCGGCGTCGATCCGATAGGTAATCACAGGATTCAGCTCCGGCGGGACGTCGGTGCTCGGGAAATCGAGGTCCGGGCGTCGGGCCATGTTCAGCCTTTTCATCAGGCCTTGGCTGGCTTCATTCTGGTTGACTGTGATCGCGACGACGTGCGGCGCCTTGAACTTGTCAAATGCGAGATCGAGGCTCGCGATCGCCGCTTCCTTGGCATAGCCCTGGCTCCAGGCGTCCTCCCTCAAGCGCCAGCCGACCTCGACATCGCCGGGGAAGGGCGCGCCCTCGGTGTTGACGCGCTTCAACCCGCAGAAACCGAGCAAGGCGCCATCGGATTTGCGCTCGACGATCCAAAACGTATGGCCATGGTCGCGCTGATAATTCTCGATGCGATCGAAGGCGGTGTCATGCTTTTCACGGGGCCAAACACCGCCGAGCCAACGCATCACGGTCTCGGTGTTGGTGTGTCGGATGAACTCGTCGCGGTCGGCCCGGTCCCAGGTGCGCAGGCGCAGCCGTTCCGTTTCGGCAACGATCTCAGCCATTGAGATTGTCCGCGGCGCTCACGATCGCGTCGATCGCCTGGTCGACATGTTCGAGGTGAGTGCGGAAGCAAAGGATTGCGCAGCGCAAACGGAAGTTGCCGTCGATCCGCGTTCCGCTCAGCATCACCTGACCCTCTTGCTGAATGTGATGGATCAGCCGCTCGTTAAATTCATCGACGTCGCCGCTTTTCGGAAGGTAGCGGAAGGCGACGACGGAGAGTTCCGGCGGTGGGCCAGGATCCCAGCCCTCGAGTTCGCAGAGGCGCGCGTGGAAGTAGCGTGCGAGCGCGAGCTTCTCCACCTGCGCGGCGCGAAAGGCGGCGACGCCGGCAATCTGCAACGGCAGCCATAAGCGGAGCGCACGAAAGTGGCGCGTAAGCTCGGGCGAGAGGTCCGCGGGTGACGGTCCAACCTCGGATTCGCCCAGCGGTCGGATGTATTCGCCGCTCGCGCTGAAGGCGGCCTGCATCAGTCTCCCGTCCCGGACCAAGGCGGCGCCTGTGCCGTAGGGGAGGAAGAGGGTTTTGTGCGGATCGAGCGCAAGGCTGTCGGCCTGCTCGATGCCGCGGAGCAATTCGCGGCCCTCCTCACATAGGGCGAACAGTCCTCCGTAAGCTCCGTCGACGTGCAGCCAGGCGCCGTAGCGGCGGCACAGATCGGCGATCTCGGGCAGGGGATCGATTGCGCCCGTGTCGACCGTGCCGGCGGAGGCGACGACGAGCCACGGACGAATGCCGTTGCGGCGATCTTCTTCGAGCGCCTGTTCAAGTGCTTCGGCACTCATGCGATAAGCTTCGTCGGTGGCGATCAGTCGCTTGGCCGACCGCCCTCGCCCCGCGATGTGCAACGCCTTCTCGATGCAATAATGGGCAAAACGCGTGACATAGACCGCGCCCCCGCCATCCGGATCGCGCGCCTCTCGGGCGGTGACGATTCCCGCGAGGTTGGCGATGCTTCCGCCCGAGGTCAGCGTTCCAGCGGCGTCCTTCGGATAACCGACGACGCTCGCTAGCCACTCAGCGCAAGCATTCTCGATCCGAACCGCGCCGGGGCTCGCCGAGGCGAAACCGGAATATTTGTTCGACGCGGCGGC
>JBKPON010000105.1:0-14365 GCA_046733135.1 Pseudomonadota bacterium | reverse complement strand
CCTCAATTTCACCGTCGCGCTTAGGCTCCCGATGGTCTTCTCCGTCGGCGCCGCCGCCGGCTTCGACGATGGCCACTATCGCAAGACCGAATGGCTTGCCTCCTTGAAGATCATGTAGCGTGATGGCCTGGCTACTTACCGAAGCCGCACATTGGGGACTGGCGCTCGTTCCGGTCCTCGTCCTGCTCGCTATCTTCGTCTGGCTCGACGCTTTCGCGCTGAAGAGCTTTCGCGAGATCCTGTTCCTGCTGCTCCTCGGCGGGATCGGGGCGATCGCCGCCTATCCCTTGAGCGGCCGGCTCCTCGACACTTTGCCGATCGGCTTTTCCAACTACAGCCGTTTCGTCGCGCCCTGGATCGAGGAAGCAGTCAAGGGCGTGATCGTGATCTTCCTCTTCCGCTTCAATCGCATCGGCTACAAGCTCGACGCCGTTCTCTCCGGCTTCGCCATCGGCGCCGGTTTTTCGGTGGTTGAGAACATCGTCTATCTTACCATCTATCCCGACTACGGCATCGGCACCTGGCTGGTTCGCGGCCTCGGCACCGCGGTGATGCACGGCACCACCCTCGCCGTTTTCGCTGCGGTCGCTCACGAGTTCGCCGAGCGCGAAACGCAAGAGGCCGCGAGCGATTACGACTTCAATCTTTTGTGGTTCGTCCCCGGCTATTTGATCGCGGTCGCGCTGCATATGGTCTTCAACCAATTTCCCGACCGTCCATTGCTGGCGATGCTTGGGGCGATGATCGTCGCACCGCTCGCAATCATGGCCATATTCATCTTCGGAACGTCCGAAGCGCAACGGCGGCTTGAAGCGGAGCGGGACGGACATCAGTCACAGCTTGATGCGCTGAGCGCCGGTAAATGGCCCGACTCGGCGGCGGGACGGAAGGTCGCGGCGCTCGCCTGGCGCCTTGGCCCCAAGGCCGCCGAGAACATTCGGCGCTATTGGGAGCTTCGCGCCTGGCTCGTCGTCCAGGCCGAGCAGGCGATGCTCGATGAGGCCGCGGGCGACGTCGTGATCGACAAGGAGAAGGTGGCAGCGGTGTTCGCCGAATTGCCGCGCCTCCGCTCGGCCATTGGGAAGAGCGGCTTCACCGCACTGAAGCCCTTCCTCCCTTTTAGCCGCAACGACGATTGGGAAGTATCGGAGTTGCGTCAGCGACTTCGCCGCGAGTGATTGCTTACCGTTTGTTAACCATAAATGACCCACTCCTGTCCGCTCAGGAGGAAGCGAATGACGATGCAGGCGCATTTCGACGAGCCGGCGGAGATCGGCACTGAAAGGAGGGGTTCGGCTCGCCGGGCGCTAAAGCTCGATGCCGAAAGCGAGGGCGCCCGACACGGCGCCTCCCAGGTCACCATTCACGACCTTTCGCTGACAGGCGTTCTGATCGAAACCTCCACGCCGCTTGCTTCAGGCGAGACATTCGAAGTGGATCTGCCGCAGGCGGGTAAGGCCGAGGCCTCCGTAGTATGGACGAGCGGTGAATTTTACGGCTGCGCATTCAAGGAGCCGATTTCGACCGCAGCCCTCAGCGCGGCGCTGCTGCGCAGCCCACCGCGCGAGATCATGCCGCTCAGCCCAACGGTGGCGGCCGACTTGGTCGGCGAGCTCCGCCACATCACCGAGCAGGTTGAGAAGATCGCCGCGGAAGTCGAGCGGGCAATCGGCCGGCTAGCCAATAAGCCGGACGGAAGGCCCTAGCCCCGGCAAGCCGAACCGGAATTTAGCCCGGGCAATATAGAGTGGCGGAGAGGGTGGGATTCGAACCCACGGTACGGTTGCCCATACGCCGCATTTCGAGTGCGGTGCTTTCGACCACTCAGCCACCTCTCCGCAGGTCTGGGATGCTGTCGCCGTCGACGGCGGCGGTCGGAGGCGCGCTCTAGCAGCGGCCCGATTGCTTGCCTAGATAGGAAGCCATGGCCCCTTTTGAACCTTCTGATCGTTTGCCGTCCATGGACTGCAAAATCGAGATTCCGCTAGCCCGTTTCGCCATCGGTGAGGTCGTCCGCCACCGCTTGTTCGACTTCCGCGGCGTCGTGTTCGACGTCGATCCGGTCTTTGCCAATAGCGACGAATGGTACGAGGCGATTCCCGAGGCCGTGCGACCATCCAAGGACCAGCCCTTCTACCACCTCTTGGCCGAAAACGCGGACTCGACCTACATCGCTTACGTCAGCCAGCAAAACCTGCTTCTCGACGACACGGATGAACCGGTCGACCACCCCGCCATTGCGACCATGTTCGATCGCCTCGAAGACGGGCGGTATCAATTGAGGCCCGTGCATAGGCATTAGGCCATAATCGGTGGGGATGACTTCATGACGGTGGAATCCGATCGGCCCGGCTGGGTGAACGCGGCGACGACGATCGGCCGCTTGATCTTTGCGGGCGTCTTCCTGATGGCATTGACTTTCAAAGTTCTGATGCCGGCCATGACCGCGACGGAAATCGCGTCGGCGGGTTTCCCCCTGCCGCACGTCCTCGTCTGGGCTGCTGCGCTGTTCGAACTCGCGCTGGTCGTCTGCTTCCTGACCGGCGCTTTCTTTGCCGAGGCGTGCGCCGCCGCCATTGTTTACGTCCTATTCCTCGCCTTCAGCTTCCACGGCCCCTCGCATTGGCGCGCCAATCAGGACGAATTCGGCTTTTTCGTCGATCATTTCACCTTCACTGCGGGCTTGCTCTTCGCAGCGGCGAACGGGCCGGGCAAATGGGCGATGAGGAAGGGCGTCATCGGACGATCGGCCTGGCCCGATGGTTGACACGCTCTCGCCCCTGCCATAGGCGGCCTCCTTTCCCGCGCGGGCCCTGCGCTTGTGCGCTCGCCGAAGTGCGGGAACCGAAATTCAAGGAAGAGACAGCCAATGTTCGCAGTCGTGCGCACGGGCGGAAAGCAATATCGCATTCACCCGGGAGACAAGATCGTCGTCGAGAAGCTCGACGGCAATGCCGGTGACAGGGTCACGCTCGGCGACGTCCTGCTAGCGGGCGACGGCGGCAGCCTTAAGTCGACCAGCGGACTCACCGTTGCCGCGGAAATCGTCGCCCAGGCCAAGGGCGAGAAGGTCACGGTCTTCAAGAAGCGCCGCCGCCACAATTACCGGCGCAAGAAGGGCCACCGCCAGCAGCACACCATCCTCAGAATCGTCGCAATCGGCGATGCGAAGGCCGAGAAGCCGGCGAAAACGAAAGATGCGAGCAGCAAGCCGGCCAGCACGCCGACCGGTGCCGAAGCTGTCAACGCTTCTGCTGCGCCCGCGAAGGCTGCGAAGCCGAAGGCAGCCGAGGCCGTGGCACCGGCCGAAGTCGAGACCAAGGAAACGCCAAACCCCGCCCCCAGCGACGAGGCTGCCGCCAATCCTCCGGCGGACACGGGCACAACCAATGCCAAGCCGGCGGCTGGCGGCAAGAAGAGCACAGCCGGCGGTAAATCGGCCAAGAGCGCCTCGACAGAAAATGTTGCACCCGCTAAGGCCGGCACCAAGAAGGCCCCGGCGGCCAAGAAACAAGGCAAGTAATTCGTCATGGCACATAAGAAGGCAGGCGGGTCGTCCCGCAACGGCCGCGACAGTGAGAGCAAACGCCTCGGCGTGAAGAAGTTCGGCGGCCAATCGGTCCTCGCCGGCAACATCATCGTCCGTCAACGCGGCACCAAGTGGCACGCGGGCCAGAACGTCGGGATCGGCAAGGATCACACCCTCTTTGCCCTTACCGACGGTTGCGTCGCGTTCCGAGATGGCAAGCTCGGCCGTAAGTTTGTGCATATTATGCCGACGACGGAAGCGACTAAATAGGAACGGTCAGAAAGGGACCGTTCCCAGAAGGGGCGGCCCGGACGAGATCCTAAGAAGATCGAGACCAAAATGGGAGAAGGGGAGCCCCGGAAGGGGTCTCCCCTTTTTCTTTGTCTTCTCCCGAAACTGTCACCGGACGTCATTAGGCGCCCGGACGTTGAGGAGAGGAAGAATGTTCGCGAGAACGCCCAGATTGTTGCTGAGGCCGGGCTTCCCGGAAGACGCGCCGGCGCTTGCCACTGCGATTGCCGACAAGGCGATCGTGCGCAACCTGGCGACGGTACCGTGGCCCTACCGCATGCGCGACGCCGAGGCGTTTCTAGCGAGCCCACGTGACCCCGTCCTTCCCTCGCTCCTGATTTTCGAGCGTACGGATGGAGCCCCGCAACTCATCGGCGCATGCGGCCTGGGTCGCCGACCGTCAGGCGCGGTTGAGATGGGTTATTGGATCACGCGCTCCTCCTGGGGCCGCGGCTTCGCGACCGAGGGTTGCTCGGCGTTGATCGCGATTGGGCGCACCCTTGGCCTTTCTGCCCTTGAAGGCTCACACTTTCTCGACAATCCCGCCTCCGCCCGGGTGCTCGAGAAGCTTGGGTTCGAGCCAATCGGGATCATCGCTCCGCGGTTGAGCTGCGCGCGCGGACGGGAAGTGCCCGCGCGCCTGATGCGGTTGCAGCTCGGGGTCACTGTCGCAAAGCGCGAGGACGAGGCGCTCGCGGCTTAGCCGGGTTCCTCCCTGCGAACGCAGCTCGTTGGGAGGAACTCTACTTCGCGTCGTGAAAGATGATGCCAAGGGTGTGACGGTTTCCCGAGCGTATCGGACTCACGCCATGTCGCATGGTCACACGGTATGTCCCGCGCGTACCCCGCACCGGTCGCTGACTCACCGCGAAGATCACCGCTTCGCCGGCGCGTAGCGGCACCACTTGTACGCGCGACTGCATGCGCGGCCGCTGTTCCGTCAACACGAATTCACCGCCGGTGAACTCCTGAGACCCGGTGAGAAGAACCGCAGCCTGGAGCGGAAATGCGAGCTCCCCGTAAAGGTCCTGATGCAGGCAATTGTAGTCGCCGGGCTCGTAGCTCAGCAGCAGGGGCGTCGGCCTCATTTGCCCCGCCGAATGACACCGCTTCAAATAGTCGCGATGGCGCTCCGGGTAAGGCTCCTCAATTCCCAACGTCTCACGCCATCCTTCCGCAATCGGCTGGAGCCGCTCGTAGAAGACCTCACGCAGGCGTTGGACCAAATCTGGAAGCGGATAAGAGAAATAGCGGTATTCGCCCTGCCCAAATCCGTGACGCGCCATCGCCACGGTGCTGCGGAAGCGAAAAGGGTCGTCGTACGCGGAGACCAGCTCGCGGCACTCGTCGACCGTCAAGAGCGCACCCGTCGTCGCCCAGCCGCGCTGGTCGACGCCGTCCCTGATGCCGTCCCACGGTAGTTTCGCAATTCTGTCGTCGATCGTCATCGAAAAGGCCTAGCGAATTTTCGCGTGATGCACTTCCCGACAGTTGCGATCGAACCTGGCGGAACTCGTCACTCCGGACAATTAGATTGCCCGCCTCACCTTTCGCTTGGGTCCGGGCGAATTGGCCGCTCTCACCTCATATGCTGACAGCAAATGGCGGTCGTCCTCGTTCCATGGGTGAAATCCGGGCAGGAAGTAGCGCACCCACCCTCCCGCGATCTTTCGGAACATCCCTGGCCGGACCCACAGGTACCAGAATAGCCTCGTCCACGCCTTCTGACCCGTGACCCCATCCTGGCGCATGAGTTCGAGCGCTCCAGCGGTTCGGTCCACGACGAAATTGCGGGATGTCAGCAGCATGATCTTCGTCTTGATCTTCCACCGCTTCCAGTCGCTCCAGTCGCGGGTGGCGTGAAGCCAAGTGTCGTAGGCGACGCCTTTGTGCTCAATTTCCTCGCATGAATGCCAACGCCACAATTCGGCGGCTTCCGGGTCCGCACCGGCGAGGTGACTTGGATTGCTGAGTAACTCATGCGCGAAGATCGCGGTGAAATGCTCCAGCCCCATCGTCGCCGCCAGGCAGGCGATCGGCGGTTTCGATCGGGTGACGTTAAGCCGATGTTCGACCTGCCTTACCAGCTTCGACAGATCGTATCCCGATCGCTCCGCGCGCTTGTTGAACGCGTCATGTTCGCGGCTGTGAATGACCTCCTGTGTCGTGAACGCCTCGATCTCTTTGGCAAGCTTGGCCGGTGCACCGTGGCGATAGGCCCGAACGCTTTCAACGAAAAAGGCTTCACCCGCCGGAAAGGTCGTGGACAGGGCATTATAGATAGCAGTCGCTTCGACCTTCCCGCCGTGCCAAAGACGCTTAAGCTGCACCTCGCGGGCGAAGCGCCGGTCGCGCGGCTGGATGTGAAGGTCGACGGGAGTCGGCACGGTGGCTGTCATGGGCGCGAAGGTAAATCAACTTACATACATGTCAATAAGACGTACGAGACTTAGCCCGGAGGAAAGCCGATCTGCCGCGCTGTATGCAGCTCGGCAGCTGCTGCTCAGCGAAGGGCCGCAAGCCGTGACTCTCAAGGCCGTAGCGGGAAAGATCGGCCGCACGCATGCCAACTTGCTCCATCATTTCGGCTCCGCCGCCGAACTCCAGGGTGAGCTTGCGCGTTCGATCGCCGATTCCGTTACGGCCAGCATCACCGAGGCGGTCGAAAGGGCGCGCGCTGGTCAGGCCGACGCACGCGACATCGTCGATCAGACTTTTGACGCGTTTGGTCGCGAAGGCGCCGGCGCTCTCGCCGCCTGGATGATTCTCACCGGTAACCGCGACGCGCTCAATCCGATCCTCGACTCGCTCCATTCGCTGGTCGCCCAGCTGACCGTCGGACACGAGGAGCATCATGTCGCTGAAAGCACCCTTGCGCTGGTCTTGAACGCGCTCGGCGATGCGTTGCTTGGCGGGCTGATCGCTGAGACGCTCGGCCTTCCCCGCGATACCGCCCGCGAGCTCGCCGCGGACCGATTGCGACAGAGGCTCCAACTCGATCACCCCCATGGCTGATCCGGCAGTCGCCGAAGGCGGCACTACAGGGTTGGCACAGCGGGTCAGGCGCTCGGTCGAGGAGCTTGGCCCGGGTATAATCACGGGCGCTGCCGACGACGATCCCAGCGGCATCGCCACCTATTCTCAAGCCGGTGCTCAATTCGGCTACGGTCTCCTCTGGACCATGCTGATAACCTATCCGCTGATGGCGGCGGTGCAGCTGGTCAGCGCACATGTCGGACGCGTCACGGGCGCCGGCCTCGCCAAGAACTTCACCAGCACCTTCCCGCGCCCAGTCGTAACGGTACTCGTGGCCATCTTGCTCGCCGCCAATGTCTTCAACATCGGCGCCGATCTTGCCGCCATGGGCGAAGCCGCGGAGCTCGTCGTGGGTCGGGGCGGGCATATATTCACCATCGCCTTCGCGCTGCTTTGCGTAGTGCTGCAGCTGTTCGTGCCTTACCGGCAATATTCCAGCGTGCTCAAATGGCTGACTCTCAGTCTCTTCGCTTACGTGGCGGTGCTTTTGTCGGTGCGGATCGATTGGGGCCATGCACTGCTCGGTTTTGTCTGGCCGAGCGATCTCGGCAAGTCCGCGCTACTTACCGTGGTGGCCGTCTTCGGCACGACAATCAGCCCCTATCTCTTCTTCTGGCAAAGTTCGCAGGAAGCGGAAGAAATCGCGGTTCACGACGATGAAAAGCCTCTCAAATCGGCGCCCGCGGAAGCGCCCGCGCAATACCACCGGATCCGCGTGGATACCTTGTTCGGAATGGCTTTCTCGAACCTGATCGCCCTCGCGATCATGTTGGCGACAGCAGCCACCCTTCATGCCCAAGGGGTAACCGACATCCAAACGGCATCGCAGGCCGCCGAGGCACTGCGCCCGATCGCCGGCGACCTGGCTTTCGCCTTGTTCGCCACCGGGATCATCGGCACCGGCCTGCTCGCCGTCCCCGTTCTCGCCGGCTCAGCCGCCTTTGCCGTTTGCGAGGCGCGGGGCTGGAAGACCGGCCTAGAATATCACCCGAGCCAGGCCATCGGCTTCTACTCGATCATCGTCGCCGCGACCGCTACGGGCGTCCTGCTCGACTGGTCTGCCCTCGATCCCATCAAGGCCTTGTTCTGGAGTGCCGTGCTCAACGGCATCACTGCGGTGCCGATTATGGTGGCGATGATGCTTCTCGCCTCACGCCGAAGCATCATGGGCCGGTTCACCGAGCGGCCTTTGCTGCTGACCTTCGGCTGGGCGGCAACGGCAGTGATGGCCGCCGCTTCAGGCGCGACACTTTGGGGAATGGTCTCTGGCTGATCACTTGGATACCACGCCGACCAGCGCGGCGAGCGTCACCAGGAGCAGGAAGAAGGTGAGCGGTAGGAGCAAATAGCGCGGCAACGGGCTGACCCGGGCACGTGACCGTGGGAGGGCCATGAACTCGCGCCACACCGCCGCAAAAAGGCAGAAGGCCGCGAACAAGATGAGGATTCCTCCCGTTGCCTTCGCCAGCCACAGGGGAATGGCATCCTCGAGCAGAGCTCGCGCGCCGATCCCGCTCGCCAACGCGGCCAGCGCCGTGCGCACCCACGCGGCATAGGTTCGCTCTGCAGCGAGAACCGTGCGATCGACTGCAAGGCTTGTCCGCCGGTCCGCTTGCGCGTCCAACGTTGCTGCCGTGCGTTCGACCGACTTGGCTGTCTGGACCAGCGCGCCCGTTGCGGGTTGGTCTTCGGAGCGTTTGGAAGCTTGGTCTGACATCGCGCAAGAAACGACTTTGGAAAAACTTGGCTGCTTTAGTTCGAAACTCATCGAAAGCGACTCAAATGACTCGGTGACCCTGTGGAAAAGTGATAAAACCCGAGTCGCCACAAATCGGGGGGTGGCCCATGGAAACTGAGTTTTCCTATTTGAATCGGCGCGTTGGGGAAGAGCGCGAGGCAGCGATCCATGCCGAGCATCCCAAAGCGCGTAGGGCGCATCTGGCGATGGCCGAATATTTCGAAACGCGTCTTCGCGTGGCCGAAGCGGAAACGAACCGCTCAGCCTTCCATTTGGTCGGTTCCAGCAGTGGAGCTACCGCGGCATAGCCTGCGGTCGGCTTCGTCGATCGCTTCCAGCAACTCATCGAATTCCGGAGCGTCCTCGACTGGCCATGCCCGGTCGAAGGTTGGCCCGAGCGAATCGAGCTCCCGTTTGGTGAGGAGACCGACCGCGACGATCCGATCCGCAAATTGATCCATGTTAGCGCTTAAACGAACGTAAGCGTCTGAAGTGCCTAGCGTTCCGCCAGAGATACGGTTTGCGGCGATCAGCGACTTTCCAATCGGGCCTAGTAGGTACCGATCTCCTCGAGTGGGCTCAGCTCCTGCGGCTTGACCGAGTCCATCTCGACCTCTTGCCATAGCAGGTCGATCAGCCCGGCGAGCTCGCGAATATGCGGGACTTGGTGGCGCTGAACGTATCGGTATTTCTCGACGAGCATCGATGCTTCGGCGAGGATCAGACGCACCAGCTCGCCATGGCAATCCAGCGAGCCAAGTCCCTCGTAAGCCTCGATTTCCTTTGATCTCAGCACATTGTCCGACTGGATGATCATTGCAGCGCTCCCATGCCTGCACCGAGTGACGACAGGAACTCCGGACTTGCCAGAACGTAGGCCGTACCGGCGATCACCGACAGGAGAACCAGCGCAAGGGCCAGCCAGCGGAGACCCCGCTGCCGCCTTTCCGCGTCAGCCTCGGCGAACTCGAAGCTGCCCCAAATTTCCGGATCCGGAGCTTCCAAGTCGAAGGTTGCGAGCGCCTCTTCGACACGCGGCGCGGGTTCGAGTGTCGAAGCCTCACGCCGTATCACACCGGCCGCTAGCGTCAGCTTCTCCCGATCGAGTGCCGTGCGCTCGTTTTCGAGCTCGCCTATCAACGCGCGGTGCTGTGCTGGAATCTCGTCGAGATAGTTTTGCAGCCGGCGGTCGATCGCAAGCAAATCGTCGACCTCTTCCAGCGCCACCCGCCGGTCGCGCCGCTCCATCGCCAGCTGCAAGCGAATCATTTTCAGCGTGCTTGCACGGACCAGCATTAACCCCTCGGCCAGCTCCTCGCTGCCAAGCGTCTCCTCGCGCGCTCGTGCTGGTCCTTGTGTCTGCACTTACCCCCCGCCGACTCGTCCAAACAGCAGAGCGTAAGTCACATGCGGGCAAAATTGATCCACGCTATGAGGATTTTACGGCTGACCGTTGGCAGAGCGAGACGGTTCGCCGATACCGATCGAATCCGGCCGGGCGGAAGCAAAGGAAGCGGAGCAATGAGTCTGATCAGCGGCGCGCATCTCATGATTTTTTCCCGCGACGAGGCGGCCGACCGCGCTTTCCTCCGCGACGTGCTGGGGATCCCCTGCATCGATAGCAGCGGCGGGTGGCTAATATTCAAGCTGCCGCCGACGGAGCTCGGAGTGCACGGCGGCGAGCGCAACGATGTGCACGAGCTTTACTTCATGTGCGACGATCTGGATGCGGCGATGACTACCCTTGCCGCAAAGGACATCACCTGCGACGAGCCAATCGCGGCGAGCTGGGGCCGGTCGACGTCGGTACCGCTTCCCGGCGGAGGCAAAATCGGACTCTACGAACCGCGCCACGCACGGCCCAAGGCTCAACCGGTGACCGGCACCGTCGCGCCTTCCGGCTTGTGTTCCTTCCGTCCGAGCCACGCCGCGCGGGCCATTACCGCCGCCGCATAGAGCACCACGACGAACACCAGCCAGCGGAGCGTCTCGAGCGGCATGCTCTTCACGATAAAGGCTGCGACGAGCACGGCCGGAATGCCCCCAAGCGTAATTCCGAGCGCAATCCTGAGATCGATCTGACCGATGGCGATGTGCCGGGCCCCGGCGCCGGCAACGGTCAGCGATGCCCCACCCGCCATGATCGGGAACACGAGCCTCGGGTCCATGCCCATCAGACTGAACATCACCAGGGTCGGGGCGTAATTGCCGACACCGAAATTGAGGAGGATGCCGAAGACGAAGTTCGCAGCGATCGCTACGATCGTGAGCCCAAGGGGCAAACCCCCGGCGGTCCCTCCGCCCGGCATCATGTGGAGGTTTGTCAGGGCATAGACGGCGGCGCCGATCAGCAAGGCGATCGCGACCACTGATTGGATCACCCACACTCGGGTCTTAGCGACCAGAGGCGCGCCCAGCAGTCCGCCCATCAGCACCGAGATCGTACAGCCGACGAGCAGCACGGGATCGACCATCACCCCGAGCAGGATCAAGAAGATGACCGATTCAGCCATGGTCGGTAGGCCATGTCCCACCAGCATTGTCGGCGGGATAAGTCGGTCAGGGACGAGCTTGCGGAACTTGAACCAGGCTGTGGTCGGCGCGAACGAGCCGATGCCGAGCGTGTCGAAGAAGTTGGTGATCGCGCCGAGGACAACCCCTTCGGCGGTGGGCCATGCGCGGCGCGCGACGGCGGCCCTGAGCAGGATCACGGCGAAGCCAAGAATCGCTAGCGCCAGCGGGACCAAAAGCCCAATCAGCATGTCCGCCCCCCTGCGCGCGATTAGAGGCAACACCCTACAGGATGCCGCCGCACTGGGCAAAAGGTTCCCTCCCCGCCCGGCATCGCCTAATTCCCCGCCATGCACTTCCTCGATCAGGCGAAAATCTTCGTCCGTTCCGGCGCCGGCGGTCCGGGCGCGGTGTCGTTCCGCCGCGAGAAGTTCATTGAGTTCGGCGGACCTGACGGCGGCGACGGTGGCAAGGGGGGCGATATCGTCTTCGAAGCGGCGGCTGGCCTCAATACGCTCATCGACTTCCGCTATACCCAGCACTTCCGCGCGCCGCGCGGGAAGGGCGGCGCAGGCCAGAACAGGACAGGCGCGGGTGGCGGCGATTTGGTCATCCAGATCCCAGTTGGAACTCAAATCCTCGCTGACGATCAAGAACGCACCCTCCTCGCCGACATCACCCGCATAGGCCAGCGCTTCACTCTGCTTCAGGGCGGCATGGGGGGCCGCGGCAACGCCAGCTATAAGACGTCGACCAACCGCGCACCGCGCCAGCACCAGACCGGCGAGCCAGGCGAGGAAATGTGGGTCTGGCTGCGCTTAAAATTGCTCGCTGATGTGGGACTTGTTGGCTTGCCCAACGCCGGAAAGTCGACCTTCCTCAACTCCGTTACCAACGCTTCGGCGAAGATCGGCGACTATCCCTTCACCACGCTGCACCCGCAGCTCGGCGTGGTGCGCCACAAGGGCCGCGAGTTCGTGCTCGCCGACATTCCGGGACTGATCGAAGGTGCCGCCGAGGGGGCGGGGATAGGTGACCGCTTTCTTGGCCACATCGAACGCACGCGCCTTCTGCTCCACCTCGTCGATGCGTCCGGCGAAGACCCAGCCGGGGCTTATCGTATCGTTCGTGACGAACTCGCCTCGTACGGCGCCGGCCTCGAACTCAAGGGGGAAATCGTGGCGCTCGCCAAGGCGGATTTGCTCGGCGACGAGGTGCTCGCGGACGTTAGCAGCGGCGTTGAGGCAGCTTCCGGCTCAAGACCCTTCCCAATCTCCGCCCCGCTCGAAGAAGGCATACAACCGCTGCTCGACAAAGTTGTTGAGTTTCTTGCGAGCGACCAGAAAGATGAGCACGAAATAGAGGATACGGAGCACCCTTGGTCGCCGCTATGAATATCGCGGTTACTGGCGGAACCGGCTTCGTCGGCTCGCACCTGATCGATATTGCGCTGGCCGAAGGACATGAGGTCGTCGCCCTGACCCGTCGGGAGCAGCCGGCGCGGGCCCGCCTGACTTGGATCGGAGGAAGCCTGGAGGACACGGATGCGCTCGAGCAACTTGTCGACGGCGCCGATGCCGTGATCCATGTCGCGGGCGTAATCAATGCCAATGCGACCGGCTTCCAGAAGGGCAATGTTGCGGGGACGCTAGCGATGCTCGCCGCGGCGACGGCGGGCGGAGTCAGCCGCTTCGTCCATACGTCTTCACTCGCCGCGCGTGAGCCCAAGCTCTCGCAATATGGCGAGTCCAAGGCCCGTGCCGAGGAGCTGGTTCACGTCTCTGGCCTCGACTGGGCGATCATCCGTCCGCCCGCGGTCTACGGTCCTGGCGATAAAGAGACGCTCGAGCTGTTCCGCATGGCCAAGCTCGGAGTCATGCTGATGCCACCCCGCGGTCGCCTGTCGGTTATCCATGTCCATGACCTCGCCCGACTGCTGCTTGCGCTTGCGACACCCCAAGCACCGTCCGGCGTCCTCGTCGAGGCGGACGATGGAAAGCCGGGCGGCTGGACCCATCGGGAGTTCGGCCGCGCGCTCGGCCAGGCAGTCGGCACCAGTCCCGCGATCGTCGCCGCGCCAGGTCTTTTTCTCCGGGTCGCCGCCCGCGCCGATCAGCTCTTTCGCGGCCCCAGGGCGAAGCTCACCGTCGATCGCGCCGCTTACTTTTCTCACCGAAACTGGGTGGTCGAACCAAAGCGTGCCTGCCCGCCCAAGCTATGGCAGCCGCAAATTGCTACACCGGATGGTCTCGCCCAAACCGCTGTTTGGTACCGCGACAAGGGCTGGTTGTAGCATTGAGTCATTCGTGAAGATTCACATCATCTGTGATTACATCGGCCATTGGCGGAGCAAGAGGGCCGCCCGGTTCATCGGATATAACTGGCGCAGCAAATGCATTTTTTGCGGGACCAAGCTTGTCCGGGTTGCCCCCCGAGTTTGGAAGCCGGTCGACAGGGTGCGATGGATCGATCCAGACGAACATAAGGGTAGTCGGTCTTGCGACTGAGGAGTTTAGAGCCACAGACCCGCCGCAATCGCGCCCCATTGCGTTGCGAAAGCTTAGGCTCGCTACTAACGAACCGGGCATGTCCGACCGCCAACAGACCTACGCCAAAGTTGCCCAGCTGATCGAACCCTTCAACAAGAAGGGCATCTCGATCACCGAGGCGACTCGCTTCGCCCAGGACCTCGAGTGGGACAGCCTCACGGTCCTCGACTTCGTCGCCAACACCGAGGACGAGTTCGACGTCATCATCTCGATGAACATGCAGGCGGAGATCGAAACCGTCGGGCAGTTGGTTGACGCGCTGGAACGGCTGAAGGCTCAGTGACTGATCTTTTCACCAAGTTCGACCCCCTTATCGAGCAACGCGAAGCGCTGCTCGAAGGCGGAGTCACCGACCCCTTTAACCTGGTGATGGAGAGCGTCGAAAGCCCGACCGTCGCCATCTGCAACGGCCGGCGCACGATCCTGCTCGGCACCTATAATTACATGGGCATGACCTTCGACCCGGACGTCATCGCGGCCGGCAAGCGAGCGCTCGATGAGTTCGGCTCGGGCACCACTGGAAGCCGCGTCCTCAATGGTACGTACGTCGGCCACAGGGCGGTCGAGCAGGCGCTCAAGGACTTTTACGCCATGGATCATGCCATGGTCTTTTCGACCGGCTATCAGGCGAACCTAGGGATCATCTCCACGATTGCCGGCAAGGACGATTACATCGTTCTCGACATCGACAGCCACGCTTCGATCTACGAC
>JBKPON010000104.1:0-6429 GCA_046733135.1 Pseudomonadota bacterium | reverse complement strand
GGTCCGGCCCGAACACCGTGTCCATGTGGCCAGTGAAAAGCATCTGCACGGGAGCGGTGGGACGGACAGTTAGGTGCAGGTGCCTTCCATGTTGGATCTTGATGGTCTTTCCCGCGGAATCGACCATCTCGACGGTTCCAGGCTGCTCCAGACGAAGGATACCGGGAAGCCCCGCATAAGCATCGGCCAGCAGATCGGCCATGCGCTCGAGCCCGGCGAGATTGCGCGAGCCGCTGTTAACCGACGACCAGGCGAGCACCTGGTCGAGCATCGGCTCAGCTTCGGCCAGTTCCACGGCCTGCAGTTCGGTGGCTGACAATTCCCCCATGGCAGCGGCTCCTAGCCGCGCGGCAAGAGGAACGCCACACCGCTACTGACTAACCACGATGGGTTCTCGACCAAGGGTTTGGGCGAGGCGCAGTAAGCGTCGCTCGACCGCGTCGCCGACGAGCGCTTCTTCTCCTCGGCGCACGTTCAGCTGAATCGCTCCATTCGGGGTATCGAGGCTCGTGCGCTTCAGCACCGATCCCACCCCGCCGGAGAGTCGCTGGCCAAGTCGCATCGCAAGCCCCCAGCAATGGGCGCGCAGCAACTGTTCCTCTTTGCATAGCTGCATCAGCCGCGGGTCAGGCAGCCGCTCGCGGCCAAAGCTCGACGAAAGCGCTTGGGCCATAACGACGCGCTCGGCCGGCCTTACTGCCACCCAGTTGCCGTGCAGCGCCATCTCAATCGCTCGGTCGGCACGGAAGCCTGCATTCGCCTGCCAAGCGACGTCGGCGAGAAGACAGGACGCGAGTCGCAATCGCCGCATCACTGGGTCGTCATCGAACAGAGGTGTGATCCAAGCATCGAGCAGGTCGCCATGCTGGCCGAATCGATGCTCGCCGCCTCCCGCATCGCGCGCTCCCTCGGTCAGTGGGTCGAGACGCCGCACGCTCGGCTTCAGCATCGAATAAAGCAGCCCCTCACGGATACCGTAGGTCGAAACGATCAGTTCGGAAGGCTCCAGCTCCTCGACCAACAATTCCAACAGCATGGCGGCTGCCGGAGAGGTGGCGAGGCGAGGTGGGGCCGCGGCGGCCGACAAGCGCGGGTCGAGTGCCCTCACGAGCTTCCGCAGGTCGCGCGCCCGGCCAGGTTTCATCCGGTATTGGTGTGTGATCGGCAGAGGGAAGTCTGTCGCGAGCATGTCAATCCGGGCGAGCGCGCGCCATGAGCCGCCGACCATGTAGAAGGATCGCCCGCGCCCATGATCGCGCAGCCGCGACGCCTTTAGCGCCGCCTTCAACTGCTTGCGGACCGATCGCTCGCCACCAGGGGTCGGCTGAATGCGAAGCACGCCAATCGGCAGAGAGATGCCGGGCACGTCAACAGCGTCGCCGACTTGAGCCAGTTCGAGGCTCCCCCCTCCCAAGTCGCCGACGACGCCTCGCGCCTCGGGGATTCCTGACAACACGCCCTCTGCGGCGAGATGAGCCTCATCCTTGGCACTCAGAATGTTGCATTCCAAGCCGATCCGCTCGACCTCGCGGACGAATTCGGCTCCGTCCTCGGCGTCGCGGATCGCGGCCGTGGCGACGACTTGCGTACGACGCACCTTCATATGGTCGATGAGGAGGCGGAAGCGGCGCAACGCAGCCAGAGCTTTTTCGCGCGCTTCTCCGGGCAGCGGCCCATACCGGTCCGCGCCCGAACCGAGACCGGCAAGCACCTTTTCATTGAAGATCGGCGTGGGGATTCGCAGGGGGCCGGCATAGACGACGAGTCGGACCGAGTTCGACCCGATGTCGATAATGGCCGCAGGTTCTGCCGTCGTCACTCTTGCGGGCTACCGTCCCCGGTGAAAGCGCAGCTTCGGAACTCTCCGGCCCTTCTTTAATGCCTGTCCGCGACCCGACAAGCTCGGGTTGGACATGAAGTAGGCGTGGAGGTTGAACTCCTGGCCTGGCTTGGGCTGCAGCCGCCTGTAGGTGCCGTCCGCGTTGAGCCGCCAGCTCTGCTCATTGTCGATGAGATTTGCGACCATCACCTGGTCGATAAGCTGCGCATGCACGGTCGGGTTCTCGATCGGCAACATATATTCGATTCGTCGGTCGAAGTTGCGCGGCATCCAATCTGCCGAGCTGATGTAGACCTTGGCGGCTGGGTGCGGCAGCTCGTGCCCGTTGGCGAAGCACCAAAGCCGTGCATGCTCGAGGAAGCGACCGACGATCGACTTCACATAGATATTCTCCGACAATCCCGGCACTCCGGGTCGCAGACAACAAATTCCGCGGATCACGAGGTCGATCTGAACCCCCGCGGCGCTGGCTTCGTACAACTTCTCGATGATGACGGGGTCAACAAGCGAGTTCATCTTTGCCCAGATCCCGGCAGGCTTCTTGGCGTGTGCCGCAGCGATTTCCGCGTCGACCAGTTTGATCAGGTCAGCGCGCAGATTTGCGGGCGACAGCACCAGCTGCTTCAGGTTCCGCGGTTCGAGATAGCCGGTGATGTAGTTGAACAGCTTGGCGGCGTCGCGGCCGGTCTTGGCGTCCGCAGTGAAGTAGCTAAGGTCGGTGTAGATGCGCGCGGTCACCGGGTGGTAGTTGCCGGTTCCGAAGTGGCAATAGGTGCGGTAGCCCTTCTCCTCGCGACGCACGACCATCGAGACCTTGGCGTGAGTCTTCCAGTCGATGAAGCCGTAGACGACCTGCACCCCGGCTCGCTCGAGCGCATTGGCCCAAACGAGGTTCTGCTCCTCGTCGAAGCGGGCTTTGAGCTCGATGACGGCGGTGACGGACTTGCCGGCTTCGGCCGCATCGATCAACGCCTTGATGATCGCCGACTGCTTGCCGGCGCGATACAGGGTCTGCTTGATGGCGATCACGTCGGGATCGGCCGCCGCCTGCTGGATGAATTCGACGACGACCTCGAAGCTTTCATAGGGGTGGTGGACCAGGATGTCCTTCTCGCTGATCGCGGCGAAACAATCCCCGCCATTCTCGCGGATTCGTTCCGGAAAGCGGGGGTTGAACGGCGGGAATTTGAGATCGGGCCGGTCTTCTTCGACGAGCTGCGATAGGTCTGTCATGCCGAGGAATCCGCGTGTTTCGGACGTGATAGCGTTCTGCGCGCCAAGCCCCTCCTGAACGACATGGACCAGGCTTTCCGGCATTCCCGGCTCGAGCTCGAGACGAACGACGCGGCCACGGCGTCGGCGCTTGATCGCCGTTCGGAAATAGCGGACGAGGTCTTCGGCCTCTTCCTCGACTTCGATGTCGCTGTCGCGGATGATTCGGAAGGCGCCGCCGCGAAGCAGCTGATATTTTGGGAACAGATAATCCGTCTTGCGTCGGACCAAGGTCTCGAGTGCGATATAGCGGGCGGTCGCGCCCGGAATGCGGATGAACCGCGGCAGGCTGGCCGGCGCCATGATCAGCTCGCGAACGCTGGTCTTTCCCTTTTTCAGCTCGAAAATGAGGCTCAGGCCCTTGTTCGGGATGAACGGGAAAGGGTGAGCCGGATCGATCGCTTGCGGCGTCAGGACCGGGAAGATCTGCTCGCGGAAATGCTGGTCGAGCCAGGATTCCGCCGCGTCATCGAGCGGCTCGTCGCCGACAACGTGCATGCCGGCCTGATCCAGCTGTGCTTGCAGTTCGCCCCACACCTCATGCTGGCTGGTGACCAGTCGATCGGCATGCACCATGATCTCGGTCAATTGCTGCGTTGGCGTCAGCCCATCCGCCGAAAAATCCTCGACGCCGAGCGCCTGGTGCGCCTTGAGCCCTGCCACCCGTACCATGAAGAATTCGTCGAGATTATTGGCCGAAATCGACAGGAAACGGACCCGCTCGAGCAACGGATGGTTGGGGTTGCAGGCTTCCTCGAGGACTCGGCGATTGAACGCCAACCAGCTCAGCTCGCGATTGAAATAACGGGCTTCGGGTTGCACGACCTCGGCCACCTTCGCCGTAGCAGTCGCCGGCGTTTCGCTGACGTCGTCCATCAGCTTTCCACGAAGAGCAAGGATGCGGGCTTTGGGTGCCAAGGCATGTCTCAGAACTGAAACAGAGGCATGTTACAGTGATGTGACGAAAATTGGTATGAGGCTGGATTTTCCAGAGTCGGGAGGGACCACGCGTGGCCAAAGACAAAAAGAAAAAGAAGGATAAAAGCGCCAAGGCCGCGGGAGCCGGGACGACTGGAAAGGCCGTGAAGCGGATCAAGACGCTTAGTCGCAATCCGTACGTCGCCGATGTGGTTGCGGCTGCCTTGGTCGGCGCTGCTGCAGCGCTCAAGGACTCAAGGAAGGCGCGGCAGCTGGCGGCGGAAGCGGGCGATGAACTGGAAAAAATGTCCCGCAAAAGCATCCAGCGCGGAGAGGCCTTATGGGACATGGCGCTCGACATCGGAAGACGAAGCCTGGAAGCGTTGTCAGGTGACGATGCGCCCAAACGGGCCAAAACCAAGCCGGCCGCCAAGCCGAGTTCGGCAAAGCGACGGGGCGCTCGCAAAACCAGCCGTTGACATGACTGCGGCTCCGCCACCAAACACGCTCATCACAAGATAGGTAGCGCTCACATGACACCGAGTCGGCCTGCTGCTTTGATCGTCGAAGACCAGCCATTTATCGGCATGGTCGCCTCCGACATTCTCCGCGAATCCGGATTTCAAACCTTCCATGCTTATGATGCGCTCAATGCGAGCCAAGTGCTCGACGAGCACCCGGAAATTGAGGTTGTGGTGGCGGAGGCGCAGCTAGCAGGCGGCGACGGCCTCGAATTCGCGCGGCGTGTCTCGCGGGAGCGACCTGGCGTCCAGCTGGTCGTGACCGCAGCCGGCGAGGAGCTGAACGCCACCGAGCTTCCGCAAGGCGCGCGAGTCCTGCGCAAGCCCTATGCCAGCGGCGAACTCCGGACGCTGGTCGCGGCGAGGAGCCTTCTTCAGGACGCATAAGCGCGACTCCAGCTGGCTCCCGCCGAGCCGCTTGCGTTGGATGAAGGGCAGGTTTTAACGGCCAAGCATGCCAAGACTTCCGACCGAACGCCTCTATCTCGAAGACATTTCTATCGGACAGCGCTTCGCCAGCGCGCCGCACTCGCTTGATGCCGACCAGATCAAGAATTTCGCGCGGGAATTCGATCCGCAGCCATTCCATCTGAGCGAGGAAGCGGCGGCCAATTCGATCTTCGGCTCGCTCGCCGCGAGCGGGTGGCACACCGCGGCGCTGACGATGCGCATGCTCGTTGAAAGCGTTCCGCTAGCCGACGGACTGATCGGAGCCGAGCTGCAGCTCGCCTGGCCCAAGCCGACCCGGCCGGGGATGGCCCTTCAGGTCTTTAGTGAGATTGTCGACATCGTCCCGTCGCGCTCGAAGCCGAACATGGCGATCGTCACGATGCGCAACGAAACCCGCGACCAGGACGGCGAAGTGCTGCAGGTCTTCACCGTGAAAATGCCAGTCTTCAAGCGGCCGAAAGCTAGAAGTGGTCCGCGAACTCGCTCAGGAGCTGACGATATAGGTCCCGCTTGAAGGGGACGATTAGCTCGGGGAGCTGCTCGGGAGCGATCCATCTCCAGTCGCGGAATTCCGGATGCTTCGTCGCGATATTCACGGCGGCATCTGTTCCGAGGAAGCGGGCGAGGTACCAATCCTGGTCCTGGCCAACCCATTTCCCGCCCCAAAGCTTGCCGCGCAACTCCTCCGGCAGATCGTATTTTAATCGCTCGGGGGTAGCGGTGATCTGCTCGACGAGGCGCGGGGGAATGCCCGTTTCTTCCTCAAGTTCGCGCAGAGCGCACGCCCAAGGTTCTTCGCCTTTGTCGAGCCCACCCTGCGGCATCTGCCAGGCCTCGTCGGTGTTATCGATGCGTGCCCCGACGAACACCCTCCCATCCCGATTGAGTAGCATGACGCCGACTCCGCGGCGATACTTGTCTTCGGCCATCTTCACTCCACGTCATCCCGACCTTGAGCCCGGATCCGCCTGTCCTTGTAGCTTCTAAGAAAGGAAGGCCGGCCCAGGATCAAGGCCGGCGTGACGAAACGGTGGCGAAAACGGGCGCGGAGTCCTAAAGAGGGCTGCAAGACAAAGCTCGCGAGTTTGTGAAGGACTTTCCCTGTGGCGACAGCCACCCATCTGCTCACCGAAAAGGAAGCGACCGCGCATCCGCCGCAGGAAGCGGTCGTCGTTCGCTTCGCGGGCGATAGCGGTGACGGCATGCAGCTGACGGGCGGCCAGTTCACTCTGTCGACCGCGCTCGCCGGCAACGACCTCGCGACCTTCCCCGATTTCCCCGCCGAGATTCGCGCTCCGCAGGGAACGACGTTCGGAGTCTCCGCCTTCCAGATCAATTTTGGATCGACTGCGATCGAAACCGCGGGCGACGAGCCCGACGTGCTGATTGCGATGAACCCGGCGGCGCTGAAGGTGAACGCCGACCAAC
>JBKPON010000103.1:0-10591 GCA_046733135.1 Pseudomonadota bacterium | reverse complement strand
ATGGTTCGGAGGGCCAGACGGAAGAGGGCCCGGAAGCGCCACCGGGGGGGGGGAGGGTTGGCGGTTCCGGGCCCATTTAAGCGGATAGCGAGAGCGGGGGGGCAAAAGGTCACTATCCGAGGTGCACAACGCCCCTTCTTTGGCAACAGTTCCGATGCCTCCCAACATTTTTTTGCTCGCCCGCGTAACGATCGGTGCACTCTCGTCATATTGGCGGAAAAACGGGTAAATCGACGCTGTATCGGCCTAACTTGCGTTCGAGATTGGAACGCAGTTGCTTGGCCAGGCCGCTGACGATCCGTTCGAACTGAACCTTTTCGGGCTGGTCAGCTTCGCTGGGCACGAGCACGTGGTTGGCGAGCATCAGGCGAGCGGTCAGTTCGCTCGTGCGCCTCAGCGAAATTTCAATCGGATCGTGGGGGCCGCGAAGCATCGCGAATTCGACGATTTCCGTGATCAGGAACGAGACCGCCACCGCCACGTCTTGTGTCGTGTAGACGGGCTCCAACTCGAGATCGATCCTGAGCCCCCGGGCGGCTTCGGGCGCCCCGGCGCGGAGCTCGGCTGCGAGTTCCGTGAGGAGCGGGCGCAACGCGATTCCGCGATTTTCCTCCATCTCCGCATAATGATTGCGGTGGACGATGGAGAGTGCTCCCACGCGGCGGCTAATCCCCGCATAGGCTGCCTGCGCCTCGACCGTTTCCGCACTTCGGCCGTGGATGTTCAGAAGGGACGCGACCACTTGGAGGTTGTTCTTCACGCGATGGTGGACCTCGCGCACCAGCCGGCGTTGTCCTTCGAGCGCGCCGCTCATTTCCTGCTCGGATTCGTCGACGCGCGCGACGACTCGCGCAAACGCGTCTCGAAGCTCCTGGATTTCCATTGCCGGGCCAGCCTTCTTCGGGAGCACGAGTTCACCGGTACCAGGCTGATAGTCGAGGACGGCGCGCTCCAACTTTTTGAGCGGTCGGATCAGCAAACGGCTCACCAGCACCCAGGTTATCAGCGCTGCGGCAACCCACATTAGCACGGGAAGCAGAAGCATCAGCCGGTCGGTCCGGGTGATTTGCAAACGCGGGGATCCGATCCGCGCAACGAGCGCACCATTGCCGATCGGCCAGTCCGTATATGTGAGCCGATCGGTTGCTCCAGACGCGGCTCCAACCAGGGGAATCTCCCTCGTTCCATCCCGCAGCGACATATGTTGGATGTCGCCGAGAGTGTCGGTCGCGGCGCTTCGAAGCTCTTCCTGCGGCACGTTCGAGGTCGCCATTCCGCCGTCGATGCCGACCCTGAGGTCGACCTCCGTTTGGTTCGGGTCGATCCAGATGCGAATTCCGCCCGGCGCGACAAACGGACTCGGGTCGCGGGGGGAGAATCCGCCGTAAGTGCAGATCAGATCACCGTCGCTCGACCGGAGGGCGAATCGGCGTGAGATTGCGGGAGCCGTCGTCAGCGCCTCGGCCACCTCGTTGCAGGGATTGCTCCGGGGTCCACGAAGCGCTCCGGCCGCGGCTACTCGGAGGGCAAGCGCATTTCGTGCGATCAAGCTTTCGATGGCGTGTGCGGCGGCCTGCGCCTGGTCGCGCGCGCGCCCCTGAAGTGCGCTGTTCGCTTGTTGAATGCCGCTTTGGCCAATCCAGGTGAGCGCGATCCCGATCGGCAGAAGGACGGCGGTGAGTATCAACAGGAGCTTGGCTGCGGTCGGCAGCTTCGCGAACCGTTCAGCCGCACTCATTCGTGCCGTTCCAGCGGCAATTCCTCAGGTGAGCTTGCCAATGAGATTGACGAAGTCGTCGGGTACCTGCTCACGAAGCGTATCGTCGTAGATCGAGCGCAAAGCGCGGCCCAGGTCCCCGGACCGCTGCTTGCGGGCCTTCTTCTCGGCAGTTGGGAGACTCTTCGAGTGTTTCGAACGTCCCGAGTCCGACTCACTCCGCCTTTTTGCACTCAACCTCTCGTCCCCCCTCGCGCGGGTACTGTCGCGCGTCATACAAATCTCTTCTTTGAGCGCAACGGCTTAGGTGCGCCGTGTCTCGATATGCGTCGACCCTACCTCCGCAGCACGGGAAGCATTGCGGCAGTACCCGGCCCAACCTTCGGAAACCAAATCGCCGGTCCTTTGTTCCAGAGGCACTTCAGATCACTGGGGGGCAGCGAAAAGTCGAGCAGCGGACCGTTCTTCCAGGGTTGAAACAATTTCGACAGGCCGCCAAAGACGCGGCAAGTCGTCATTCGAGGAGAGTTTGCATCTATGTCGCTTGGCCAGGAACTCGCTCCACATCTGCCTTTCCTGCGCCGGTACGCTCGCGCATTGACGGGCAGCCAGGCGCATGGCGATGCCTTCGTCCGCGCTACGCTAGAGGCCATCGTCGCAAAACCGGACGAATTTCCCCGTGAGGTCGATCCGCGGCTTGGGCTCTACAAGACGTTTCACGCCATCTGGTCGACGGCCAACATCGAGGAAGGCGAAGAGCCATCGAAGAGTCCCGTTGGTGCGGAAGGAATTGCGCAGGCTCGGCTGTCGCGGATCACGCCGCTTTCAAGACAGGCGTTGTTGCTGACCTCGCTCGAAGGATTTTCATCCGAGGACACGGCGTATCTGATCGGCGCATCTCCGTCCGATGTCGATTCGCTCGTCACGGAAGCGCTCGAGGAGATCGAGCGTCAGACGCTCGCGGACGTGCTCATCATCGAAGACGAACCGATCATTGCTCTCGACATCGAGACGATCGTTCGTGATCTCGGCCATAATGTGACGGGCGTTGCAGTGACTCGCGACGAGGCTGTTGCGCAGGCTCGCCAGAACCCCCCTGGGCTCGTCCTTGCCGACATCCAGCTTGCCGACGATTCAAGCGGAATTGATGCCGTGAAGGACATTCTTGCGGAATTCTCGGTACCGGTGATCTTCATCACGGCCTTTCCCGAGCGCTTGCTCACTGGGACTCGGCCGGAGCCGACCTTCCTCATCACAAAGCCATTCCAGCGCTCAACCGTGAAAGCGGCGATCGCCCAAGCCCTCTTCTTCGACGCGGCGACCGTGCCGGCGGCCTGACGCGGAACACGCCTCCGGCGAACGCGTTGGCCGGAGG
Organism: Pseudomonadota bacterium; assembly: GCA_046733135.1. Taxonomy (GTDB): domain Bacteria; phylum Pseudomonadota; class Alphaproteobacteria; order Sphingomonadales; family Sphingomonadaceae; genus Sphingomicrobium. The sequence goes on along the minus strand of JBKPON010000103.1, from coordinate 7,499 downwards.
AACGGTGATTTCGTGACGAGAGCTTAATGGTCGACACAAGCAAATCCGAACATCCGGTACGGGAGACGACCACGGAAGCGCGTGCGGGCTCGACGCCTGGCGTTGCGCGCTATGTCCTCGTGGTGGGAACCGTGCTCGTGGTGATTTTATTTGCCGTGATCGTCTTGGTTGGCCGGTCCTGAGCACCTAGCTCTGTCACAATCGCCGTTCATGTTCGATCAAACCGCGCTGGCGCAGGCCAGCGCCCGCAACGGGTGGGGTGTCTTATTTTGACAGACGATCGCGAAGAGGAACGCGCCCCGGACGCTCCGTCCGAACCGATTCCGCTGTCCGATCCGGAGTTCAAGGAACAGCTGGCGTCGGTAATTCCGCATCTCCGCGCCTTCGGCCGTTCGCTCTCGGGCAGCCGCGACCTCGCCGACGATCTCGTTCAGGAAACGCTGCTCAAAGCCTGGGCGGCGCGCAAACGGTTCCAGGCGGGCACGAACATGCGCGCATGGACGTTCATCATCCTTAGGAATTTGTTCCTCAGCCAGATGCGCCGCGCGCGCTTCAAAGGTGAGTGGGACGATATCACCGCGTCCAAGATCCTTGCCGCTCCCGCCAGCCAGGACCGCCACATTGAGCTTGGCGACATGCAGCGCGCCTTGATGCACCTCCCGCAACCACAGCGAGAGGCGCTGATTCTCGTTGGCGCCGGCGGCTTCGCCTATGAGGAAGCGGCGGAGATTTGCGGTTGCGCGGTGGGCACGATCAAGAGCCGTGTCGCTCGCGGGCGGGTCGCGCTCGAGCAATTGCTGTCCAGTGGCAAGTTGCCTTCAAGGCGCCAGCACAAGACCGACCCGGGGAAATCCGCACTGCAAACCATCATGGGTGAAGTCGACGACCTCAGCCGCGACCACGAGTGATCAATTGAGGTTGCGCAGCAGGTCCGCGAAATCGCGGTCGCACGGCTCGCGCGCCGCCGCTTCGAATGCGCGTCGCAGCGCAGCCATGATGCCAGCGTGAGCTGGTGGTAGTTCCACTTGGATGATCCGACGATCCATGTGACTCACATCCGATCCGGCGACGTTTCTGCGTTCCAAATCCATTAACTAGGCAACGACCGATGGCTGGAGAGGTTTCGTCCAAGCTCCATTTGACCGATGAAAAGGCGGCAATGAGTCGGCAACGATCGTCAACCGACAGGGGGCAGGTGCTGAGTCGTGCACGAGCGCACTCACCTTTCCTGCGCGACACTCTGGAAGCACGATTGGATATTGGCGAAGCCTTTCTGGAGCTTGGCGCGCTCGAGGCGGCGAAGCTCTCTCTTTCTGGACGTTCCGACGATCTCGAGCGGGAACTGAGACTTCAGAGGCGGGGCTTGGCGCTAGCGGTCGCGCTTGGCGATTTGTCCGGCGAGCTTGCGCTAAATCAGGTCACTGAGCTCCTTTCCGGCTTTGCCGACGACGCGATTGATCGTTCGGTGACCGCGGCCATTCGGGAACGGGTGCCCGGAATCGAGCCGCTGGGATTCGCCGTCATCGCCATGGGAAAGCTCGGCAGCGGCGAGCTTAATTATTCCTCGGACGTGGATCTGCTCTTGTTGTTCGATCCGAAGACTCTGCCGAAGCGTGAACGCGACGATTCCGGCGAAGCGGCGGTGCGAATCGGACGGCGGATGATCGAAATTCTGCAGAAGCGCACCGCCTACGGCTACGTTCAACGAGTTGACCTGCGACTAAGACCGTCACCCGAGGTCACGCCGATCGCGCTGCCGCTAGACGCAGCGATTTCGCATTATGAATCGAGCGCGCTGCCGTGGGAGCGGGCCGCATTCATCCGCGCGCGCGCATGCGCCGGCGACATCGCGCTCGGCGAGCGATTCCTGAACGCAATCCAGCCGTTCGTCTGGCGTCGCTCTCTGGATTTCGGCGTGATTGAAGAAGTACGTCAGATTTCCGCACGCATTCGAGACCATTTTGCGCAGGGCGCGCACATCGGTCCCGGCTACGATTTGAAGCGCGGCCGCGGCGGGATTCGCGAAGTCGAATTCTTCGTGCAGATCCAGCAGATGATCCACGGCGGGCGAGATTCATCGGCACGGGAGCCGGCCACTCTCGATGCGATTGGTGCATTGCTTGCGGCCGGAAGGCTCGAGGAAAGCACGGCACGCGAACTGGCCGGCGCCTATCGCGTCCTGCGGACCATCGAGCACCGAGTCCAGATGATCGACGACGCGCAAACGCATTTGCTACCGCTCGAATCGCGAGCGCTGGACAATATCGCGCAGCTCCACGGCCTGGCGAATGCCAGCGAGCTTCTCGACTTATTGAAGCCCCACGTCGAACGCGTTGGCGCGATTTTCGATAGCCTCGCACCTGACGAGCGGCGGCAATTGTCCAACGATCCGGACATTTTGCTTCACGAGCTGAGGGATCTCGGCTTCGACGACCCCGACACTGCCGCCCGACATGTGGCGGATTGGCGCTCGGGAAAGGCGCGGGCGCTCCGTTCGCCGCCCGCGAGCCAAGCCTTCGAGGCGATGCTTCCGGGTCTTTTACACGCGATCGCCGCGGGTGCCGACCCGGGCCATGCGCTCAATCGACTGAGCGACATCGTCGAGCGGCTGTCGAGTGGGGTGAACTTCTTTCGCCTGCTCGAGGCCCGGCCAGCGCTCGCGCAACTGCTTGCCAGGGTCCTGGCGCACGCGCCCGCCCTCGCCGATCAGCTCGCGCGCCGGCCGGAGCTCTTCGAAGGATTATTCGACGCCTCCAGTTTCGCGATGCCACCATCCGCCGACCAGTTCGCCGAGCTGCTCGAACGAGCGATGACCGGATGTAGCTACGACGTCGCGCTCGACCGCGTTCGGCGGCTCGTCAACGAGCGCCGTTTCGCGCTTGGCGTACAGCTGATCGACCGCCATCGCGACCCGCTTGAAGTCGCTGAAGGCTACGCGCGTGTTGCCGAAGGCACGCTTAGTGCGTTGGCCACGGCGGCGAAGTGGGAGTTCGAACAGGCACATGGCCGCTATCCCGGCGGTGAGCTGGTCGTGCTCGGTCTTGGCCGATTGGGCGGGTGTGAGCTCACGCACGCTTCCGATCTCGACCTCATCTATTTGCATACCGCCGATTCTGGTGGGATGTCCGATGGCCGGAGGCCGCTCGGTCCCAACGATTATTTCAATCGCTTCGGAAATCGCATCACGGCGGCGCTCAGCGTGCCCACTGCGGCCGGGCCACTTTACGAGGTGGACCTGCGGCTGCGGCCCGAAGGCTCCAAGGGGATGCTGGTCGTCTCAATGGATGCGTTCGAGCAATATCAGCGGGAACACGCCTGGACCTGGGAGCATATGGCATTGTGCCGCGCGCGGCCGGTGTTCGGCTCGCCCGAAGCACGGGCCCGAGCCGGATCCAGCATCGCGAACATCCTGCTTTCGCCGCGCGACCCGCAAGAGGTCATCGCCGACGCGGTGAAGATGCGTGCGGAAATGGAGCGCCACAAGCCGCCGCAGAGTCCGCTGGATGTGAAGCTCGGTCCCGGGGGGCTCATCGATCTGGAATTCTCGGTGCACGTGCTGCAGCTGACTCGTCAGATTGCGCTGGATCCGCGACTCGGGATCGCGCTGGAGGTTCTGGCCAACGAGTCTTTGATTTCTACAAATGTTGTAGCTGCACAAAAATTGCTAACGCGGATGCTCGTCATGATGCGACTGGTAGCGCCTGGGGACGTGAAGCCGACGGCGGAGACTTGGCAATTGGTTGCAGAGGCGTGCGGGGCCTCAAGCTGGGAAGAGCTGCTTGCCGAGCACGATGCCGCGCGGCAGAGCATTTCGGAGCTTTGGAACAGCATCAAGCGAGGGACGTCAGAATGATCCAGGAAGGCGACAAGGCACCGGCGATCACGGTTTCGGCGAGCGACGGGAGCGCGGTCGACCTATCGGCGCCGGGCCGACCGCTGGTGCTCTATTTCTATCCCAAGGATGACACGTCGGGCTGCACGCGCGAGGCCCAGGATTTCACCGTGCTCGCATCGCGGTTCGATGAGGCCGGGGTGAAGGTGATCGGAGTCTCGCGCGATCCGATGAAGAGCCACGAGAAATTCATCGGCAAATATGGGCTCGCCGTGCCACTCGTTTCCGACGCGGACGGCCGCATCTCCGATGCGTTCGGGACCTGGGTCGAGAAGTCGATGTACGGCCGCAAATATATGGGAATGGAACGCGCAACCTATCTCATCGGCGCGGACGGACGAGTCCTTCGCTCCTGGCGCAAGGTGAAGGTGCCGAACCACGCCGAAGAGGTTCTGCACGCGGCGCAAACGATCTAGCAACCTGCGAGCGCGTAGAATCGGATCGCCGAGCAGTCCGGGGGGTTTTGATGCAGGAGCGATTCCAATTCGCATTAAGCAAGGATGAGTATGTCGCAGGGCTCGCGACCCTCACGGACCAGCTGGGCCGACAGGATACGAGCCGCACTTCGAGGTTGATCGAGCAATTGGCCGTCTTCGTTGGAGTCTCGGTGATCATCATCACTGTGTTTCCTGAGGCGGTCACCGGCGTCCTGGTCGCGGCAGTATTGCTCGCCGTCGCTACGGCTATGCTTCAGCGGCGGTGGCTACGCGGCGCGACCGGCCAAAGCTACGACGCCGCCGTTGCCGAGCAGGAAGTGTTGATCACCGACGAGGGGATTTCGACCAATTCGGAGCTTCGACGGCGGCAGTGGAGCTGGCGAGCGGTACGTCGGATCTACGACCTCAAGCGGGCAATCGTTCTGGAGGTCGTCGGGTGGGACATGATCATTTTACCGGACAGGCTTTGGGAAAGCGGTGAAGAACGGAGCGCGTTGCTGGAGGCGATTCGAGGCCTTGCTACCGCGGCGGATCCCCCAGCGACGCCGCGGCTGGCGTCGATCGGCACCCGCGATTTGTTGCGGCTGGGCGCGATCGGCGCGGCGGTTGATGTCTTCGCTCTCGTGTCGTTTGCACTCCCGTCCCTCAAAGGTCTTACACCGACAACGAGCGGTGCCGCGTTTCTGGGCATGTTTGCAGTGCTACAGTTGCTCGGGGGGATCCTTGCCTATTTCGCCTTTCGCGCCAGCGGGCGCGGCCTCGAACGGCTCTATGACGTATCGCCCGTGGCCGCGATCGGCCTCACCCAAATGCTGATCTGGGCGGTGCCGGTGTACATGCTGATCGCTTATTTCCGCGGGATCTGAGCGGGACGTCAACCGCCAGCAAGATCGCGGACCATGGACTCCCAATGCAGCACATTGTCCCACAGCGACTGGACCGGCACTCGTTCGTCCTTGCCGTGAGCGCGTTCGTCATCGGGCGACACGCCCCACTGACCGTCGACTCCGTAGACGGGAATGCCCCGCGCGCGAAATTCCAGCCCGTCGGAGGCGCCGGTCGACATTTGCGGGATGATGGTCTGGTTCGGGAAGCGCGCTTTGACGGCTTTGGTATAGGCGCTGAGTACGTCTTGCCGGAGCGGCGAAACCGGCGTTGGCCGGCCGGCGTCCGGCAGCGGGGTGACCTCGACATTCGGGCCGACGACCTGTTGCAGTTCGGACTGCACAACCTTCGGTTCAATGCCGGGCATGATCCGGCAATTGACGGTGGCTTCGGCGAGTTGCGGAAGCGCATTGTCCGCGTGCCCGCCCTTCAACATGGTCGCGACGCAGCGCGTGCGGGTCAGGCCAACTTCAAGCGGGTTTGCCTCGATCGTGTCCGCGGCCGAACCGTCGTTGGGATTGGCAAGCCAGGCCCGCATCGCCTGGCCGAGCGAATTGTCGCCCTCTTGTTCGGCGCGCGCGGTAAAATAGGCGCGCGTCGTCTCATTGAGCATCGGCGTGAAACGGTGCGCCTGCAATTTCTTGAGCGCGTCGGCGAGCTCGTAAATTGCGTTGTCCGGTCGCGGGCGAGAGCTGTGACCACCGGGATTCCGGACCCGGAAATAATAGCTCTGGAATGTCTTTTCCGAAGTCTGGAATCCGAATCCAAGCGGCTTGCCGTCGCGGGTGAACCCGCCGCCTCCGCCATCCGCATTCAGCGCGAATTCCGCTTCGGTCCATTTGCGCCAGTCCGTCGCGCCAAGCTCGGCTCCCTTGCCCTGCGTTTCTTCGTCACCGGTGAAGATCAGGACGATGTCGCGGTTCGGTTTAAAGCCGTCGGCCCTGAGCTTCATGAGCGCGACCATGGCCGGGATTCCGCCGCCCTTGTCGTCGCCGCTTCCGCGGCCGTAGAAATAGCCGTCCTTCTCAACCAGCTTGAACGGATCAGTCGTCCAGTCGGCCGGGAGCGCCTCGACCACGTCCATGTGGGCCATAATCAGCATCGGCTTGGCTTTGGGATTGGCCGAAGGCCAGCGGGCGATCAGCGCTGCCGTGTGGTTCCCCGGCGGGCCCTCATAGGGGAGGACATGGATGTCGCTTGGCGACCAGCCGGATGCCTTCAACTTCGCCGCCAGATAATCCTGCAGCTTGGGGACCTGGTTGCGCCCCATGACTGTCGGGGTTTCGACGGCTGTTTTGTAGATTTCGCGAGCTGTCGCCTCCCATTTCGGCGGCAGCTTCGGCGCATTGGCCAGCGTGCTCGGCGGCGGAGACACCAACGGCGTCGTGGGTCCTTGTGCGAGCGCGCCCACGGAGCTGAAGGCAAGCAGGGTCGCAACGAATTTGTGCATGACCAATTTCTCCCCCGGAAATTGCGCCTTAGGCTAGGGTGCGCGGCCCGCGCGTCAAGCGGGCGGACCGCCGTTCGTCGGATCAGCCGGCGAGTTCGCGGATGATTATCTCCCAATGCAGCACATCGTCGTACATCGCACGCACCGGAATGCGCTCGTCGAGGCCGTGCGCGCGTTCGTCATCGGGCGAGATTCCCCAGCTCCCATCGACATCGTAGACCGGGATTCCCTGCGCGCGGAAGAAGCTGCCGTCGCTTGCTCCCGTCGACATCACGGGAAATACGTCCATCTTCGGGTCGATCACGGCGTGAACGGCTTTCGTGACCGCATTCAGGACCTCCGGCCGCAATGGCGATGCCGGCGTCGGCTGGCCGATAAAGTTCGGATCTGGCGTGATTTCCACGTTCGGGCCGACCAGCGCCTGCAGCTCGGCCTGCACGTCCTTCGGCTGGACCCCCGGGAAAATGCGGCAGTTGACGGTCGCGGTCGCGCTCTGTGGAAGCGCATTGTCCGCGTGCCCGCCCTTCAGCATCGTTGCCACGCAGCGCGTCCGTGTAAGGCCAATGTCGAGCGGACTCGTCTCGACGATATCGGCCGCGGCACCGTCATTCGGATTGGCGAGCCAACGGCGGATCGCCTGGCCCAGCGCCCCGTTCCCTTCCTGCGTCGCGCGATGTTCAAAATAGCTTCGATTGGCCGCATTCAGCATTGGCTGGAAACGATGCGCGCGAAGCTTCTCCAGCGCGTCGGCCAGATCATAGATCGCGTTGTCGGGCCGCGGTCGGCTGCTGTGGCCGCCTGGATTGCGGGTCGTGAAGAAATAGGTCTGGAACGT
>JBKPON010000102.1:0-23891 GCA_046733135.1 Pseudomonadota bacterium | reverse complement strand
CCGGGAGCACCAGTCAGGCTTTGATAGGCCAGGCCCGAACATTTGTGCGCGGCCCGGCGCCAGTCCGCCGGAGCGACGACGAAGCCGGTGCGGCCGAGCTCGCGTCCTTTGTCGGTATCGTAAACGTAGCAGCCGACGGTCAGGCGGCCGTCGGACCGAGCTTGGACGAAGCCAGTAATCAGCGCCTTCGCCCCTCTCGCACGCCAGCGGGAGAAAGTCGGCGCAGTGACCTCGGGATAGGAGTAGAAATCCTTCTGCTGGTCGGGCGGGATTGGCATCACCTCGGAAGTCGACTGCAGGTCGCTGACGATCAGCTGCGTCGCTTGCCACGCGATGGTGCGCGTACTGCCGACGGGCGAAGGTCGATCGTCCGTCGTCGCGAGCGGCGGCACGGCGACGATCGGCGTCCCATTCTGCGCGACGGCGGGCGCACTCAGCGCGATAAGAAGAAAAGTGACAAGAATCTGCTTCATTGCGGCCGTGCGGTAATCCCCCTGAACTTTTCGACCCAGTCGCCCGGTTGGCGACGCGGCCGACCTTCCCCATCGAGGAAAGCAGCGATGACGCGGGCATCGGTGAGATGTTCCGACCCCCGCATGACTCGCTGATGAATGTTCACGCTGGATGCGAGGACCCGATCCACCCGGCTGATGACAAGCAGGTCATCGCCGAGCTTTCCCGGCCGTTTGTAGCGGATGTCGACCTCGACGACGGCATAAGCGCTGCCCGACGCGCGCAGCTCGGCGGCCTGGTCGACTCCGACCGCGCGGATCATATCGGATCGTGCCCGCTCCATGAACTTCAGATAATTGGCATAATAGACGATGCCGTAAGCGTCCGTGTCTTCGAAATAGACGGTGAGCGCGAAATGATGCTCGTCGCCGACGAAGCCGCCGCGGTACGGAGTGTCGAGCGTTTGAACGGCCATTTGAACGCTCTAGCGAGCGCGGACTCGGTGCGTAAACCCCGCGCTTGACTTTGATGTAACGCCAAGGTTACATGTAACCCATGAGTTACACGAGAGGACGTTACGATGGTTGATCGTTCCGTGGCCGAGCGGGCCGAGTTCCTGAGCCGGCGGAGGGCCAGGACATTGCCGGCCCTGGCCGTCATCTATCTGGCGCAGCAGGGCAGTTATTTTTCGGCGCTTCAATCGCCGACCCACACCTCATCCTATAGCTTCCGAATCTCGGCGTGGTTGATTCTTTCCGCGGTCCTGCTCGCGGCCCTGGTGACGAAGGGATTTTGGTTTCAGCCTCGCCAAGTGCGCGACCTGATCGACGATGAGCACACGAAGGCCAATCGACTTGATGCGCTGCGTATCGGCTTCATTTTCGCGATGCTCGCGGGAATGGCCGTTTACTTCGTCGACCAATTCGAACCGTTGACAGCGGCGGCCGCGGCCCATTTGATCCTGACCTTCGGTCTGGGATCGGCGCTGATCCGCTTCGGACTGCTCGAGCGCCGCGCGCACCGCAGTGCCTGAACGTCTCGCCAATCGCTTGAAGGAACGGCGCGGCGAGCTCGGTCTCACTCAGGCCGAACTCGCCGAGCGCGTCGGGGTCACGCGCAAGACGGTCAATACGGTCGAGAACGGCATCTTCACACCCTCGGCGACGCTGGCGATAAAACTTGCCCAGGCACTTGGAATCAGGGTCGAGGAATTGTTCTGGATCGAGCGTTAATGTCGCCGACGATGCGTACCAAATCACCCTGCGCCTCGGCGATGTCCGCAAGGTGCATGCCCCAGCCGGGCAAGAACATACCGAGCACGCCGACCTCGCCGCCGACTCGGTCGGTGCGCCTGTCTGCCGGATCGGCGTTGGTGCGGACGGATAAATAGCCGCGCTGGCCGTTATTGACGCACTTGGCCGAGACCAGTCCCTGCGTGTGCACATAGGGGGCCCGCGGCGGCCCCTCGCTCGACCATTGGATGGGTCCACCAGGAACCGGCAGCGTCGACCGAGTGAACCAATAGCTGTCGAGTTTCACCCAACCGCCCGATCCGGGAAGCGCCGGGTTGACGCAGGCCACGGTCATGCCGGGCTGGTCGGCATAGCCGAAGATCGCGCCTGGCGGCGGGACGTTCTTCTCGCGGAAGCTGACCCAGGTCATGACGCAACCCGCCTCTCCGCCGTGGCTGCAGAGCGGAGTCCTCATAAAGGTGCCGCCGACCAGCTTTCCCTGCGGCACTAGCACATTGTAGCCGGGGACGATCGCCAGCTTCATGCGCCGTGCGACCGCGGGATCCTTCTCGATCTCGCGCGCGATCAGCTGCTGCAACATCAAGCTGCCCTGGCTGTGGCCGACCAGGACGAAGGGCCGACCCCGATTGCGGTTGTGGAGATAATCGCGCCAGGCCGCGAGTATATCGCCATAAGCGAGCATCCCGGCCTGGCGAATGTCGGCGCCGGCGGCGTATGCGGCGATCGAGGCAATCGTCATCTGGCGATAAATGGGGACGAAAGGCCGGCAAACGGACGCGAAGCGGCCGAACTGAGTCTCGACCACCAGCCGTTCCTCCCGGCCAGCATTCATGTCACTGTTCAGGCCTTGGTCGTTCGAGACGGTGGGATAGACGTAGAAGCAGTCGAGCGGCGGATCCTCGGCAACGCGGATATCGCTCGTCGATCCGTAGCCGCTGGGATCGAGCTCGACCGTCGGCAAGGGCGTCGAGCAGGCGTCCTCGCGGCCGGGCAGGCACAACCAGTTCGAATCCTTCGAATAGTCCGGCCTGGCGGCGTTGGTCTCGGCTGGCGCGGGAGCCGCTGCAGCCATCATGGCAGCGGCGATCATGAACAAGCGCATTATTTCGTGGCAGCTCCCGAATCGAACAGTCCAGCCTGGCTGCCCTGAGGAACCGGCAGCCCAAGGTGGGCATAGCCGCGGCCGTTCAGGGCGCGACCTCGTGCGGTACGTGCGATGAGGCCCAGCTGAATGAGAAAAGGCTCGATCACGTCTTCAATCGTATCGCGCGGTTCCGAGAGCCCCGCTGCGAGAGTCTCCACGCCGACCGGCCCGCCACCATAAAGGTCGGCGATCATCGTCAGGTAGCGCCGATCCATCGCGTCGAGGCCAAGCGCATCGATTTCGAGCCGCGACAGCGCCCGGTCTGCGACCTCGGTATCGATCCTGTCCGATGCCGAGGCGTGAGCGAAATCGCGCACCCGGCGCAGCAGCCGGCCGGCGATACGGGGCGTGCCTCTGGAGCGGCGGGCGATTTCGTGAGCGCCGTCATCTTTCAGGTCCGCCCCGAGCAACCGCGCCGCCCGGCGAACAACCTGCTCTAGTTCTTCTACGGTGTAGAAATTGAGCCTCACCGGAATCCCGAAACGGTCCCTGAGCGGGGTCGTCAGCAGCCCCTGCCGAGTGGTCGCGCCGATCAGCGTAAAGCGCGGGAGCTCGATGCGCACGGAGCGAGCGGACGGCCCTTCGCCGATCATCAGGTCGAGCGCCCGATCCTCCATCGCCGGATAGAGCACCTCCTCGACCGCTGGGTTGAGGCGGTGGATCTCGTCGATGAACAAAACGTCCCCGTCCTCCAGGTTGGTGAGAAGCGCCGCAAGGTCGCCCGACTTGGCGATCACCGGGCCTGAGGTGGCGCGGAAGCCGACTCCCATCTCACGCGCGAGGATTCCGGCGAGCGTGGTCTTCCCGAGCCCCGGCGGCCCGTGGAGCAACACATGGTCGAGCGGTTCGGAGCGGCTTTTCGCCGCATGGACGAAGACGCGAAGATTCTCCCGCGCGGCTTGTTGGCCGATGAACTCGTCCAAGCTCTTGGGCCGAAGCGCGGCATCGGCGTCCTCAGCGGTACGCTCGGGGGTGGTGATGCGGGCGGGATCGGTGGCCATTGCTCGTCGATGCGAGCGTAGCGGAGCAAGCCCGCTGCTGCCTAGACCTTGCGTTGCCCCCGACTTGGTCGTTGCCAGGGCCAACGTCCCTCGATCTCAACCTCGAGGCTGAAGCTCAGCGCCGTCCGGATCGCGACGATTCCGGCGAGCACCAATACGCTCATCAGGGTCGGCGTCACCGCGACCGTGTTGATGATATCCGCCGCGACGAGGAACTCGAGGCCGAGGAGGATCGAGCGGCCGAAGCTGGAACGGAAGTCGGCGATGGCGGCTTCGCGATCCTCGCGGCGGGCGACGCGGAGCCCGAAAAGCCCAAGCGTCCCGAAGGCCCCGACCGCGATGATGGCAATGCCGATCAATTCGATCACCTTGGCGACGGTATGCGCGGAGTCGGTGGCGAATTGGTCGAGCATGGATGGTCATGTGAGCAGATCGCGCAACTGAGGACAAGATTTGCCGCGGTGGAACTAGCTGCTACCGAAGGCTGACGAAGGGGGAGCGAGAGATGTTGGTCGATCGAAGGTCGATGATTACCGGCGTGGGGTCGCTTGCGCTTGCCGGCCCGGCGTTGGCGAAGAGCGCTGCCCGTAGTGCCGCGCCGGTCTGGTATCGCAACGCCATCATCATCGATGCGCTGGGGGGAGTGGGTGACCCCTATTCTCCCGAGGAGCAGCTGCGTCTCGGCGATCGCGCCTGGGCGGAGACCGTGGCTACCGGAGTGACCGTCGTCCGCGACACGGTGATGCCGGTGGGCAATGTTACCGATCCGTGGGGCGATTATCAGAAGGACGTCGCTCTCAAGCACAACATCCTCGAGGCGAATCCGGACCGCCTGCTGCTCGTGCGCAGCGCCGCCGACATTCTCAAGGCCAAGCGCGAGAAGCAGTTCGCAGTGGTCCTTGGCACGCAGGACACGGCAATGGTTGGACCCGAGCTCGACCGGCTAGCGCAGATGAAGAAAGACGGGGTGCTGACGGTCCAGCTGACCTACAACAACCGCAACCTCGCGGGCGACGGCGCGCTGGAGCCGGATAACGCCGGCCTATCCAAGCTCGGCAAGGCGACGATCGAACGGATCGAAACGGAAAAGCAGTTGCTCGACCTTAGCCACGGCGGCGCCCGGACGATGGCCGAGGCGGCGGCGTTCGCCAAGCGGCCGCTCGTCATCAGCCACACTGGCGCTCGCGCCCTCACTGACCACCCGCGCAACGTCGCTGACGACACGATCAAGGCGGTCGCTGACAAAGGGGGCGTGGTCGGCGTCTATTTCATGCCCTTCCTGACGCTCGACAGCCATCCGAAAGCCGCGGACGTGATCGCCCATGTCGAACATGTCGCCAAGATTGCGGGTGAGGACCATGTCGGGATCGGCACGGACAATGGCGTGCTCCCGACCACGCTCGATGCCGAGACTATCGAGAAGCTGAAGAAATGGCAGCTCGACCGGATCAAGGCCGGAATTGCAGCGCCGGGCGAAGCCGTTGGTGTCTATCCGCTGGTTGAGGACTATAACAGCGTCGACCGCTACGAGCGCTTCGCCAATGACCTGGCCAAACGCGGCTGGAGCCAAAGCCGGCTCGAAAAGCTGATGGGGAGCAATTTCCTACGCGTCTACCGCGATGCCTGGAGCGGCTGAGGTTCAGTCAGAATGCGCGACTTCGTCCCCGATTATCTCGACCCAATCATGCTTGCGTGCCTCCCAAACTGAGAAACGGGGGCTTGCGAAATAGGGGTCGTCGAACGCGCCCAGCGGGATCGCGATCAGCCCGTCGAACTTGCCTTCAATCTCATAATGCACGTCGGAGCCGCACTTGGGGCAGAAATGGAAGGTGATGCGGTTGCCGCTGTCCGCGATGTTGACCCAATATTTCGACTTGCCCTCGAGCGTCACGCGATCTGCCGGCCAGCGTGCCTGGACCGCGAAGGCGCTTCCCGATCGCTTCTTGCAGTCGAGGCAGTGGCATACCGACACACGCACCGGTTCGCCTGTGCAAACCGCCTTCAGCTGCCCGCAGCGGCATGAGGCGCTACGCTCCATCAGTTCGTGATCAGCAGGTCTGAATTGACGTGATATCCGCCAAGCACAGCACTACCATTTTTGATCCGGAACACGAACTCCTCCGTGCCCGGCCCCCGCTCGAATTGGACTGAACGATTCAGTGTCACGAAGTGGCCACTGGTGTTCACATTATCGTTCCATCCGACCGTTTTGCCGGAGCGGTAGGAGCCCAGTTTCGCGTGAAGAGCGCCCATCAGCGCGATGAATTTCTGGCGCGTGATGCTCGACTTCATATCGTTGCTCGAAGCATCATAGATGGGACCGTACTGCCCGGCATCCATTGCCCGGTGAAAGCTCGCGACACCCTCTTCGGCGACTTTGGTGTCCTTGACGGCGGAACAGCCGCCTAGCGCCAATGCAACAAGCAGACCCAGTGACCGATGTTTCAAATGCGTAGCTCCCTAGGGGTAAATTTCGATCGGCGTGCCATCTGCCACGGCGCGATAAAGCCACTCGATCTCGGGATTGGTCATGGCGATGCACCCCTCGGTCCAATCCAACCGCATTTGCCGGCTGCCGATCCACCCATTGCCGTTGGGCAGGCCGTGGATCATGATGTCGCCGCCGGCATTCAGCCCTGCCTCGCGCGCGGCGCTGGCTTGTTGGGCAGTCGGGTAACCGATCCGCAGAGAGAGATGGTAGGAGCTGCGCGGATTGTGCGCGGTGATCGGATATACGCCTTCCGGAACCCGGCCATCGCCCCAGCGCTTTTTCGGCCCCAGGCCGCCTCGGCCAAGGGAGACAAAGAATTCGCGGACGATCTGACCGTCGCGATAGACGGCCATCCAGTGATCGCGTTTGTACACTCGGATGAGATCGACCGGTCCCGGATCCACGGGCTCACAAACGCTCGTTCGGTAATTCCACGCGGCACCGGACTTCAGGCAGGCGTCCACTGCGTCGAACTTGCCGCGCGCGGACGCGCCAGCGTCGGCAAAACACAGGAGGAGGAGCAAGTAGGATAGGCGCCCGAGCGTCATGCCTGGATCCTTACCAGCGTACCGTTCGGCACCGCGCGGTACAACCACTCGATCTCGCGGTTGGTCACCGCGACGCAGCCATCCGTCCAATCCAGCAACGTATGGCGACTGCCAATGCCCGGCACGTCGTTGGGAAGACCATGGATCATGATGTCTCCGCCGGGATTGAACCCCATCCTGTGCGCTGCCGCCACCTGCTCCGCGGTAGGATAACCGATCCTCAGCGACAGATGATAGGCGCTGCTCGGATTGTGTCCGGTGATCCGGTAAACGCCTTCGGGAACCTTGCCGTCCCCTTGTCGCGCTTTCGGTCCTTGTCCGCCTCGGCCGAGCGCGACCAGAAACTCACGGATCAAGCGACCGTCGCGATAGACAGACATCCAATGCTGCGACTTGTCCACTACGATCAGGTTGACAGGACCATTGGGCGCCGGCCCACAGCCAAGGGTGCGGTAGTTCCAGGAGCGACCCGCATCGAGGCAGGAGTCGACAGCCGAAAACTTGTCCGGCCTCACGGCGCAGCCAATCAACATGCCAGCGCTGGCCAACAAGAGCACTCCTAGGCGCTTCATTTCGCGAGGGCTTTCTCGAGCCGACGCCAGAGATCCGCGATCGCTTCGACAGGGGGCGACGAGCGTGGGAGCAACTCGCCAATCGGCTTCCGCTCGTCACTGACCTTTTCATAGGCGCTTGCCATGGGAATCACCGGCCAGCCAGAATGCCGGTCGATCTCCGCCAAGTGAAGCGCCCGGCGGCGGTCAACCATCGAGAAAACCGGGGCGAGCGTGACCTTTGGGCCCTTTTTGCGGCCAACATGCTGCTTGATCACGTCAAGCGTGCGCTGCGACAGCGGTGAGGGGATGACTGGCACGACCACCAGGTCGGACGCGCGCAGAATCTGGTCGGACGTATCGGTGAGGCCCGGCGGGCAATCGATGATGATCCGGTCGTAGTCGCCGCCGAGGCCCTCGGCGATCTTCGCCAGCCGCTTGCGCTTGCCGAGGTCATGAAACGCATAATCGAGCGTGCGCAGCGATTCGTCGGCGGGAAGCACGTCGATCCCCTCTGCATTCGATGGTCGGATGAGGCGGGAAACATCGGCGTCGCGCGTGATGCTCGACTTGGCCGACTTGGCGCCAAGTTCCTGGCCCAGGATGTAGCTGGCGGCCCCTTGAGCATCGAGATCCCACACCAAAGTTCGGCGTAATGACAGAGCGGCACTCGCCCACGCAAGATTCACCGCAAGCGTGGTTTTCCCGACGCCGCCTTTCGAATTGTAGATCGCAATGATCATTTGGCCGCCTTCTTCAGCGCGAGGCGTACCAGGGCGTCGAGTGAGGCATCGGGTCCAAGCTCGTCTTGCGCCGCGTTTACCGCGGCACTCGCTTCGGCCGGTTTGAACCCGAGATTCGACAATGCGGACAGCGCATCTGCGGCAGCGCCGATCCGCGGCGCTGGTGCCGCGCCCGCTAGCCCCGGTGCCCCAAGCTTGCCTTGCAATTCATTGGCTATTCGCGCCGCAAGCTTGGGCCCGACGCCGTTAGCGCGCCCAATCATCGCCTTGTCGCCTTGGCTCACCGCGCGAGCAAGCTCATCGGGCGAGAGCACCGAAAGGATCGCGAGCGCGAGCCGACCGCCGACGCCCTGGACCGAGGTGAGCGCTCGGAACGAATCGCGCTCGGCGGCCGAACCGAAACCGAATAAGGTCCAGGCGTCCTCCCGCACCTGAAGCTCGGTGAGGATCAGGACTTCGCCGCCGATCGGCCCAATGACGTCGAGTGTGCGTCCGCTCGCGTGTACCTGATAGCCGACGCCGCCAACATCGATCACCGCAGTGTCGGCGCTGACTTCCGCGAGGATTCCGGTGAGGCGGGCGATCATGTCCGCCCCATTGTTAGGCGATGCGTCGCGCCGTCGCCAGATGATGCGCGTGCGTGATCGCCACCGCCAGCGCGTCGGCGGCATCGGGCCCGGCGATCTTCACTCCTGGAAGCAGGCGCGCGACCATCGAATGAACCTGAGCTTTTTCGGCATTGCCCACGCCGACGACCGCTTTCTTCACCAATCGTGCCGCATATTCACCCACATCGACGCCGGCCCGCGCAACGACCATGATCGCGACGCCGCGCGCCTGGCCGAGCTTCAACGTGGACTGAGGGTTCGAGTTGACGAACACTTCTTCGACCGCGGCGGCATCGGGAGCGTTCTCGGCGATCAGCATTTCGAGCTGTTGCCCGAGCAGGGCCAGACGCTGGGGAAGAGGCGCTGCGGAGTCCGTCTTCAGCTGTCCGTTGGCGATGTGCGACAGGCGATTGCCGTCAGCCTGGACGAGCCCCCAGCCGGTCGTGCCCAGGCCGGGGTCCAGGCCGAGGATCTTAGGCAAGACGCTCCAGCTCCTCGTCGGGGATTTTCTCATTGCCCCAGACGGTCTGGACGTCGTCGTCCTCCTCGAGCGCTTCCATCAGGTTCGCGAGCTTTTGAGCGTCTTCGCCGCGGACTTCGACTTCGGTCTGCGGCCGCCAGGCGAGCTTCGCGCTCTCCGCTTCGCCGAGCATCGATTCAAGTGCTTTGGCGACTTCGTGCAGACTCTCGACGTTGGTCCAGATGCGATGACCATCTTCGTCGGTTTCGACGTCGTCCGCGCCCGCTTCGATCGCCGCTTCCAACACCTTATCGGAGTCTCCGGCGCTGGCAGGATATTCGATCAGGCCCGTGCGCTCGAAGCCGTGGCTGACACTGCCGCTTGCGCCGAGGTTGCCGCCGTTCTTGGAAAAGATCGTGCGCACATTGGTAGCGGTGCGGTTGCGGTTGTCGGTCAGCGCCTCGACGATCAGCGCGACTCCGCCGGGGCCGAACCCTTCGTAGCGGATCTCTTCATAATTTTCGGCGTCGGAGCCCAACGCCTTGTCGATGGAGCGCTGGATATTGTCCTTGGGCATCGACTGCGCGCGCGCGGCAAGCACTGCCGCACGCAAGCGGGCGTTCGCTTCCGGATCGGGCAAGCCCATCTTCGCCGCAACAGTGATCTCGCGACTGAGCTTGGAAAAAAGGGCAGAGCGCTTCTTATCCTGAGCGCCCTTGCGGTACATGATGTTCTTGAATTTGCTGTGGCCTGCCATCGATTACCCACTATGCGCCGATATCTCTCGTCTGGACCCCGGCCTACGCCGGGGGACAAGAATGCTCAAGCAAGCCCCAGCGCCTGGCGGTAGGTCTCCAACACCGCGTCCTGCTCTTGCCGCGTATGTGTTTCCATTTTCCTCAGGCGAACGATCATCCGCATGATCTTCGGGTCGTAGCCGTTGGCTTTCGCCTCCGAATAGACGTCGCGAACGTCGTCCGCGATGCCCTTCTTCTCTTCCTCCAGACGCTCGATGCGCTCGATGAACAGTCGCAGCTGATCGGCCGCGACGGTGCCTTCCGCCATGCTCTCTAATCTCCGATCCCAGGTTGAACCGGCGGCTCTAGCGGGTTGAACCGTCATGGCAAGCAGCTATGGCACCCCCTTGAGGCCCGAGGAGACAAGGTGACCGAGACTCTCGCCCCACGCTCGCGCAAGGTGAAGATCCTGGCGACGCTTGGGCCGGCATCGAGCGACGCGCGGATGATCCGCCGGCTGATGATCGCGGGCGCCGATGCCTTCCGCATCAATATGAGTCACGGCGACCAGAAGCAGAAGGCGAAGCTGGTCGATTGCATCCGCGCGCTGGAGAAGGAGCTCAAGCGTCCGACCACCATTCTCTTCGATCTCCAGGGTCCCAAACTTCGCGTCGGCCATTTCGAGGGCGGCCGGGCGTTGTTGGAGAAAGGCAAGCGCTTCATCCTCGATCGTGATGACAAGGCCGGCAATTCGAAGCGCGTCCAGCTGCCGCATGTGGAGTTGTTCGAATCGATCAGGCCGGGAACCAACATCCTGATCGACGACGGCAAGATCCGGCTCAATGTTGTCGAAGCCGACGATGAGCATATTGTCAGCGAAGTGGAAATCGGCGGCGCCGTGTCCGACAACAAAGGCGTGAATGTCCCTAATGTGCTCGTGCCCATTCCGGCACTCACCGAGAAGGACCGAGCGGACCTTGTCTTTGCACTCGACCAAAGGACGGATTGGATCGCGTTATCGTTCGTGCAGCGTCCCGATGACGTTGCCGAAGCCCGCTCGCTGATCGGCGACCGCGCGGCGCTCATGGCAAAGATCGAGAAGCCGGCTGCGATCGACCGATTGAACGACATCATCGCGCTCGCCGATGGAGTGATGGTCGCCCGCGGTGACCTCGGCGTCGAGCTTCCGCCCGAAGACGTTCCGCCGTTGCAGAACAGGATCGTCGCCTCCGCCCGTCAGTTCGGTAAGCCAGTCGTCGTTGCGACGCAGATGCTGGAGTCGATGGTGACGTCGCCGACCCCGACCAGGGCGGAGGTGAACGACGTCGCGACCGCCATTTATGACGGCGCGGACGCGGTGATGCTCTCGGCGGAAAGCGCGACCGGGCAGTATCCTTGCGAAGCGGTGCAGATGATGGATCGGATCGCCAACAGCGTGGAGAGAGATCCCTCTTACCCGGCACGGGTCCATTTCACTCAGACGCGCCTCGAACCCACGACCGCGGACGCACTGGCGGGATCGGCGAGACAGATCGCCGCCACGATCTCGGCAAAGGCCATGGTCTGCTACACCAGCTCCGGCTCGACCGCGCGGCGAATCGCGCGCGAGCGGCCGTCGGTCCCCACCCTGGCCATGAGCGCGTCGCTGCATACTGCGCGGCGCATGGGCCTCATTTGGAGCGTTTACGCCGTGCACACGCGCGACGTGTCGAGCTTTGAGGAGATGGTCGAGAAGAGCAAGCGCATGGCCCTTCGGCACAAGGTCGCGCAAGGCGGCGACCGGCTGGTGCTGATGGCTGGCGTGCCCTTCGGCGTGTCGGGGTCGACCAACGTGCTTCATGTCGTTCGTCTGATCGGGGACGAACTCGATCGGTATCACACGAGCGAGAGCTCGCCGGGCTAGGGCTTAGCGAGTCCCCGCCATGGCGTCCGGCGCGGACGTCTTGGGGGCGCCTTCGGCCTCGAGCGGGGCGCCGAAGTTCCATAGGCTGAGGCCGGGAATGCAAAAGCCTTCCGCGTCCGGATCGAAATCGAACACGGCGATGCCGCAATTGAGGATTTCGGACTGCTTGTCGATCTCTAGGATGGCTTCCTCGTCCAGCTCCTCGAGAATGTAACGGAAGCAGAGCACCACGACCTGATGGCAGACGACCAGCACGCGGCGGTCGCAGAAGTGCAGGTTGATCGTGTTGAGCATCGAGCGGAGGCGGAGGATGACGTCCGCCCAACTCTCGCCGCCGGGCGGCCGGTGGTAGAATTTGCCCAGCCGGCGGCGGTGCGCGGCCTCTTCGGGAAATCGCTGGCGAATACCCAGGGTCGTCAGCCGGTCGAAAATCCCGAACTCGCGCTCGCGCAATCGTTCGTCGATGATGGGGTGGTACGGCCCCCCCGTGAGCGCGCCCTGGTTGCAGATGATGGCGGCGGTCTGACGCGCTCGAACGTAAGGTGAGGAGAGGATGATCTCCGGCCGTTCGTCGCGGGGCAAGGAAGCGAACCAACGCCCGGCAGCCTCGGCCTGTTTCACACCTAGCTCAGAGAGCGGCACATCGACGTCCCGAACGTCGATGTCGATCTCGTGCTGCCCCGCTTCCTGCGCGGCATCACGAGCGACATTCCCCTGGCTCTGGCCGTGCCGGACCAGCCATAGGCGCTCTGGCCAATTCTGACGCATGAGCGTTCGTGCTCCTCTATGGCCAAAAAGCATTAAACGGGACAATGTGCCATGGCGGATCGTCCGATCCCGCAGTTGGCAGCCATTTTGGCCCTCGCGCATTGATGACCCCCATGAGCAATCAAGTTGGAAACAGGTTCGCGAGTTTTTTCCAGGCGGGCTTCGAATGTTCGTCGCACCGGCGACGCGACGGCGTTCGCCTCGATCTCATCCGGGCGACAGGTCACGACAGGCATGTCCTGCAGGACTATCGGATCTGCAGGCAATTGGGCTTCATCACGCTGCGCGACGGCCTGCGCTGGCATCTGATCGAGAAATCCCCCGGAAAGTATGACTGGTCCAGCTGGCTGCCGGCGCTCGAAGCCGCGGAGGAAGCGGGAGTGCAAGTCATCTGGGACCTGTTCCACTACGGCTCGCCCGACTGTCTCGACCAAGCCGCGGACGACTTCCCCGACCGGTTCACACAATTCGCGCTCGCCGCCGTCGAAGTGTTGCGATCGGTGAGCAATCGGTCGCCTCTCCTCTGCCCATTGAACGAGATCAACTTCCTGTCCTGGGCGGTCGACGACGGCTATTTCCCGCAGATTGGTCCGAAGCAGAGGGGCTGGTTCAAGGGCCAGCTCGTCCGCGCAGCCATCGCCGCATCGAAGGCAATCAAGAATCGCTGGCCGAGCGCGACGATCATCTGGGCCGAGCCGCTCATCCATATCGCTCCGCACGATCAGCGCCGTGCGACAATTCGCGCCGCCAAACGGAACCTCCAGGGGATGTACGAGGCCTATGATTGGATCATGGGACTCGACCGACCCGAGCTCGGCGGCGATCCGTCACTCGTCGATGTGGTGGGCTGGAACTACTACCCCCATAATCAATGGTATTACAAAGGCCCGACGATCCCCATGGGGCACCACGAATACCGGCCGCTCGCGGACATGCTCGTGGAAATGGCCGAACGGTATCGAAAGCCGATTTTCCTTTCCGAAACGGGCGCGGAAGGGTCGGGCAAGCCGTCCTGGCTTCATTATGTCTGCAACGAGGTGCGCGACGCGACCGACCGCGGCGCTGATATTCGCGGGATCTGCTGGTATCCGATCACCGCTTACCCCGGTTGGGACAATAGCCGACACGCCAAGACCGGCCTTCTGTCGACGGTCGTTGCCGACGGCACCCGCCACGTCGACGAGCGTCTGTTGGAAGAATTTGAAGCGCAGCGTGCGCAATTCGGACGCCTCGCGGACACACCCCTGAAGCTGGTTCGCGGCTGATCAAGTCACGGGCGCGAGTTGGGGACCGTCCGAGGGCGTTCCGACGAACGGCCAATTGTGGCGCCATTCGATTCGATCGATCAGCAGGATCCGCCGACTATTGATCTCATCCTCTTGTCGCTGGCGGGGTCGGTTCACATCGATGGCGTGGTAGATGATCCACACCTGGCCTGCCCTGTCGGTCACGATCGAATTATGTCCGGGGGCCAGCCAACGTTCGCTCTTGTACAGCATCAAACTGTGCGGAACGCCACGTGCTTGTTCGAGCGTTTCGAACGGTCCCGTCGCGCTTTTCGACCGCGCGACCATCACGCCATATTCGGCATCGGGTCCGCAACAATTGTCTCCGGAATAGAAGAGATAATAGAAATTACCGTGGCGGATCACCCAGGAGGCTTCCACCAGCCGCGGGAAGCCTCCGTTCTTGCCGTTCGGCCAGACCAGGTCGATCGGACTGGTTCCGGGAGCGAATGACATGCGATCCGGGCCCAGCTCCTGGACCTTGATCGGCTGGAATCCGGACCCCCAATAGAGAAAATGTTTTCCGGTGACCGGATCGTCGAACGCCATGGGGTCGATATATTCGAAGCCCTCGCCAAGCAGGAGCGGCCGGCCCACGTCGATGAACGGACCTGCCGGAGAATCTGCCGTGGCCACCGCAAGCGCATGGCACGGCGGATCGCTGCAATCGTTGGGCGTCGCCGAATAATACATGACGTAGCGCTCGCCGTCGTAGAGCACGTAAGGCGCCCAAAAGTCCTGGGTCCTGGCCGCCCATTCCGGCTTCCTTGGAAGCGCATCGCCGATCTGTTCCCAGTGAATCAGGTCGGCCGAACGAGCGACCTGGATATTAATCCATTTGCCGTCACGAAGCGTCTGCGTGGCGTAAGCGTAATAATAGCCGTCGGGCGCCTCGATGACGGCGGGGTCGGGAAAATCCGAGTCGAGAATGGGATTGACGTAGGTTCGGGCAGGCGACGCCGCCGAGCTAGCGCTCGGCGCGGCGGCCGGCCGGTCGATGCCAGAACCAGTAGGACCCAAAGAGTCACGCATCAGACGTTGATACGGTCGGCGCGACCGATCGCAAGCGGCAATGTGAATCGCGAGGGACCCGTCGCGCCGGGAGTTTATTCGGCCGCGACCGCGGTCTCCTGCAGCCCGCCTCCTTGTCGCTTCACGCTCAAACGGCGGAAAGTGGCCAGCGCCTGACCAACGATCTGGTCCATATTGTAATAGCGGTAGGTCGCGAGCCTGCCGACGAAGGTCACGCCCCCGGTTGCATCCGCGAGCGCTTCATAGCGCTTGTACAGCTCCTGATTTTCGGCGCGCGGAATCGGATAATATGGATCGCCCTCGGCGGATGGATATTCGTAGGTGATGCTCGTCACCGGCGCTTGCTGACCGGTCAGATGCTTATACTCGCTGATCCGGGTGAAGGGTACGTCCGGATCGGGATAGTTAACCACGGCCACGGGCTGGTGCCATTCCTCCTCGATCGTCTGATGATCGAAGCGCAGCGAGCGGTACGGCAGCTTGCCGAAGCGGAAGTCGAAATATTCGTCGATCGGACCGGAATAGATGATGTGATCGGCGAGCTCATAGGCCTCGTGCCGAATGTCGCGGAAATCCGAGCCGAGCGACTTATCGATCAGCGGATGGTCAAGCATCGCCGAGAACATGGCCGTGTAGCCCTCTGCGGGCATGGCCTGGAAAGTGTCGGTGAAATAGCGATCGTCGGTGTTGGTGCGCGTCGGAATGCGCGAGGTCACCTGTTTGTCGAGCTCCGAAGGGTCGAGACCCCATTGTTTGCGGGTATAGCCGCGGAAGAAGAGCTCGTAGAGCTCCCGCCCGACGGCGTTGATGACCACGTCCTCGGACGTCCGGATGTCTTCCACCGGCTCGGCGCGGGAAGCGAGGAAAGCGGCCGCTTCCTCCTCCGTCTGCAAGTTCGCGTCGTACAGCAGGTTGAGAGTGGTCCGGTTGATCGGGATCGGCATCAATTGCCCGCGGACGAACGCTTGCACCCGATGTTCATACGGGCGCCATTTCGTGAACTGGGAAAGATAGTCCACGACCTGTTCGCTGTTAGTGTGGAAGATGTGCGGACCATATTTGTGGTACAATATTCCCGCGGCATCTTTCTCGTCATAGGCGTTGCCCCCGACGTGGTGGCGCCGGTCAATCAACAGGACTCGAGCGCCGCGCTGGCTGGCAAGGCGCTCAGCGAGGACCGATCCGGCAAAGCCGGCCCCGACGATCAGATAATCGTACGGCGCCTTGCGCGGAGGAGTGCCAAACAACGCGTTCATTCTGCCGCCACGAGCAGGGCGGATGTCTGGCGGGCGGCCCGCGTGCCGAGGAGATCGGCAACCAGACCGGCCATCCTTGCCTGCGTCGTGTCCCAGCTGGTTGCGGAAAGCATGAGGTCCGCCTCCGCGAGCCAGCCTTTTTCCGGGTCACGCGACAATTCGAGCGCCTTCTCACAACCGGCCACAAAGGCGTTCGCGCTGTCGGCGATCTCTACGCCCTCAAGCTGACCATAATGACGGACCACGTCCCGGACCGGAGTGGAAACCACCGGCCTTCCGCCGGCGAGATATTCCGGAGTCTTGGTCGGCGAGATGAACTGGGTGGATTCGTTCATCGCGAACGGCATTAGCGCCACGTCCCAGCCTGACAGATATGCCGGAAGCTGGTCATAGGTCTTTGGGCCCAAGTAATGGATGTTCGGGCGGCGCGGCAGGTCCTCGGATGCGATCTTCACAACCGGACCGACCATTACGAACGACCAGTTCGGACGCATCCGTGCAACCTCGTCCAGCAGCCCAGTGTCGAACCGTTCGTCGAGCACTCCGTAGAAGCCGAGCCTCGGCCGGGGCAGATCCTCCTGGTCGGCCACATCGAATTGCCGCGCGCGCGCCTTCGCGAAGTGAGCGCGGTCGACGGACGAAGGGAAGCAATGGACGTTCGGGTGCCGGTCCTTCTTTGCCTCATAAAGGCTCGACCCGCCGGTAAAGACGATGCCCGCCCTGGCCAGCAGCTCCCGCTCAAGGTCGAGCAACATGGGAGGTGCGAAGCGGAACTTCGAGAGCTCGTCCATCGCGTCATAGACCGTGACGTCCGCGTCAATATGGCGCGAGAACGGCAGCATCATCGGCGTATAATACCAGGCGATCAGCGGTCCGCGCAGCGCGCTCAGATGCGCATCGAGCAGACGCTTCAATGCCGCTACGCGCGCTTGTTCTGGCATCCCCTGCGGCAGGTGCGGGACGACGATTCGAACGTTGGGCGCGTCTTCGGCCTCGCGGACCTGGAGGAAGGCGGTATCCTTGGGGCCGATCTCGATCGGCTCTTCCCAGTAAATGACCGTCATATCGCGCGAGAAGCGGCACATGAGATGCTGCGGTCGCTGGAACACGAAATTCCACCGCAAATGCGAAAAGCAGATCAAATTAATGGGCCGCGGATCCGGTGCCGAGGGCTCGGCGACAGACTCAACAGGCACCCCGACGCGAGTCAGCATTTTTCGTTTAACCTCCGTGTGATTGGTTTGTGATGGATGAACGGGCCGCGGCGGATTCGGGTTCCTTGACGATGATGCAAGTTAATGGAAATGTGGCGATTGTGCGGTGCAGCAATCGCTACTCCGCCCGATTGACCGGCCAAGTGGCGCGTGGAAGGACGGTGCCGGGACTCAAGGAGGGCGGCTTGGCGACGACCATAGAAGAGCTCGAAAGACGGCGCGAGCTTGCCCGCCTGGGCGGCGGCGAGAAACGTATCGAAGCCCAGCACGCCAAGGGCCGGCTGACCGCCCGCGAGCGCTTGTCGGTCCTGCTCGATCCGGGCTCGTTCGAAGAATATGACATGTTCGTCGAGCACAACGCGACCGACTTCGGGATGGACAAGCAGAAGATCCCCGGGGATGGCGTCGTCACCGGGTCGGGCACGATCAACGGCCGGCTGGTCTACGTCTTTGCGCAGGACTTCACGGTCTTCGGTGGCTCTCTATCCGAGCGCCACGCGCAGAAGATTTGCAAGATCATGGACATGGCGATGAAGGTCGGGGCGCCGGTGATCGGGCTCAACGATTCAGGCGGTGCGCGCATCCAGGAAGGAGTCGCCAGCCTCGCCGGCTATGCCGAAGTCTTCCAGCGCAACGTGCTCGCCAGCGGGGTCATTCCGCAGATCAGCCTGATCATGGGCCCGTGCGCTGGCGGTGCCGTCTATTCGCCCGCGATGACGGACTTCATCTTCATGGTGAAGGACAGCTCCTACATGTTCGTGACTGGGCCGGAGGTGGTGAAAACGGTCACCAACGAGGTGGTCACGCAGGAGGAGTTGGGAGGAGCCGTCACACACACAACCAAGTCGGGCGTCGCCGACGTGGCCTTCGAGAATGACATTGACGCACTCTTGGCGACGCGTGAGTTCTTCGACTTCCTGCCGCTCTCAAATCGGCACGACCTGCCCCAGCGGCCCAGCGAGGACCCGGTCGATCGAATCGAGGACAGCCTCGATACGCTCGTCCCGCCGAGCGCGGCGACCCCGTACGACATGCATGAACTGATCCGAAAGGTCGCCGACGAAGGTGACTTCTTCGAGATTCAGCCGGCGCATGCCGCTAACATCATCACCGGCTTCTGCCGCATCGAGGGCCGCACGGTCGGAGTCGTGGCCAATCAGCCCATGGTGTTGGCCGGTGTGCTCGACATCAATTCGTCCAGGAAAGCCGCCCGCTTCGTTCGCTTCTGCGATGCGTTCGACATCCCCATCCTGACCTTCGTCGACGTCCCCGGTTTCTTGCCGGGAGTCGGGCAGGAGCATCACGCCATCATCAAGCATGGCGCCAAACTCCTGTTCGCTTTTGCGGAGGCGACCGTGCCGAAGATCACGGTGATCACGCGCAAGGCCTATGGCGGGGCCTATGACGTCATGGCCTCCAAGCATTTGCGCGGCGACTTGAACTATGCCTGGCCCACCGCCGAGATCGCCGTAATGGGCGCAAAAGGCGCCGTCGAGATCATCTTCCGGAAGGACGCGAAGGACTCGGAGACGATCGCCAAGCGCACCGCCGAATATGAGGCGCAGTTCGCCAACCCGTTCGTCGCCGCGAGCAAGGGCTTCATCGACGAGGTGATCATGCCGCATTCGACGCGTCGCCGGGTCGCGATGGGGCTACGCAAGCTCAGGAACAAGCAGCTCGAGAATCCCTGGAAGAAGCATGACAACATTCCGCTTTGATGTTGTCATCCAATGACGAGTGAACCGAAATGAGCGCTTACACCGCCACGATCCGCTGGAGCCGCAACGGCGAGGGCGATTTCGCGAAGGGCCAATACAGTCGCGCGCACGAATGGGCGTTCGACGGCGGCGCGGTGGTACCCGCGAGCGCGAGTCCGCATGTCGTGCCTGCGCCCTGGTCGGATGCGGCGGGGGTCGACCCGGAAGAAGCGTTCATCGCCTCGCTATCGTCCTGCCACATGCTGTTCTTCATCGACTTCGCCCGGAGGGCCGGGTTGGTGATCGATAATTATGTCGACGAGGCCGAAGGCGTGCTGGAGAAGCGCGCCGACGGGAAGATCGCGATGACTCGCGTTACGCTGTGGCCGCACGTCACTTGGGCCGGCGATCCGCCCGACGAAGCGACCATCGCCGACCTCCACCATCGTGCGCATGAGGCCTGCTTCATCGCGAATAGCGTGACGACGGAGGTAAAGGTCGAGTATTAGCCTCGCCCGGGGGGTCTGCCTTCAAGGGAAGGGGGCCGAAATGAAACAGGCATTTCTTGTGCTGCTTCTGGTTTCTACCGCCGCTTCGGCCGCCGACGAGCAGCTCGAAGCGGCGTTCCGCGTCGCATTCGGCAAAGTCGGATCCGTCGTGCTCAAGCGACAGGGCGAAATGAAGGAGAATGTACGCTACACGCCGGGCGACCTGGTCAACGCTCCATTCGGGCCGATCTTGCTAAGCCCAGGCGAAGTCGTATCGCCAGCGCATGCGAGTTCCGGCAAGCTCGCCGCCATCTACCTCACTCGGACGGACAAGGGCTTCGCCGTCGCCAAGAAGTTCGTGCCGGCTACGGAAACCGGTTCATTCGGCAAGATCGGCGAATGGAGCGTCAGCCGAAGCTTTGGCGAGCTTCCGGTGGTGACGGTCGACGGCGGTGGGACTTGGCAGGGCTGTACTGTTAACATCACGACCTTGCTCGAGCTCACGCCCGACGGCCCGAAGGAACTGGCGAGCGTGCCGATGTCCTACGACAATGGTGGCGCAGTCCCGGAAGGCCAGAAGCCGACGCAGATCAGCGGGCGTATCGAGAACATCAAGCCCGGCAAGTCATTCGACGTCGTCTATTTCGGCTCGAAAGATTTCACCGAGCACTACGTGCGCAAAGACAACAGCTACGTGCTAGCCGCGGGCGGCGAGAGCCGGATGCAGACGTGCTGATGCGCACCTCCTCATGCCGGGCTTGACCCGCATCCGCCTTCTCTTCTTAGACCGTAAGAACAAGCAGAACCCGGCCTAGGGCCGGATGACGTTGGAGAAAGCAATGCCTCTCGGCCGTCTAAACCATATCGGCGTTGCGACGCCGTCGATCGAGCAGAGTCTCGAGCTCTACAAGGTTATGTTCGGCGCGGAGCCGCACGGGAAGCCGTTCGACCTTCCCGCACAGGGCGTGCGCGTCTGCTTCGTCGACACGCCGAATTCGCAGATCGAGTTTATCGAGCCGCTGGGAGAGAATTCCCCGATCGCAAAATTCCTCGAGCGCAATCCGCTCGGCGGACAGCACCATGTCTGTTTCGAAGTTCCCGACATCCACGCCGCCAAGAAGGAGATCGAGGCCAAAGGCGCGCGCGCCCTGGGCGAGCCACGCATCGGCGCGCACGGGACGCTCGTCTTCTTCGTCCACCCGAGGGATATGGGCGGGGTCCTCACCGAGATCATGGAATCGCCCGCGCGCACACACGCGTGAGAAGGGTCGCATTCCTTGCGGCGCTGAGTGCCGGGCTCGCGACCCCGATTCAGGCTCAAGACCTTCAAGCTCGCCCCGCGCATGTCGTAACGACACTGCCCGCCGGAACGAGCCGACTGACCGGCAGTGCTTATGCCTATCGCCCAAAGCAGTTGGCGAATCCGCCTTCTTTGATCTTGTTGCTGCATGGCGCGGGAGGCGATGCCTCGCGCGTGCTCAACCGTTACATCCCGGTTGCGGAGCAGCAGGGAGCGATCTTGGTGGCGCAGCAATCGACGGATGTGAGCTGGCGGATCCGCGCGTCATCGAATGGCCGCATCGACTTTGGACCTGATGTGGAGAAGATCGATCAAGCCCTCGCGCAGCTGTTCGCGCAAGTCTCGGTCGATCCTCGGCGCACCGTGGTGATCGGCTTTTCGGACGGTGCGAGCTACGCGCTTTCGGTCGGCCTCGCCAACCCGCAATTGTTCCGCTGCATTATCGCCCTTTCGCCGGGTTATCTGGCAATTCCGTCGCGCGTGGACCGGTCGCAGCGAATCTTCATCACCCATGGTCGACGCGACGAGATCCTGCCCTTTTCGAACGTCATTGGAAGCATCGTTCCCGATCTTGAGAAAGCCGGTCTCCGTCCCCGCGTACGTTGGTTCGACGGTGGTCACACGGTCGATGACACGGTGTTGAAGGAAGCGCTGGACTTTGCGCTTGCGCCGCCCGCCTCCCCTTGAGAGGGTTGGGGTGCGCCCCGTTCCGCGCTAGTGGACGGCAGTGACCGATAAGCCGTCAAAAGCCGAATGGAAAAGGCAAGCCGCGAAGGAAGCGCGCGGCAAGGATCTGTCGCGCGAGACGGTCGAGGGCATTAGGCTGAATGCCGCCTACGGTCACGACGACGCAATCGACAGCGGTTATCCGGGGCTGGCCCCGTTCACGCGCGGACCCTATGCGACGATGTACGCGGGCCGCCCCTGGACCATCCGCCAATATGCCGGCTTCTCGACCGCGGAAGAATCCAACGCTTTCTACCGCCGCAACCTCGCGGCGGGTCAGAAGGGCCTCAGCGTCGCCTTCGATCTCGCCACGCACCGCGGCTACGACAGCGACAATCCGCGCGTTGCCGGTGACGTCGGGATGGCGGGCGTGGCGATCGACACCGTCGAAGACATGAAATTGCTGTTCGACGGAATCCCGCTCGACCAGATGTCGGTCAGCATGACCATGAACGGCGCGGTCCTTCCGGTCATGGCTTTCTTCATCGTCGCCGGCGAGGAACAGGGCGTCCCGCACGACAAGCTCACCGGCACAATCCAGAATGACATCCTGAAAGAGTTCGCGGTCCGCAACACCTACATCTACCCGCCCGAACCCTCGATGCGGATCGTTAGCGACATCATCGCTTATTGCGCGGCGGAGATGCCGAAGTTCAACTCGATCTCGATCTCGGGCTATCACATGCACGAAGCGGGAGCGACGGCGGTGCAGGAGCTCGCCTACACGCTCGCCGACGGCATGGAATATGTCCGCTGCGCGCTCGCCGACGGACTCAGTATCGACGATTTCGCCCCGCGCCTGTCGTTCTTCTTCGGCATCGGCATGAATTTATTCATGGAGGTGGCAAAGCTCCGTGCGGCCCGCACTTTATGGCACCGGATCATGACGGACCTGGGCGCGAAAAAGGACGAATCCAAGCGCCTCCGCACGCATTGCCAGACTAGCGGGGTGAGCCTCACCGAGCAGGACGCCTACAACAACATCGTCCGAACCACGATCGAGGCACTCGCAGCAGTCCTCGGCGGAACGCAGTCCCTGCACACCAACAGTTTCGACGAAGCGATCGCGCTGCCCACCGACTTCAGTGCGCGCATCGCCCGCAACACACAGCTGATCCTCGCCGAGGAAAGCGGGGTGACGGCAGTCGCCGACCCACTTGGCGGGAGCTGGTATGTCGAGAAATTGACCCGCGAGCTCGAGGACAAAGCCTGGGAGCTGATCAAGGAAGTCGAGGCGCACGGTGGGATGACGAAGGCCGTTGCTGAGGGACTTCCCAAGCACCGCATCGAGGAAGCCGCTGCGGCGCGTGCGGCGAAGGTCGATACCGGTGAAACGGTGATCGTCGGAGTCAACCGCTACCGGCCCGCTCACGAGGAAGAGCATGACATCCTCGAGGTGGACAACGCCAAGGTCCGTGCATCGCAGATCGCCAAGATCGAGAAGGTGCGGGCATCGCGAGATGAAACGAAGGTGCGGGCGGCGCTGGAAGCTCTCGAGGCCGGAGCAAAAGACCAATCCTCGTTCGTCCTGAGCGAAGTCGAAGGGCGCAGCTCCAACGTTGGTCCAGAAGGCCATTCGACTACGGACCTTCGGTCCTCCGCTCAGGACGAACGAAACTTGTTGGCATTGTCGGTGGAATGCGCCCGCGCCCGCGCCACGCTCGGCGAAATTTCCGATGCACTCGAGCGCGCGTTCGGCCGCTACGGTACCAAGCCCGAACCGGTCCGCGGAATTTACGGCCCCGGACGCGCCGACGGCCGCTGGAAGGCCGCCGAGCAAGGCACTCGATCGGTCGCCGAACGCCTCGGCCGCAAGCCCCGGATCATGGTCGCGAAAATGGGCCAGGACGGGCACGACCGCGGCGCGAACCTGGTTTCATCCGCCTTCACCGATTTGGGGTTCGAGGTGATCCCTGGGCCCTTGTTCCAAACGCCGCGCGAGACCGCGCAAATGGCGATCGACAATGATGTCGACGTGGTCGGCGCAAGCTCGCTCGCCGCGGGCCACCGGACGCTCATTCCGGAGCTGATCGCGGCGTTGAAGGACATGGGCCACGCCGACATCAAGGTCGTCGCCGGCGGTGTTATTCCGCCGCAGGATTATGCAATGCTCCGAGCCGCGGGCGTGCAGGCGATCTTCGGCCCGGGCACCAACCTTGCCGACGCCGCCGACGAGGTGCTGCGACTGCTCGGCCACAACCGCCCGCCACTCGACGAGGCCGCGGAGTGAAG
>JBKPON010000101.1:0-3978 GCA_046733135.1 Pseudomonadota bacterium | reverse complement strand
CACCTGGATGCCGCCGTCCACATCGAGATAGTGGGTCGCGAAATAAAGCATCGGACTCGGGCCCTGTCCGACGAGCATCACATCGATGCCGCTGTCGTTGAGGCCGCGGATCAGCGCCGCTTCGAGCAGGCCGCTATGCGTCCGCCCGTCGCGGCCAACGGCGATCCGCCGAGCGCCCTCATCGCGCGCCAGCGACGCAAAGGTCCGGCCGAGCGCATAGGCATCGGCTTCATCGAGGGTGTCGCCGACGATCCCGCGGATGTCATATTCGCGCAGGATGGTGGGGTTGAACTGGTGGCTGCTCATACCTGCCTTGTACCCCTGCGGAGACAGGGGTCCAGTCCAAGAAAGGTCCAGGCTCCTGCCTGCGCAGGAGCACTATGCGCTCAACCGGCGGCTGCGATCGGCTCGATCGCGCCGGGCTCGGGAATCCCCAAGCCGGCGACCATCTCGCGCAGTTCCTGGCGGGCGGTGATGTGACTCATTCCGACATCGCCCATCTGCTTGAGATCGAGCAGAGTCAGGCCCTTGGGGAATAATTCACGGTAGATCACGCGCTCGCCAAGCCCCGGGATCACGCGGAAGCCCACGCGCCGCGCCAGCTCGTCGAGTGCGGCGCCGACGCGGCGGAGATTATGGGAGTCGATGTGCTGCAGGCGGTTTCTCAGCACCACCCAGTCGACGCTCTTGCCCGTCTGCTTCGCGCGCGCCGTACGGCTGTTCCAGATCAGTTCGGCGTAAAAGCTAGGCTTGGTGATCTTGTAATTTTCGGGATGCACCTGGCCGATCAGATCGAGGTCGACGAAGCTGTCGTTCATCGGTGTCACCAGCGTGTCGGCCCGAAGGATCGCGGAGCGCGCGACCGCATCGTCACGGCCGGGCGTATCGATGACGATCACGTCAGCTTCTTCGGCCAAAGCGTCGATCGCGGCGGCCAGCTGTGGTTCGCTGAGCTCCTCGAGCACGGAATAAGTGGCGTGCGGCAGCTCCTTGTCGAGCCGGCGCATGGTCGCATCGCGGTTCTCGAGGTAGCGGGTCATGGTCCGTTGCCGGCTGTCGAGGTCGAGCGCGCCCACACGGTGGCCGGACGCTGCCAGTGCGATCGCCGTGTGGACAGCGGTCGTCGACTTGCCGGTCCCTCCCTTTTCGTTGGCGAAGACGATGAAATGCGGTTGGCTCATTGCCCTCCCCTTGGGCTTGATCTTTTCCCCCGCGGCTTCGAAACGCCGCCCGTCTGAAATTATCCGAGGCGCCACGCCGGTGCAAATCGTTCGTACGAGTGAAGAATTGACACGCGCGCGGGCCGAAATCGGAACCGCGACGCTCGCGCTGGTCCCGACGATGGGCGCGCTCCATCCCGGTCACATGGCGCTGATCGACGCCGCCAAAGAGCATGCGGAGAAGGTCGCTGCCACGATCTTCGTCAATCCGATGCAGTTCGGTGCGAACGAAGATCTGGATCGGTATCCGCGCCAGGAGCAGACGGACACAAAGCTTCTCGCTGACAACGGCTGCGACTTGCTGTGGATTCCTTCGGTTCGGGACATCTATCCCGCGGGCTTCGCGACGAAGGTCTCCGTCTCGGGCGTTTCGGAGCGTTGGGAAGGAGAGGTTCGGCCCGGTCATTTCGATGGCGTCGCGACGGTCGTGGCGAAGTTGCTCCTGTCGGTAAGACCCGACGTCGCTGTGTTCGGCGAAAAGGATTTCCAGCAGCTGGCGGTGATCCGGCGGATGGTCGGCGACCTCAATATACCCGTGAAGGTCATCGGCGCGCGGACCGTGCGAGAAGCGGACGGCCTCGCCCTTTCGTCGCGCAACGTCTACCTTTCGACCGACGAGCGCCAGCGGGCAATCGGTCTGCCACGTGCTCTGGATGCCGCTAAACGCGCGATTCACTCAGGCCAGCCGGTCCCGTCGGCGCTGGAAGAGGCGAAACAGGCCCTTGTGGAATGCGGTTTTTCGCGGATCGATTATCTCGCGTTGGTTGATTCCAGCACGCTCGAACCGCTCGATTCGCCGCGGGGGGAGATGCGGCTCATCGCAGCCGCGGTCATGGGTTCAACTCGGTTGATCGACAATTTGCCGGTGGATTCCCAGGTCGCCAGCCTCTCGCATTAGCCGGGCGAACCGCTCCGTAGAAACGAGTAACCGCGGCCGCGTTAACCATTTTTTGGGGTTCGGCTGGTGAATTCCTCCCAACAACAGGGGAACAGGGGGACTTTATGGGGGCGATCAGCCAAAGAAGCGCGGAATTTCTGATCCGCAGCCGACTGGCCGATGCCGAAGCCGGCGACGTCGACGCGTTGTTCGAGCTCGGGATCACATATTCGACTGGCCGCGGCGGAGCTACCGTGGACCTCATTGAAGCCCACAAATGGTTCAATTTGGCAGCACTTTCGGGTTGCACCCGCGGCCAGGAGTGTCGGGCGGAAATCGCGCTGGAGATGACAGCCCGTGAGATCGCCGAAGCGCAGCGCCAGGCACGCGCCTGGCTAGTGGCGACGGGGCATCAGCGCCGCGCGGCCTGATTAAATCGTGCTCCCGCGCAGGCAGGAGCCGAGGCATTTTCCTTTGGGGCTGGACCCAGGCCTTCGCCGGGGAATTATCGCACCAGCACGGTTTGCGTCCGCGGCGGACCCGGCTTCTGCTTGCCCCAGCTAGTCGCGCTGAGCTGCGCGGCCGGCACCCCCAACAGAACGAGATAATCGCGCACATCCTGCGCTCGCCGAGCGCCGAGGGCGAGGGCATAGTCGCGGGTATCGCCAAGGTCGGCATGCCCCTCGATTCGCACGATCACCTCCGGGTGAAGGCGCAACCACTGGGCTTGCGCTCCCAGCGTTGCCTTGGACTGCGCGCTCAACGCCGTGCTGTCACCGGCGAAATAGACGAGATCCGACCCGGAGCGAGCGAGGAAATCGGCGCGCAACACCTCGATGCCCGTCAGCGGGGCGGGCCGCGTTTGCCCTGATCCACGGAGGGGAACGATCACTGGAAGGCGTACCTGTGCCGAAGTGGCGCTCGCGGAGATGATCGCACCCGCGAACAATATAATCCTGCGCATCAGTCGAGCACTCCCGACCAGTCGGGGTCCGATCCGGGCCCAGGTGTCTGCACCGGGCGCGCGTCTCCGCCGTTCACTGCCACTCGATAGACGCCAGGCCGACCAGTCGCATCGTTGCGCTGGAAGATAAATTCGCGGCCGCTTGCAGCCCAACTCGCGCCGTCGTCGCGCGGACCGGCGGTGACCAGCCGCACGTCAGTGCCGTCGGCATTCACCACGCCGATCCTCTGGCCGTCCGAGCCGCGGTTGGTGAAGACAATCTTCTCGCCGTCGGGGCTCCATTCGGGTGAGCCGTACCAGCCGCCGCCGAAACTGATCCGGCGCTGGTTCGCGCCGGTCACGTCCATGACGTAGAGCTGTTGCGACCCCGACCGATCGCTTTCGAACAGCAGCTTGCTCCCGTCGGGCGAAAAGCTCGGGGAGGTATCGATGCCCGGCGAAGTGGTGAGACGCTGCGCGAGGCCGCCGGCTAAGTCGGCGACATAGATGTCGATGTTCGCTCCGGATTGCATTGAAAAGGCGATTCGTCGCCCGTCGGGTGAGAAGCGGGGCGAGAAGCTCATCAGGTCGTTGGTCAATAGCGGTCGGTGCTCACCGGAGCCGAGGTCCACGACCCACACCTGCGGCTTGCCGGTTGCGTAGCTGACGAAGGCGACGCGGTCGCCTTTAGGCGACAGGCGCGGGTTCAGCACGGTCGTCCCTGCAGGGGTCAGATAGTTGTGGTGCTGGCCATCACTGTCCATCGCCGCGATTCGGCTGACGGGAGCGGTTGGCGAGCCCATCTGGGCAACGTAGGCGATGCGTGTGTCGAAGGTGCCGGGAGCACCAGTCAGGCTTTGATAGGCCAGGCCCGAACATTTGTGCGCGGCCCGGCGCCAGTCCGCCGGAGCGACGACGAAGCCGGTGCGGCCGAGCTC
>JBKPON010000100.1:0-9516 GCA_046733135.1 Pseudomonadota bacterium | reverse complement strand
ATTTCATCTCATGACTCCTCAAAATCGTCAGCGAAGGAATATCACGGATCGAAATTTTGCAAGAGCGGTGCCGGTTGAGGGACTCGAACCCCCGACCTTCGGTTTACAAAACCGCTGCTCTACCAACT
Source organism: Pseudomonadota bacterium (assembly GCA_046733135.1). GTDB lineage: Bacteria > Pseudomonadota > Alphaproteobacteria > Sphingomonadales > Sphingomonadaceae > Sphingomicrobium. Next base: position 9,388 of record JBKPON010000100.1, on the reverse strand, counting down.
GAGCTAAACCGGCCTGGCGCGAAATCTTTCGGCGGTTCTAGTCAAAGGACGCCGAACGTCCAGCCTTCGGTCTCCGCCATATGTGGCGTGAGGCACGCCGGAAGAAAAGCGCGCGGCTCTTGTTGCGCGAGCGATCGCATCCCCGCGGCCGTCACGAGCGCGTCCGTCTGGTGGTCGTTTGGCTCGAAGCACAACCGCACTGGCGGGCTGCCGAGCCCCTCGAGCGCTCGGTTGAGCTCGGCGCGACTGCGGATCTTGGCGCCGGAGAGGCCCGCGCGGCGGAGGTAAATGCGCGTGTAGATCTCGACAACTGCGCTGCCGAAGCTTGGCAGCGGATCCATCGGCCAGATCGCGACCTTACCGTCCAGTCGGTGGAGGAGGCGCATGCCCGAGAAGCTCGCCTTCGCTACCTGCGCCGCGCCAATCGCGTCGAAAGCACTCGCGGTCTTGCGGCCCCCCTGACGGTTGAGCTGTTGGTCGCATTGGCGGAAGTGCATAAAGCCGGCCTTCACTCCGTCGGCGCTGCCGAAATAGAAGTGCTTGCGGTGTGTGGCCTCGAGAAAACTGGCGGCACCGAGATCTTCATCGGTGCTGACCCGGTCGACATAAGCCCAGAACTCGCGCGCGGTTTTCGGGATGTCCGGTTCGCCGGGGAGATACTCGCCGCGCTCAATCAGGGGTGGGGCGAAGCTGAAGTCGAACCCGAACACCGTCGGCTCTTTGGCCGCGCGTTCAAGCAGCCAATCAAGCACCTCGCGGCGCGACCAGACGTGCTCCGGCCGGACGAGGCGAGGCGCGGCGACATCACGCGCCTCGGCAATTGCGATCCCCTTGTGACGTTTGCCTTTCGCACCCGACCAGTCGATCGCGACATAGCTTGCGAATTGCCTCACTTGCGCTTGCGCGGTCTCGTCTTCGGGAGGGCGGCCGACCAATCGCGGGAACGGCGAATGATCTCTCGCACGCGCTCCTCGTCCCGGGCATCGTAGCGGATAAGGACGGCCGGCCACCCTTCATAGTGCGAGGTTTGCCAGTAGGTCTCGGGTTCCGTTGCCTTAAGCATTTCGATGCTGTCGAGGTCGATTGCCACGCCGAAACTCGTATCCGCCTCATGGCTCGGGAAAAGGAAGGCCCGGCCGTTGCTCTGCGCCTTGACGGCAGGCTTGCCGTAGCTGGTCGACAGCTCCGTGTCGGGCAGCGTCAGCGCATAGGCGATTGCCTCGTCGAAGGTCATCAGACCAGCGGCGGCTGGCCGTCGTCCTCGGGCGCGGGGTTACCGCGGATGCGCCGGGGCGGCGGGGGAGGCGCATTGGGTGGCTGATTGGCCCACCGTTCGAGGATATGCGCCGCCGCATCGCGACCGCCGAGCCCGAAGGCGAGCGCCGTCGCGATCGCTGCCGAACCGAGGATTAGTCCGAAGGCGAGCATGACGATCTGGTCGGCGAGTCCCATGAACGTGAGGCCAATCGCCGTGAAAAGCGCCATGATCGCATAGCGTACGATCGTCTGCGCAAAGCCGCCTTCCCCCGTGCCACTGCCCACCAGGTTAGCAATGATCCTTGCGAGGAAGATGCCGACGACGATGATCAGCGTGCCGAAGATCACCTTGCCGCCTAGCTCGGTCACCTGTGCGAGGAAAATGGCGATGGTTCCGCCGCCGAGCTGCTTCGCGGCTTCAATCGACGCTGCGAGAATGATGGCGACCATCGCGACATTGGCGACGATCCGCGATGGCCGGGCGTTTTCGGGAAGGACACCAGTCGACAGGATGGCCTGATCAAAGCCCATCGGCGGCAGCACGGCTTCGATGATCGTCTTGAGGAAGCGACCCACGATGTAGGCGGCACCGATCCAGAGCGCTGCCCCGAGGACATGCGGGATCGCAGTGAGTACCAAATTGAGCATGGTGACCGCCGGGCCCGAAAGCGCCTCGATGCCGAGGACTTGAAGGGCCGCGATCGAGACGGGAATGATGATTAAGGCGAACACCAAAATGCCAGCGGCGCGGGCAAGGCTCGCGCGTGTGGCACCGGGAGCCGTGCCGGGAGGAACAGCGGCCGGATCAGCGCGGATAGTTCCGGCAGTATCCCCAATGCCGATGCGGGCGAGCAGGCCGTCGACGTTTGCGGCGATGAGCACCGTCTCCACCAGCCGCCGGACAATCCGCGCCACGATCAGCCCGACGAAAAAGATCAGGCCGGCGCCAAGCAACCTGGGCAGAAACTGAAAGATCTCGAGCGTCAGGGCATTGATCGGCTCCAGAATTTGCCCGATTCCGAGGAAACGCAGTGCAGCCATGATGCCGGCCAGCCAGATGATCAGCTTGGCGATAACGCCGAGTTGGTGGCCGACCGTCTCTTCTGGCGTGCCGGTTACGTGCTTTCTTAGCGAGGGCGATCGATCGATCAGCTTCTGGATGACCCATTTCGCAACCCGCGCGACGAGCCAGGTCGCGACGAGGATGAGGATGGCGATGAGGATCTTGGGGGCCCAATAGACTAGCTGTGCCTGCCAGTAAGCGCCTTGATCGACCTGGTACATGGCGGATGCTCCCTGTTTCGGGGTCAGCCGTCTGACGCGCGGCCGCCCGCTTCAATCTCTCTACGCCGCTCGTTCCAATATTCCAGCCGCTCGCGAACGCGCGCCTCGAAGCCGCGGTCGCTCGGCTCGTAGAAGGTCTGCCGAGCCATATCTTCGGGCCAATAGTTCTGGCCGGAGAAGGCCTCGTCCGCATTATGATCGTAGGCATAGTCCTTGCCGTAGCCGACATTCTTCATCAGGCGCGTCGGCGCGTTGAGGATGTGCATCGGAGGCATCAGCGAGCCGGTCTCCTCGGCGCTGCGCCAAGCCTTGCCGGCCGCAACATAAGCGGCGTTCGATTTGGGCGCGGTCGCCAAGTACAGGCAGGCCTGGACGATCGCGAGTTCGCCCTCGGGTGAGCCAAGAAAGTCGTACGCGTCCTTTGCGGCAAGACACTGGACCAATGCCTGCGGGTCGGCGAGGCCGACGTCTTCGGAGGCGAAGCGGGTGAGGCGGCGGATGACGTAGAGCGGCTCCTCGCCGGCAACGAGCATGCGCGCGAGATAATAGAGTGCCGCTTGCGGATCGGAGCCCCGCAGACTTTTGTGCAGGGCCGAAATGAGGTTGTAGTGTCCCTCGCGATCCTTGTCGTAGACGGGGACACGGCGGTGGAGCAGCTCGCTGAGCTCGGCAGGGCCGAGCGGCTGACTGAGCTCGACAGAGAATAACGTTTCAGCTTGGTTGAGCAGGAAGCGACCGTCGCCATCGGCGCTGGCAATCAACGCCTCACGGGCTTCCCGAGTCACCGGGAGCGAGCGGTCTTCGAGCGCTTCCGCGCGACGGATCAGTTCCTCGAGCGCATCATGGTCGAGACGTCTCAAGATCAGGACTTGGCAGCGGGAGAGGAGCGCCGCGTTCAATTCGAAGCTCGGGTTCTCGGTCGTGGCGCCGACGAGCGTCACAGTTCCGTCCTCGACATACGGCAAGAATCCGTCCTGCTGCGAGCGATTGAAGCGATGGACCTCGTCCACGAAGAGCAGGGTCTGCTGGCCGGCTCGCGCAGCAGTGCGCGCCTCGGCGAAAATCTTCTTGAGGTCGGCGACGCCGGAAAAGACCGCCGAAATCGCAACGAAGCGCAGGCCGACGGCGTCAGCGAGGAGCCGAGCGATACTGGTCTTGCCGGTGCCCGGTGGGCCCCACAAGATCATCGAGGCGAGCTTGCCCGCCGCGACCATTCGACCGATCGCTCCGTCAGGGCCGGTCAGATGCTCCTGCCCGACGATCTCGTCCAGCGATTTGGGGCGCAGCCGATCCGCCAGCGGGGCATTTGCCGCCGTCACTTCGGGCGAGCGCGTCGCGATTTCCTGATCGGCAAACAAGTCGGCCATGCGCCGGAAACATAAGGCGAACGAGGGAAATTGCACGTGCGGGCTTGTCTAAGATGCAGCTAAGATATATCTCAGACACATCTGAAGAGGAGATTTACATGTCACGTCATCGCTACGGCTGTGGACCGCGCGGGAATGTCGAAATTTGTCTTCCGGAGGGGCTCCTTGCCATGCGGGGAGGCCGCGGGTGGCACGGCATCTGGGGTCCGTTCCACTTCGACATAGAGGGTGATGGCTGGGGCGGCCGCCGCGGCCGCAGGAGCCGGCGAATGTTCGAGTCCGGCGAGCTTCGGCTCGTGCTGTTGAAGCTGATCGCCGATGAGCCCCGCCACGGTTACGACCTCATCCGCGCGATCGAGGATCTGACCGGCGGTGAATATGCGCCCAGCCCGGGCGTCGTCTATCCGACCTTGACCTTGCTCCAGGACATGGGGTTGATCGAGGAAGCGCCAGGAGAAGGACCGCGCAAGCCATTCCAGGCGACCGACGAGGGTCGCACGCACCTGGCTGAGCGCGAGGAAGACGTCGATCGCTTGTTGGAGCGGTTGCGCGACCTCGCCCCGAGCGAAGGCAGTTCGACCGGTCCGGCGATCGGACGCGCGGTCAAGAATCTCATGACGGCGCTTCGCCACCGCATCGGACGCGATGGACTAGACGATGAATTGCTGCACGAGATTGCGGCGATCCTCGACGAGGCAGCACAGCGGATCGAGCGGGTCAAGTGATCGATCCTCCCTTGCAAAAAGCAGGGGAAGATAAAGCCTACCGGCCGATAATCCGCGCCAATCGCTCGCGCTTGACGATTGCATGTTTGTAGGCGCGGATGACCGAGGAGTTGATCGTATCCCAGTCCATCTTCTTCGCGACGGCCAATCCCGCTGCGCCATGAAGTCGGCGAAGTTCCGGGTCACGCGCATAGGCCTCGAGCGCGTCGGCAAAGCCTTCGATGTCGTTGACGTCGACCATGAAACCCGTCTCATTGTCGCGGACGATGCTCGACGTTCCGCTGGCCATCGCCGCCACCACCGGCAAGCCGCAGGCCATCGCTTCGAGCGTCACATTGCCGAACGCCTCAGTGACGGAGGGATTGAGCAGCACGTCGGTGCTCGCGAGCGCCCGCGCGAGTTCGTTGTCGGTTAGCGAGCCGACGAAGACCGCGTTCGGGAGCTGCTCTTCGAACCATGGGCGGGCCGGGCCGTCGCCGATGATCACAACTCGGTGTTCGAGGCCCCGCTTGGCGAATTCGTGAATCGCATCGGCGAAGACGTCGAGGCCTTTTTCCATCACGATACGGCCCAGGAAAGCGACGACCATTTCCTCATCGGCAATTCCCAGGGAGCGCCGCCAGTCTGGGTCGCGGCGCTCCGGATTGAACTGATCCTGATCGATCCCGCGTGACCAGATGGCGATGTCGCGGTTCATGCGTTGTGCGCGCAGGATCGCAGCGGTCGATTCGGCTGGCGCGAGCACGACTTCGCAGCGGTGGTAGAAACGGCGGAGCATGGCGCGCACCTCGGGCTCGAACCACTGCAGATGATAATATTCGAGATAGGATTCGAAACGCGTGTGAACTGACGCGACCGCCGCGATTTGATGGCGCCGCGCCCAGCTGACCGCGCGGTGCGCGACGATGTCGGGACTGGAAACGTGAACGATGTTCGGGTTGAACTGATCGAGATCCCGGCGGACGCGCGCGGGTATGGCGATGGGCACGCGATACTCGGACCGTCCAGGGATTGGAATCGCCGGAATGTCGACAACGTCGCCGGTGGCGGGGAAGGCTGGGTTCTTCACCGTCGGCGAATAAACCCGCACATGCACGCCTTGGCGCAGCAAGTAACCCACGAGTCGGTTCAGCGCCTGGTTGGCCCCGTCGCGAACATAATTGTAGTTGCCCGAAAAGAGGGCGATGCGAAGATCGGTCGTCTGCACGCGCGCGCTGTAGGGGTTAATCCGTGAGCGTCAAAGCCGGTTTGCCGCCGATCGCCCGACCCGATGCTACCCTGTTCATTCTGGGCAGCCTGCCAGGCGACGCCTCGCTTGCGGCGCGCCGTTATTATGCGCATCCGACCAATCAATTCTGGCGCCTGCTCGAAGGCGCGGTTGGCGAGCCGCTCCAGCAGCTCTCGTACGAAGAGCGCCTCGCCCGGCTGGCCGAGCATCGTATCGGTCTCTGGGACGTCATCGCCTCGGCGAGCCGCCGCGGAAGTCTCGATCAGGCGATCCGTGAGGCGGAGCACAATCAGATCGAGCACCTGCTTCACGACTTCCCAAGACTGCGTGCGATCGCGTTCAACGGTTCGACCGCTGCCGTGATGGGGCGCAAGCTGATCGGAGAGAAGTCGCGGCGCATCGCCTTTGTCGACCTCCCATCGTCGAGTGCGGCGAACACCCGACCGTTCCACGAGAAGGAGAACGCATGGTCGACGCTTGCTCAATTTTGTTCCGACGCCCAGAGTGCAGCCGATGATTCCCGTCGATGAAGACGTAAGTAGCAGCGACAAGCAGCTGTCGATGGTGGACGAGGCGCTGGTTGCGGGGACCATCGCCAATACCAATGGCCTGCTGGTGATCCTCGCCAAACTCGTCGCCAAAGGAGTGTTCGACCGCTCCGACCTTCAGTCCTTTTCTGACAGTTATTCCAAGCCGCTGGATCATGTCGGGATGCGCGAGAATGAGCTGGTCAGTCAGATGCAAGACCAGATGGAAAGCACGCTCGCCGAGCTGATGCGATATCTCAGCGAACGCGACCGCGAGGACTGATCGACGATGCTCCGGCCGTTGGCAAAGCTGCTGATTCTTTTGGCGATCCTGATGACGCCCCTTGGTATGTCGGCTGCGCCGGCGGCTGCGCAACATCGCGCGTCCGCGGGCATGCCCATGCGGCATTGCCCCGAGCAGGCGCCGAGTCATCACTCGAAGGCCGGCTTCGTCGAATGCGCGATGGCCTGTTCGGCGGCGCTTCCAGCGGCCGATCGTCCCCAGGACGGCCGTCTGCTGATCGCCCGTCCGATGGCGACCCCCGTTTCGGCGAGCATCCTGCAAGGACTTCACCCCGACCCGGCTACCCCACCTCCAAAGGTTTCCTGAGCTTCGATCTTTTCCCATTCGAGCTCAGGAGAATTGATTATGATGACGTTGGTGAGCGCGCTGGTGCTTGCCTCCTCGGCGCCGGCCGCCGCGCAGCATCAACACATGCCAGGCATGACGATGCCGGAGGAGAAGCCGCCGGCGACCACGAAGGGTGCGCCGGAAAAGGCCCAGGATTCGGTGCCAATGGATCACTCGCAGATGCCGATGGCGCATGGAGTCGCGAAGCATCTTGAGCAATCCGACCACGAGAAGATGGTCGGCGCGCTGGGCCCATATCCGTTCCAGCGCGAATCCTCCGGCACGGCTTGGCAGCCGGACACGTCCGTGCATCAAGGGTCGATGAGCATGTCCGGGGACTGGATGCTGATGGCGCATGGCGTACTCAATTTCGTCTACGATCATCAGTCGGGTCAGCGGGGCGGCGACAAGGTCTTCCCCAGCGGCATGCTCATGGGCATGGCGCAGCGCCCGCTCGGCAACGGCTCGCTACAGCTTCGGGCGATGGTCAGTCCCGACCCGCTGATGGGAAAACGCGGCTATCCGCTGCTGCTCGCCAGCGGCGAGACGGCGAACGGAGACGACCGCCTGATCGATCGTCAGCACCCGCATGACTTCTTCATGGAGATATCGGGCTCGGTGTCGCAGAAGATCGGAGCGAAAAGCAGCGCTTTCTTCTATGCCGGTCTGCCCGGAGAGCCGGCATTTGGACCACCCGCATTTATGCACCGCGAGGCGATTCTGGATTCCCCCGAGGCGCCGATCAGCCACCACTGGCTCGACTCCACGCACATTACGTTCGGCGTCGTGACGGGCGGGATCGTGGTTGATCGCGTGAAGCTGGAGGTCAGCCGCTTCAACGCTCGCGAGCCTGACCAGCATCGCTGGAACATTGAGACGGGGCCGTTGGATTCAACGTCAATCCGGCTGTCATGGAATCCGACAGCAGAGCTGGCGCTGCAGGGCAGCTGGGGGAGGTTCAAGGATCCGGAGCAGCTGGAGCCTGGCGTGGACCAGAAGCGCTGGTCCGCAAGCGGGCTTTACGCTCGCGAAATTGCACCGGAATGGAAGTTGGCGGGCACATTCGCCTGGGGACGGAAGACAGCCGAACATCACAATGACGACGCATTTGCCGCCGAGGCTTCGTTGAAGCATCATGACTGGACCGTCTTTGGCCGCGGCGAAATCACCGAGAACCGCGAGCTGCTCGACGCCGAGGTTCATGGCTCGGCGTCCCGCGTCGGCAAGATATCCCTCGGCGGCGTGAAGGACTTCAGGATCGCCGAAAATTTTTCCCTGGGCGTCGGCGGCTTGTTCGCGGTGAACTTTGTGCCTGCTAGCCTCGCGTCGCTTTATGGCAGCCGCAATCCGGTCGGGACGATGGCATTCATGCGCCTGAAGCTCGACTGATTGACTAGCCGCTGATCAGCCCACATATGGCGCGCTCGCTTCCGCCGTGGCCCCTTCGTCTAGCGGTCTAGGACGTCGCCCTCTCACGGCGAAAACACGGGTTCGAGTCCCGTAGGGGTCACCAGCGCGGCCGGCCGTCGCTCATAATGTCAGTGCCGTTGGGCCGACTGATGATCAGTCAATCTCGAGGGTCATTCTTCAGCCCTTCCTCACTTTTTGCTCATGCCGCTCATGTTGGCTGGTGTCATAAGACCGCAATACCCGCGGGAGGCACGCAAATGGCCGGATTGAATGAAGTTGCCGGAGCGGACGTCCGGAATCATTGGCGGATCGCTCGATGGACAGCGGCGGCGGCGCTACTGCTCACGCCACTGCTGATGATGCAGATCAACGATGAATGGCACTGGACCATCGGCACCTTTCTTTTTGCTGGTACGATGATCGGGGGGGTCGGGTTGCTCTACGAGCTGGCCGAACGGGCGAGCGGAAGCCGGGCGTACCGTGCAGGAGCTGCCGTCGCGCTCGTAGCGTCGTTCCTGACTGTGTGGACCACACTCGTTCGGGATGACGGTAGTGGCATGGGCTTTTTCATGCTGGTCATGGCGGCAGTGGTCGGCGGATTCGCCGCCTGGTTTCGGCCCGCAGGCATGGCCCGGACCATGGTTGGGGTAGCGATCATGCAGGTATTGCTCGGCATAGGCACCGCGACGGCACCGTCGACCGCGAACATGCCGGGCGGCTCATTCAAGGATTTGTTGTTCAGCGGCTTCTTTGCGGCTTTGTGGCTGATATCGGCCACCTTCTTTCGCTCCGCCGCAAAAGGCGAGCAAAAGGCGTCCGCGTCGCGCTAGGAATTTGTGGCTGCGGGCCCGGATGACAGCTTTTCGAAAACGGCCTCGTGTACCGGTCTTGCGAACTGCACCCCACCAATGTGGCCGGCTAACCATTGGACCGTGCCCTGAAGAGCTTCCAAGCCGTCG
>JBKPON010000099.1:0-21792 GCA_046733135.1 Pseudomonadota bacterium | reverse complement strand
GTGTGTAGTCGCCGCCCATGCTGTTGCAGCCAAAACTAGCGCTGACACGGTTCTGGTCAAACCGCATGTAATATTCGCCTCGCGCCGGCGGCGTTGGCCGACCGTTCACGATAGCGATCCGCCAGGCGGTTCCTGCAAGGCTCGTCGGCACGACCGCTTCGCCGCCGCAGCCGTTGTAGTGGTGACCGTCGGCCGTAACCTGCACCTTGTCCGGATAGGCGCGGTCGCTCATCCCGTCGCTGCAGGTCTGGTGGACGATGTTCACATTGAGCCGCGGCGTCTGGTAGATTTCGCCGGCAAACCCGATGATCACCTTGGGTGTTGGCTGGGCGACGGCGACATTGTTGCCGCGATCGGTGAAGACCATCTGCCGTTCGTCGATGGTCAGATCCCAGAAGGGCTCGGTTCCGACAGCGTGATAGACCCCGCCTGGCGGATTGGGAGTGATGGGGGGTGGAGGGGGCGGCGCCATGCATCCGGCAACCGCGGCGGCAATCAGCGACAAAGCGGCAAGTCTTTTCATACGCGGAACAACCGTGGCGCCCGCCGCCGGTTCCGTCAGCGCCAGCTCGCCTGGACGGCGAACGCCATCACCGCGGCGGCCATCGCGGCGTTCAGGCTGTCGGCCCGTCCGGCCATCGGGATTTTCACCAATAAGTCGCATTCGGATTCATATTCGGCGGGCAATCCCCGCTGCTCATTGCCGATCAGGAGAAAGCACGGCCGTCGGTACTCGGCTTCGAGATAGTCCCGCGTTGCGTTGAGGCTGGTCCCCACGAGTTGACCGTCGCCCGAACGCAGCCACTCCAGAAACTCCGGCCAACGTGCGGTGGCGATCTCCTGCGTGAATACCGCTCCCATGGAGGCGCGCACGGCTTCGACCGAGAAGGGATCGGCGCTGTCGTCGATCAGGATCAATCCACCCGCGCCGGCGGCATCGCCCGTCCTCAGGATCGTGCCGATGTTGCCCGGATCACGCAGTGCCTGTGCGGCTAGCCATAATGGTGCCTTGCCCCGGTCAATCCGCTGGAGCGCGGTCTCGGGTTGCCGGTAGGCGCCCAGCAGCATCTGTGGATTATCCTTGCCCGACATCTTCGACAGGATGTCGGCCGTCGTCTCGATCGCCTCTCCGCCGGCGGTTTCGGTCGCGGCGATGATCTCCCTGGCCAGCGGGTGCTTCGCAGCTTCGCTCGAGAAGGCGACGATCTCCGGGAGCCGGCCGCTGTCGCGCGCTTCCGTGACGATCCGCAGTCCCTCGGCGAGGAAGAGGCCTTCGGACCTGCGCCCTTTCTTGTCGCGCAGCGAGCGCAGGCGCTTGACCGTGGGATTGGAAAAGGCGGTGACGAGCCTCGGCATGCGGTTTCCCGAAACCGTGAAAGAAAGTTCTTATTCCTCGCCGAAGCGCTCCTGGACTAGCTCAGCCAGCTTGTCCAAAGCCTCTTCGGCACGTTCGCCCTGAACGTGAATGATGATCGTATCGCCCATCGCGGCGCCCAGCATCATCAGGCCCATGATCGACGTCCCGCACACCCGGTTACCATCCTTCTCGACTTCGATTTGCGCGTCGAGCTCGCTGGCCAGATTGACGAACTTGGCGCTGGCCCGGGCATGAAGACCGCGCTTGTTGGTGATTCGGACTTCCCGGCTGGCCGGGCTCAAGCCGCGGCCTCACCGAGGATCTCGCTCGCGACAGAGATATATTTGCGGCCGGCTTCGCGGGCGGCGGCCACGGCGGCGTGCACCGGCATCACCTTGCGCGCGCCTTCGAGGCGGATGAGCATCGGCAGATTGACCCCGGCGATCACCTCGATGTTCTCACTTTTCATGAGGCTGATGGCGAGGTTGGATGGAGTTCCGCCGAACAAGTCGGTCAAAATGATCACGCCTTGACCCTGGTCGACGCCTTGAACGGCTTCGGCGATATCCTTGCGCCGGGCCTCCATATCGTCGTCCGGACCAATGCAGATCGCCTCGATCGCCTCTTGCGGCCCGACGACATGTTCCATTGCAGTGACGAATTCGGCCGCGAGGCGGCCGTGAGTCACCAGCACCAATCCAATCATCCGTTCACTCGCCTGCCTCAGCCTCTCGCCGCGGATCGGCCTCGATCGTGTCGCTCGGCGGCGAGGCCAGGTCTCGGTGGCGGACATTTGGAGAAAAGCCCGCGCCACGCAACCGCTCCGCCATCTCGATGGCCGCTGCCACCGATCGATGGCGTCCTCCGGTACATCCAAATGCGACGGTCACGTAACTTTTGCCCGCGGCCCAGTAGCGGGGAATCCAGTCGATGAGAAGCGCTTCGATACGATCCATCGTCTCGGCCCAGGACGAGTCACGTCGCAGATAGTCGCGGACGGGTTGATCCGCTCCCGTGAGCGGACGCAGCTCTTCAACCCAGTGCGGATTGGGGAGGAAGCGCAGATCGAACACCAGGTCGGCAGTGCGTGAGATTCCTCGCGCGAAGGCGAACGAGGCGATGGTCAGCACCGGCTGGTCGGAATCATCGCCGTAGCGCCGCCTCAGCTCATCGCGCAGCTCGGAAGGACTGAGATCCGTCGTATCCAGGACGCTGTCCGCGGCACCGCGCAATGGTGCTGTGAAGCTGCGCTCGCGGGCGATCCCGTCCTCGGCGGGCCGATCGGGGGCGAGTGGGTGCCGCCGACGCGTCTCGTCGTAGCGCCGCACAAGCTCGTTGTCGGAGCTGTCGACATAGAGGATTTCCGGCTCAACTCCCTCGATCGAGCGGATGAGGTCCGGCAAAGCATGCGCATCGAAGCCGCGACTGCGTGCGTCCATCCCCACTGCGACAGATGTTGTCCGGCATTGGCCTTCGCCTTGGACGAAGTCGCGCAGCAAGTCGGCGGGAAGATTGTCGACTACGTCCCAGCCCATGTCTTCCAGGGCGTCGAGGACGCTCGACTTGCCCGCACCGGACATGCCGGTGACGAGCAGCAGCCGCGGCAAGCGCCGCGGCTCCATCAGAACCTGAGGCCTATCCGGTCGAGCGCCAACGCCACCTTGGAGGGGGCCGAGGCGGTCATTGCGTCAATGCTGATCAAGGGTAGCTGGACTCCCAGGATCGGCCGTTCCGGATCGTCATCCGGCAGGCGCTGGATATCGCTGGTCAGCTCGACGATGAGGGCGAGCGGAATGTCCGTTGTCGTCTCCATGTCGACGATCCCGATGCCGCGAATTTCGAGCTTGCCGGCGATGTTCGACGGCGCGGTCGCGAGCAACCGGTTGCCGTCCTTGCGGACGATCGTCTGATCGTCGCTCACCAGCTGGAAGCCGCGATCGAGCAAGCGGAGCGCCAAATCCGACTTTCCCGAACCGGAAGGCCCGCTGATGAGCACGGCTCGGCCGTCGAGGGCAACGGTGCTCGCATGGACCGTTTCTGCGGAAATGCGCGGGCCGGTCGTCTGCATCGGCTGGTTCATGCGCGATCGGCCGCCGGCAGGCGGATGGTGAAGCGGGCCCCGGAAGGCGCGTCGTCGCGGTCGTGCACGTCGATCTCCCCGTCATGGCCTTTCACGATCGCTTCCGCAATCGCAAGGCCAAGGCCGGAATGCCGGCCGAAATTCTCTCCTTCGGGACGTATGGAATGGAAGCGGTTAAAGATCGCTTCCCGTTCCTCCGTAGGAACGCCGGGTCCTTCATCATCGATCCGGATCTTGACCTCGTCTCCCACCCGCGCAGCGGCGATCTCCACGAGTCCCCCGGGCGGCGAGAAGCTCACCGCATTGTCGAGGATATTGTTGATCGCCCGAGCGAGTCTGTCGGGCTTGCCCATCACGACTGCCGTCTCCATGCGTGGACGCGCGAAGGCGATGCGGGCATCGCCCGTTTCACGCCGTGTCTCCCAGCTATGGACCAGTTGCTCGATCAGCGGACCGAGGTCGACTCGCTCGAACTTGGCGCGAGCCAATTCGGCGTCCGTGCGGGCGGCCTCGCTAATGTCGTTGATCAGCCGGTCGAGGCGGCCCACGTCGTCCCGCGCGATATGGATCAGCTTCGCACGAAGCTCGGGATCGTCGACACGATCGAGCCCATCCATTGCCGAACGCAGCGATGCGAGCGGGTTCTTGAGCTCGTGGGTGACGTCGGCCGCGAACGCCTCCATATTGTCGATTCGCTGCCGCAATGACTGGCTCATGTCCGACACTGCCCGGGCGAGCAGTCCGATTTCGTCGGTGCGCGAGGGCAGCCGAGGCACGTTCACCTCCCGCGACCGTCCCAGTCGCACGCTATGGGCTGCGACCGCGAGCCGGCGCAGCGGTCGAACAATGGTCCGCGCCAGGAAGATCGATAGGAAGACCGACAGCGCGATCACCGCCGCCATGATCGCCGCCAGCGTCGCCCGCTGGCTTCGGACCGTCCGGGTGAATCCGCGGTCGTTGTTGGTGACCAGCAGCAAATCCTGTTTGACCGGTGCGGCGGCCGAAAGCACCGGCGTCAAATCCGGAGCGTTGCGGATCGCCGTTTCCGCGCGACCGCTCTTTTTCGCCTCCAATGCCTCGGGCCACGCCTGGAGCCGATCGATCGCCGGTTCGGCATAATCGTCGAGCACCGGCGAACCGACGAGGGTGTTGAAGCCTCGGTCCAATGCGCGCGCCGCGTCCTTGGTCCACCTTTGTACGTTGGGATCTCGCAGCTCGTAGGTCGGGCCAGTGAGCTTCCAGCTATCCACGATGAGCTGGCCGTCGGGGCCATAGAGCCGCATTCGGCTGCCAGTCCCTCTCGTCACGGTCGTCAGCACGGCCGGCCACTCACGTTCGGGAACAAGCGAGAGAACTTGAGCGGTGGTACTCGCCTCGATTCTGGCTTGGCGAGTGCGTTCTTTGCTGAGGCGGGTGCGGTAGGCGTCGAGATAGAGCACTCCCAGTGCGAGCAGCACCAGCGTCAGAATGTTGACCGCAAGGATACGATAGCCGAGCGTCCAACGCCCCGACCAGCTAAGCCTCAGGTCGGCTTCTTCGTCACTGCTCGTCGAATTTATATCCGACGCCATAGAGGGTCTCGATTGCGTCGAAGTCCGCGTCGACGGCGCGGAACTTCCGGCGAATCCGCTTGATGTGGCTGTCGATGGTGCGGTCGTCGACATAGACATCGTCATGATAAGCCACATCGAGCAATTGGTTACGGTTTTTTACGACCCCTGGGCGTTGCGCGAGCGCTTCCAGGATCAGGAATTCGGTGACGGTCAGGCTAACGTCCCTGCCGTCCCACAGCACCTTGTGCCGCGCCGGATCCATTAACAGCCGCCCCTGCTCGAGGAGGGGCGGCTCGGGATCGCTTTGGCTGGACTCGGCTTCGCCCCGGGCCAGCTCCTGGCGCCTAAGGATCGCCCGAATCCGTGCGATCAGGAGACGTTGCGAGAAGGGCTTGGAAATGTAGTCGTCGGCGCCCATGGCGAGCCCCAGCGCCTCATCGAGTTCGTCGTCCCTGGACGTCAGAAAGATTACCGGCAGGGCGCTGCTTTCGCGGATACGGCGGAGCAGCTCCATCCCGTCCATTTGCGGCATCTTGATATCGAGCACGGCGAGATCGGGCGGATTCTCGCCGATCGATTTCAGCGCTTGCACGGGGTCGGAATAGACACGTGTCACAAACCCCTCAGCTTGCAAGGCGATAGACACGGACGTGAGAATGTTCCGGTCGTCGTCGACCAGCGCTATCGCTTGGCTCATTCGCCGCCCATCTGTGTCTTTGCCCGTTGCCCGGGGGAGGGGATTAGCCAGCGGTCACTTGCGACACAAGCATCGGCCGACCCGGGCGCACTCCGATCCTTTAAAATCCGATGCTGTCTCAAGACGATACACATGTTAGCGCTATCCGATGTGCGGCCGGTCCAATCCAGCGGTTATCCCGTTTTGACCCCGCGACTTTTTTGGGGTTATAGGCGCTTTGACGCATACGTATGCGGCGGCAGGCCCGACACCGGTCGCCGCCGCTTTTGGTTTATTAGAGCCATCGAGACGTCACTTAGGCGCTCTTGGAGAGGGAAAGGAAGTCAGTGACCGACCGGGTGCCGAATAGTGGGCTTGATGCGCAGGGTATCGCGACAGGCGCGGAGATTTTCTGGAATCTCACCACGGCGCCGCTTGTCGAACATGCGGTTCGGCGCGGTGAAGGTCTGCTCGCCAAGGACGGCCCACTGACCGTGCGCACGGGCAAGTTCACCGGCCGCAGCGCCCAGGACAAATATATCGTCCGCAATCCGGTCACCGAGAAGGCTGTCTGGTGGGGCAAGGTCAATCAGGCGATGGAGCCGGACGCGTTCGATCGGCTTCACGAGGACTTCCTTCTCGCCCTGGGCGACAAGGATTTGCTGTTCGTCGCCGACCTGTACGGCGGTTCACAGGCGGAGCACCGCGTGCGCGTCCGCGTGATCAACGAACTGGCCTGGCACAATCTCTTCGCCCGGACGCTTCTCGTCCGCCCTGAAGAGCATGAGCTGGCAGGCTTCGAACCGGAATTCACGATCATCGACTTGCCAAGCTTCCGGGCGGATCCGAAGCGGCACGGCTGCCGCGGCGAGACAGTGATCGCGGTGAACTTCGAGAAGAAGGTCATCCTGATCGGCGGCACCGCCTATGCCGGGGAGATGAAGAAGGGCGTCTTCGGTCTCTTGAACTTCATCCTTCCCGAGCAGGGCATCATGCCGATGCATTGCTCCGCCAATATCGGGCCCAATGGCGACACCGCCATCTTCTTCGGTCTGTCCGGTACCGGCAAGACAACCCTTTCGGCCGACCCGAACCGCACCCTCATCGGCGACGACGAGCATGGCTGGTCGGACACCAACGTCTTCAATTTCGAAGGCGGCTGCTACGCCAAGATGATCCGCCTTTCTGCTGAGGCGGAGCCGGAGATTTACGCCACGACCAAGCGCTTCGGCACGGTACTCGAAAATGTCGTCATCGACCCCGTCACGCGTGAGCTCGACCTCGACGACCCAAGCCTCGCCGAAAACAGCCGCGGGGCATATCCGATCGACTACATCCCCAACTGTTCCGAAAAGAACATGGGACCGGTGCCGAAGAATATCGTGATGTTGACCGCCGACGCGTTCGGCGTGCTGCCACCGATCGCGAAGCTAACTCCCGACCAGGCGATGTATCATTTCCTCTCAGGATACACGGCCAAAGTCGCCGGGACCGAGATCGGAGTGACGGAACCCGAGGCCACCTTCTCGACCTGCTTCGGCGCACCGTTCATGCCGCGCCACCCGTCGGTCTACGGGAATCTGCTCAAAGAGCGGATCGCGGCCGGCGGCGCCGACTGCTGGCTGGTCAACACCGGCTGGACCGGTGGGAAATATGGTGTCGGCAAGCGTATGCCGATTAAGGAGACGCGCGCGCTGCTGAACGCCGCGCTCGATGGCAGTCTGAAGAACGTCAAGTTCCGCAAGGACCCGAACTTCGGCTTCGAAGTGCCGGTCGCGGTGCCCGGCGTTGACACCAAGCTCCTCGACCCACGCGGGACTTGGGCGGACCCGGCCGAATATGACCGGACCGCCGCCAAGCTGGTCGATCTATTCGTGGTCAATTTCGCGCAATTTGCGGATCAAGTGGACGAGGGCGTGCGCCAAGCCGCGCCCAAGCAGGGTCAGGCGCAACAACAAACGCAGCCTGCCGCTCAGACCACATCAGCCTAGGCCCGGTCACCGATCGGGCCCTTCCAAGGACCCGATCAAATGACCGAATATCGACCCCGCTTCTTCACCTCCGACGCCGAAATCGAATGCATAGGCGATGGCCTTCTTGCGTGCACGCTGCCGCGCGCCGAATGGACGCACGAGGCGCATCTCGCCGCGACGACCTACCTCGTGCTGAAGCGCCCGGACATCGACCTTGATTCGGAGTTGCGGCACATCATCCGCCGCTACAATGAGAGTGTCGGCGGGGTGAACGACGACACACAGGGCTATCACGAGACGATCACCCACGTTTTCCTGCACGGCGTGCGGTTCTTTCTTAGCGAGGCCGCTGCGAACGAACCGCTTCATGCGCTGATCAACGAGCTGCTTCTGTCGCCAATGGGTCGGCGGGACTGGCCGCTACGGTTCTACTCGCGAGATCGGCTGTTCTCGATCGAAGCGCGACGGCATTTCATTCCACCCGACCTCGCCGCACTTCCATGAGTTGGCTGTGCGCAATGAAGCGACCGTTAATCCGGCGGGGCCGAGGAGATGGCGTGTGTTAGCCCTCCGCCCATTCCTTGGCCTTCTCGAGGCTGTTCAGCTGGCGAATGAGTGCGTCGACGTTTCGGGTCAGCTCAGGGAGGAAGCTCACCTGGTGTCGAGCCCCGCGATAGGCTTCGGCCATCAGGATCGCGTCAAGCAATATGGGGACGACCAGGCTTTCGGGGTCGTCTAGCTCGGCGAGCCCGCTGAGTTTTGCCAGAGTTTTGCGCCTCGCCGCATCCGGATCAGAAAGTGCTTCAGTGCGCCCGATATGCCACGCCATTGCGTCCTCGCTCCCTAAAGCAGGTACGATAACGAGCGTCTCTTCGCAGGGAAGTTCCGGCGACCGTATCACCGGAACAGCTCGCCGCAGGGATGGAGTGCGACTTGTTCTCAGCCGCGCTCCGGCTGAGACGCGACAGCGCCGCCGACCTTCCTCCGCGCCACATAATCGTCGACGTTTTTCGCCAGAACGTCCATCGGGACGTTGCCGCCGAGCACGACCGCATCGTCGAAGGCGCGCAAGTCGTACTTTGGCCCGAGTTCCGCCTTCGCCTTGTCGCGCAGGCGGTTGATGGTGCTGTGGCCGACCTTGTAGCCGCAGGCCTGGCCCGGCCAGCTGCAATAGCGGTCCACTTCAGACGCGACTTCGAGTGGATTGGATCCGTTGCGTTGAACGAAGAAATCCACACCCTGCTGCCTCGTCCAACGCTTCGCATGGATACCGCTGTCGACGACCAGCCGACAACAGCGGAAAGCGATCGATTGCAGGTAGCCGAGGCTTAGCGCGGGGTGACCCTCATAGGCGCCGAGCTCGTCCATCAGCTGCTCGGCGTAGAGCGCCCAGCCTTCGGAATAAGCGTTGAAGGCCAGCAGGGTCCGGATGAGCGGCAGTTTATTGGCATATTCGCCCTGCCAGACGTGCCCCGGAATCGCCTCGTGCGCCGCCAAATCGGGCAGGCTATACTTGCTGTGCAGATCGGTGGCGCGCAGGTTGATCCAGAATTTGCCGGGGATCTTGCCGTCGATCGAGCCGGCTCCGCCATAGGCGCCAGGCGCGCCAGGCTCTTCCTCGGGCGGCATCCGCTTCACTTCGACGTTGCCCTGCACCTGGGTGTTGAACGCCCGCGGGAGTAGAGAGCGGAATTTGGTCAACCATTCCTGGATGTAGGCCATGATCTCCGCCCGGCCCTTGTCCCCCTCGGGGAATTGGTAACGCGGATCCTTGGCGAGCGCCTGCATCCGTTGGCCGACCGTTCCTTGCGTATAGCCGAGGCGCTTGAGGATCGGATCCATCCGCCAGTGCAGCTCCTTCAGCTGCTCGAGGCCCATGGCGTGGACTTCGTCCGGAGTCAGATTGGTGGTGGTCGAGGCCTTGAGCGCCCAGCGGTAATATTCATCGCCATGCGGGCGGGACCACATGCCCGCGACATCGGTCGCGATCGCTCGTTCGGCCTGAAGCTCGGCGATCTGGCGGTCGAGCGCCGGCCCAATGTCGCCCGTGACGATCTTGCGCGCGCGTGACTCCCAATCGCCCGTTATTCCCTTCGCCTTCGTCCGCCGGACGAGGGACTCGACAATGCTGCCGCCTTCATGGGCATTCTTGGCGGAGAGCGTCAGCTGGTTGATCGCCTTGTCGATCAGGAAATTGGGTGGGACGAGTCCCTCTGCCCGTGCCGCCCGCATGCGCTCGAGCTCTCCGTTAAGCTGGGACGGATATTGGGAGAGGCGGCTGAGATACGCCTCGGCGTCCGACGAATTTTCGATCGGGTGGTCGGTGTCGAGAAACTTGGGCGTGTCGATGTAGGCGCCGACGTTCTGGATCACGACGTAGGGCGTGTTGCGCCAGCCGCCGACGGCCACATCGCCGTAGGGCAGGGCGAATCCTTCCAGCGCCGTGGTGTAGGCGCTCTTCACGACCTCGACGCTGGTGCGCGTGGTGAAAGACAGGCCTGACACATCGAGCGCCTCAGCTCGGGCGAGATCGCTCTTGAGCGTGGCGGCGACCCGTCGTTGTCCGGCTGCTGAGCGGTCGCCGAGTTCGTAGCGTAGTTTTGCGCGAGCTCCTGTATCGACGCCGAGTGAGGTGGCGCTTTCCGGATTCAGCCGGAGTAGATTTTCTGCGAAAGAGTCGAGCAGCGCTTTCGCCTGGCCCTCGCTCGCGGCTTGGGCAAAGGCTGGCGTGGCCTTGGCGAGGAGAGGTAGCGCCGATGTGGCTGCGAGACCCGCGAGCGTTTGGCGGCGGGTGAATTCGAATTTCAGCAAATCGTGACTCCGTCAGGCGGGAAGAGGGGGCCGCTCGGCTTCCACCTTGAGGCAATTGCCGTCAATGCCGGTGATGCGCACGCTCTCGCCCGGAGCTGCCGGCCCCCCTCGAGCGGTCCAGATGCTGTCGCCGACACGGACACGGCCGCTGTGTTCGTCCACCGCCTCGACCACCGTCACGACCTTTCCGACAAGCCGCCCCGCCCGATCGTTCAGGAGCGGGTCGCTGCTGTCCTGGACCTGGTTGGCGTAGAATCGTCGGCCGACGAGCACGGCGATCACCGCATAAAGGGCGAACAGCGCCAGCTGCGGCGCGAGGCCGAAGTTGAACAGCACGGCGAACAGGCCGGTGAGGATCGCCGCCACGCCGATGAAGACGAGGAAGAAGCCCGGCGCGACGACCTCGGCGATCAGGAGCAGGACTCCGCCGATCAGCCACAGCCAGCCGGGATCAATGCCCTTCATGCGCCGGTGCCCGGAACGCTCGGTACGACCTTGGCTCGCGTTGGCGGGACGCTCTTGCCGGTCCCTTCACCGAAGGCTTCCTTGGCGAGCTCGCCGATCCCGCCGAGCGTGCCCATGAGCTGGGTCGCCTCGACCGGGAAGAGAATGGTCTTGGCATTGGGCGAAGTTGCAAACTTGCCCAGAGCCTCGACATACTTCTGAGCGATGAAATAATTGATCGCCTGGGTGCTACCGCCTTCGATGGCGTCGCTGACCGATTTGGTTGCATTCGCCTCCGCCTGGGCAGCGCGCTCACGGGCCTCGGCCTCGCGGAACGCGGCTTCCTTGAGGCCTTCCGCCTGGAGGATCTTAGCCTGCTTCTCGCCTTCGGCCCGCAGGATTTCGGACTGGCGCATGCCTTCGGATTCGAGGATCGCCGCGCGCTTCTCGCGCTCCGCCTTCATCTGCCGGGTCATGGCGTTGACGATGTCCGCGGGCGGGCGGATGTCCTTCAGTTCGACGCGGGTGATCTTCACCCCCCAGGCTTCGGTCGCGTGGTCCACGACCGCGAGCAGACGCGCATTGATCTCGTCGCGCTTCGACAGGGTCTCGTCGAGGTCCATCGAGCCCATCACCGTGCGCAGATTGGTGGTCGAGAGCGCCATGATCGCGGTATAGAGGTCGCTCACCTCATAGGCGGCCTTGGCGGCGTCCAGAACCTGGAAGAAGACGACGCCGTCGACGGCGACCATCGCATTGTCCTTGGTGATGATCTCCTGGCCCGGGATGTCGAGAACCTGCTCCATCATGTTGATCTTGCGGCCGACGCGGTAGAAGAACGGCAGCAGGAAGTTGAAACCCGGCTCCGCGACCCGAGTGAAACGGCCGAAATGCTCGACGGTGTAGCGAAATCCCTGGTGGACGATTTTGACGCCCATCATCACGAAGAGAAGTGCGAGGACCGCGATTGCGGTCATGAAGCTGGTCAGCATGAACTTCCCCGAACTATGGTCTCTACATGATGCGATGGAGCGAGGTCCGGTGAAAGCGAAATCGGCATGAGCGCTGACCTGTTCGCCGTGCGATCCGTGCTGTTCCTCCCGGCGTCCAACTCCCGCGCGATTGCCAAATCGCGCGAAGTGGGCGCCGATCTCGTGGTGCTCGATCTCGAAGACGCTGTGAAGCCCGAGGACAAGGATGGGGCGCGCGTTGCGGCCGTAGAGGCTGTCGGAGAGAGATGGGCAAAGCCGGTCGCGATCCGCGTGAACGGCGTCGGCACGGAATGGCATTCGCTCGATCTGGATGCCGTGGCACGATCGTCAGCCGACCTCGTCATCCTGCCGCGCGCGATGTCCGCGCACCTGTTGGGCGACGTTCGTAAAACCGTCGGCAAACCCGTGCTTGCGATGATCGAGACGGCGGCAGGGGTCCTCGCCGCTGCCGAAATAGCGAAGGAGGCAGCGGGCCTCATCGCAGGGACGAACGACCTTCGAGCCGACCTCAGATTGCCGCTGGACGCCACGCGGGAGCCTATCTCCGCCGCACTACAGCTGATCGTCCTGGCGGCGCGAGCCTCGGGAGTGGCGGCTTTCGACGGCGTTTTCAACGGGCTTCAAGACGAGGATGGCTTCATCGCGGAGGCGATCGAGGGACGCCGATTGGGGTTCGACGGCAAGAGCCTCATTCACCCGAGCCAGATCGCCCCCTGCAATCGCGCTTTCGCGCCGACCGAGTCCGAGATCGAACGTGCAAAGAGCTTGGTCGAGGCATTCCACGGCGGTGCTGAACGCTTTGAGGACGAGATGATCGAGCGAATGCACGTCGAGGCGGCCCATCGGGTATTGGAGAGGGCGCACGAGTAGCGCCCCTTGGCGAATCGCGCTTCACCTGTCATGGGCCGATATGGCCCACCTCAACGGCACCCCTGATATCCCCCTCGGCCTGACGTTCGACGACGTCCTCCTGCAGCCGCTCGAATCGAGCGTCCTTCCCAGCCAGGCCGAAACCAAGACCCGACTCACCCGCGAGATTCCGCTAAACATCCCGATCCTCTCATCGGCGATGGACACGGTGACGGAAGCCGACATGGCCATCGCGCTCGCCCAGCTCGGTGGTATAGGAGTGCTCCACCGCAACCTCAGCGTCGACGAACAGGCGGCGGCGGTGCGTCAGGTGAAGCGCTTTGAAAGCGGGATGGTCGTAAACCCCATCACCATGTCCCCCGACCAGACGCTGGCCGAGGCGCTGGATCTGATGAAGGCCAATCGCATCAGCGGCATTCCGGTCGTCGAGAAGTCCGGCAAGCTTTGCGGAATCCTCACCAATCGCGACGTGCGTTTCGCTGAGAATTCGAAGCAGCCCGTGCGCGAGCTGATGACCAAGGAAAATCTGGCGACGGTTCCGATCGGGACGAGCCAGGAAGAGGCTCGCAGGATCCTCCATCAGCGGCGCATCGAAAAGCTTCTCGTCGTCGACCGGGACGATCATTGTGTGGGGCTGATTACGGTCAAGGACATCGAAAAGTCCGTCGCAGCGCCCTTCGCGACCAAGGATTCGGAAGGTCGCTTGCGTGTGGCGGCGGCAACGACCGTCGGCGACGCAGGCTATGCGCGTTCGGAAGCACTGATCGAGGCCGGATGCGACTGCATCGTCATCGACACGGCCCATGGCCACAATCTCGACGTTCCCCGCGCTGTCGAGCGCGTGAAGCAGGCATCCAATTCCGTTCAGGTCGTGGCGGGCAATATCGCGACCGCGGATGCGGCAAAGGCGCTTGCCGATTCGGGCGCGGACGCGATCAAGGTCGGAATCGGCCCGGGATCGATCTGCACGACCCGTATTGTTGCCGGCGTCGGAGTCCCGCAGCTGACCGCCATCATGGATGCGGCAGGTGCGGCCAACGGCATACCCGTGATCGCGGACGGCGGCATCCGCACCAGCGGCGACATCGCCAAAGCGCTGGCCGCCGGCGCATCGGCGGTGATGGTGGGATCGCTGCTTGCTGGGACTGAAGAGGCTCCAGGCGAGATCTTCCTCTACCAGGGACGCTCCTACAAATCCTACCGCGGCATGGGCTCGGTGGGGGCGATGGCGCGCGGTTCGGCCGATCGTTACTTCCAGCAGGATATCCAGGACCATCTAAAGCTCGTCCCCGAGGGGATCGAAGGCCAGGTGCCGTACAAGGGACCAGTCCGGGAGATCATCCATCAGCTGGTCGGAGGAGTGAAGGCGGCGATGGGCTATACCGGCTCGACCAGCATCGCCGAGCTGCAGAAGCGCGCGAAGTTCGTGCGGATCACCAACGCGGGCTTGTCGGAGAGCCACGTCCACGACGTCTCGATCACCCGCGAGGCGCCGAATTACCCGACCCGGTGAGGGATAGATGCAAAAGGAAACAATTCCGCTCGTCCTGAGCTTGTCGAAGGGCGCGTGCTCGACGGACGTGCGAAGCGCCCTTCGACTACTTGCCTGCGGCGTTCCGCTCAGGACGAGCGGCTAGGGAGCGAGTCCGGTGACCCCCGCGGCGCGTCTCCAGGGGGCGATCGAGGTCCTCGACGAAGTGATCGCTTCCGCTCGTGAAGACGGCCCGCCGGCGGACACGATCGTGACGCGCTACTTCAAGCACCGCCGCTATGCCGGATCGAAGGATCGGCGGGCGGTGCGTGAGCTCGTGTTTCGGGCGATCAGGCGTTGCGCGGAGCGGCCGACAAGCGGCAGAGCCGCGGTCCTCGGGCTCGTCGACGACCAGCCGGAGTTGCGAATACTGTTCGGCGAGCCGCGGGGGCCGGAACCACGCGAGCAAAATGAAGAAGCCGCACCGCCAAGTTTGATCCCGGAATGGCTAATTCCCGAGCTCTCGCCGCTGGTCGACAGGGAGGAATGGCCGGCGTTGCTGGAACGGGCCCCGGTCGATTTGCGGGTGAACGCCGCCCGTGCCTCCAGAGAGGACCTACTTCACGACTTTCCCGACGGTACGAGCACGCCTTTCAGCCCGTGGGGCATCCGCCTTCCGGCGGCCAGCAAGGTCGACGACCATCCCGCGTTCCGGTCGGGTCTCGTCGAGGTCCAGGACGAGGGTAGCCAGCTGATCGCCCTGTCGTGTGAGGCGAGAAACGGGGAGCGCATCCTCGACCTCTGCGCCGGCGCCGGCGGTAAGGCGCTGGCGCTTGCGGCCGCCGCTCCGCAAGCCCAGATCCTGGCGACGGACAGCAATCGCGCCCGACTGTCCAAGCTGGCGCCGCGCGCGGAGCGAGCCGGCGCGAGGATCGAGACACGCTTGGTGAACCCGCCAAACGAACTGCGGGAGATTTCCGCCGCTTCGGCCGATCTGGTGCTGGTGGACGCGCCGTGCTCCGGGAGCGGCACCTGGCGGCGCAATCCGGAAGGGCGATGGCGGCTGACGTTGGAACGGCTGGACCGCCTCGTTCGCCTGCAACAGCGCCTGCTCGACGTCGCGGCGGAACTGGTTCGTCCCGGCGGACGGCTGGTCTATGCGGTCTGCTCGCTGCTGTCCCGGGAAGGGGCAGGCCAGATTGATGGCTTTGTCAGCCGGCATTCATCGTGGATCATGGAGGAAACGCCAATTGCCGCAGGGCGTTTGGACGGTGCCGGCCGGCTGTTGACTCCGGCTCGCGACGGCACCGACGGGTTTTTCGTCGCGCGGCTCGAACGTCCATGCTAGTGGATTGCGCGTAAGTGGAGACATTGATGGGCTTTATTCCTCGTCTTTTGCTGGTTGGCCTGGCCGGCGTCGCGCTCACCGCGCCCGTCTCGGGACAGCGTTCCGACGACCAGATCAATCCCAAGTCGGTCCAACTGATGCACCAGGCGGAAGCGCTTATCGAGGCGGGCAAGCTTGAGCAGGCGGAGGATCTGCTGGAAACGGCCATGGCCATCGACCCGCGCAACCGTTGGGCGTTCGTCGATATGGCCCGCGTGGCGGAAAAGCAGCAGCTGTTCGGCAAAGCGATCCGCATGACCAACAAGGCATTGCTGCTCGAGCCGAATGATCCAGACGCGATCGCAGTCCAGGGTGAGGCGATGGTGCAGTTGGGCGCTGTCGCTCGGGCTCAGGCCAACTTGCAGAGGTTGCAACAGATTTGTGCGGCCAAGGGGTGCCCGCAGGTGGCTCAGCTCTCGTCGGCCATCACGCGCGGCCCGAGCGTGGCCGCGGCCAAGCCGGTGCCGACGCCGAAGCACGACTGATCCCGGATCACGTCCGGGAAAGCGATCGGGCCAAGCGCACGAACTCGTCGACGGTTAGGGTTTCGGCCCGTCGCTCCGGGTCGATTGCCAGCGCTTCCAGGGCCTCGACTGCGCCCGGATAGGATTTCAGACTCGACCGAAGCATCTTGCGGCGTTGTCCGAAGGCGGCTTCGGTGACCTTCTCCATGACCTTTGGATCCACGCCCGGCGGAGCGTCGGCAGGCTCGATCTGGACGACCGCCGAGGTGACCTTCGGCGGCGGCACGAAAGCCGAGCGGTTGACGGTCATTGCGATGCGCGGGCGGGCGCGCCACTGCGCCGCGACCGAAAGACGACCATAGGCCCCGGTCGCGGGCCGAGCCACGATCCTTTCCGCCACTTCCTTCTGGAACATCAGCGTCAGCGATCGCCACCACGGAGGCCAGGGCTCGACCTGGAGCCATCGGAGGAGGAGCGCGGTTCCGATATTGTAGGGCAAATTGGCGACGACCTGCGCGCCATTGCCGACGATTGCCCCCTCATCGAGCTTCAGCGCATCGGCTTCCCACACATCCAGCCGTGGCCCGAATTCTTCTTGCAGCTCGGTCAAAGCGGGGATGCAGCGGCGGTCCCGTTCGACGGCGACGACCGCGGCGCCGGCCTCAAGCAGAGCGCGCGTCAACCCGCCCGGGCCCGGGCCAACCTCATAGACGCGCGCTCCCTCCAGCGGGCCGGACAGCGCGGCGATTCGGTGCAGCAGCTGGCGGTCGAGGATGAAGTTCTGACCGAGCACCTTACTTGCGCTGAGCCCATGACGGGCGATGACCTCGCGCAACGGTTCGAGGCTGCGGGTCAAACCATTTCCGTGCGCAGCATGGCGCACTGCGCCGCCATGCGGATTGCGGCTGCCATCGGCCGCGCATCGGCGCGGTCCTGGCCGGCGATGTTGAAAGCGGTGCCATGATCGGGCGCGGTGCGGACGATCGGCAGGCCGAGGGTTATGTTAACCGCCTCCTCGAAATGCACCGCTTTGATCGGGATCAACGCCTGGTCGTGGTACATGCATAGCGCGGCATCGTAATTGGCCCTGGCGCTCGGATGGAACATGGTGTCGGCAGGGTGGGGGCCGCTCACCCTCCAACCCTCAGCGGCAAGGGCAGCGATCGCCGGCTCGATGATCTCGATCTCCTCGCGCCCCAGTGCGCCCCCCTCGCCGGCATGGGGGTTGAGCCCCGCGACGGCGAGGCGCGGTTCGGCGATCCCGAAATTCCGCTGAAGGCCACGGAGCACCGTGCGGCCGCGCGACTCGATCAATGCAGCGGTCAAACCCTCCGACACGTCGGCGAGTGCCAGATGCGTGGTGACCGGAGTCGTTCGCAGGCTCGGGCCCGCGAGCATCATCGCCACATTGCCGGGGGCTACGCCGCAGCGCTCGGCAACGAACTCCGTCTGGCCGGGGTGCTGGAAGCCGATCGCGTAGAGCTGCTCCTTGGCCACCGGACCCGTCACAACGGCCGCGACGGAGCCCGAGCGCGCCAAGCCGACGGCCAGTTCAAGCGAATCGAGTGAACAATGCGCGCCGGCAACGCTGGGATGTCCCGGCCGATCGGCCTGCGCGGCCGGAACCTGGAGGAGAGGAAGTCCGCTGTCGAAAACGGAATCGGCGTCGCTCGGATCGTCGACGACCGTTATGGGTCCGTCCCAGACCGAGGCGAGCGAATTGCCGTCGCCGATGGCGACGAAGGGCGGAAGGCCGAATAGGGATCGATTGTCCCAACATTTCGCGATGACTTCGGGCCCGATTCCGGCCGGATCCCCGAGCGAAACTGCAAAGGTTGAGTCAGAATGCGAAGGCACGGCTGCGCCCATATCGGGTTTTGGACAATCAGCGAAATTCGATCACCGCATCGCGGCGCAGGTCGCGGAGGTAGCGGCGAGCGCGCAGGTTCATTCGCTCTTCGTTGATCTGATTGTACACTTCGTCATAGCTCGGTGCGCTTGGGTCGACCTCGTCGCGGCCGCACATCACCAGGACGCGGACGCCCTCGTCGAGCGATCCGAACGGCTGGGTCGCCTGACCGACTTGCATCGGCAGCATCAGTTGCTGGAGCGCGGTTGGGAGGTCGCGCATCTTCACCCCTTCGCTGGACACAACCTCGCCATGGAAGTCCCCGGCGATCTTCTCGGCACCGCCGCAACCACCGACGCTACGCGCGGCCTCGGCGAACTTTGCAACGATCGGCTCCGCGGCCTGCCGCGAAATGCCCTTGGGGAAGGTGATCGACACCTGCTTGAGGCTGAGGACGGCGTCGCGCGGATCCGGAGTCAAAATCTTGCGCGTGTCCTGCACGGCAATGATCGACACGCCGCCCGAGTTGGGGATCGGGTTGCTGATCGTACCGGGCGCCATCTGGCGGAGAGCCGTGGCGAGCGGGGGCGGTAGCAGCTCCGGACGCATCCAGCCCAGATCGCCGCCGACCGCCGCGGACGAGGACTGGGAATATTGTCGCGCATATCCCGCGAACGAAGCACCGGTCTTGAGCTGCTCCAGGATCTTGTTCGCCTCGCCGATCACCTGCTGCTCCGAGCCCGGCGGCGCCTGGAGGTAGATTTCGCCGACGCGATATTCTTCCGTGCCCTTGGAAGCGTTCATCTTGTCGAGAACTGCCTTCACCTCGTCGTCGCCGACGCTGACCCCGCTCTCGATCTTGGCGCGCTGCAGGCGCTGCCAGGCGATCTCGCCCTCGATCTGGCGGCGAAGCGTCTTGATCGAGGATCCGTTCGCATTGAGGTAGGCCGCCAGCTGCTCGGGCGTCTGCTTGACGTTCCCAGCGACCCGGCCGAGCGTCTTTTCGATATCCGAATTCTTGATCTCGATCTTCTCGGTCTTGGCGGCTTGAATCTGCAGCGTCTCGTCGATCAGGTTACGCAGGACCTGTTGGCGCAGCCGATCCAGCTCATCCGCGGGAATTTGCTGATTGCCGTTGGCGATGGCGAGCAGCGCCACGCGCTGATCGATATCGGTCTGGGTGATGACGTCGCCGTTGACGATTGCCGTCGCCTTGACGACCGACGGCATGGCGTTGCCGAACAGCTGCGGGTTCTGCGGCAAACGCAACGAGCTGGTGGTGTTGGGGGCGGGGGGTTGCGCCTCCTGCTGGGCCACGGCGGCGGATGCACCGATGATCATTACTGCGGCGGTCGCCAACAACATGCGCGTCGAACTCAGTCCAAATGCCGTCACGATCCGAATTTCCCTTATTCCCCAGCCCAATAGCGATGCCGCCTTTAGCCAGGTCTGCTGAATGCAGCCTTAGCGGCCAAGTCCCTTCAATGCCAAATGAAGGGCGAATGTGCTTCCCTTGCGGAATGTACCGATGCGCTCATAGTCGCGTCGCCACGAGAGGCCAAGCTCCAGGCAGTCGTCCTCGTAAGAAATTCCGAGCCTGGTGCGGACGGGTTCAAAACCGTCGGAAAGCGACAGCGGGTCCTCGTTCTTGTCCGTCAGGTCGAGGACGGTCGCTCCGAAGATCGACCAATAGCGATGGAACAGCACGCGCGCGGCGAACCGTAGCTCTTCCTTATCGCGCAAATCCTCGATCGTCGGATCGATGTCGCGGTTGAGTCGCAGATACCCGATCTGCGCATAGGTCTGCTCGCTGCCGACGGTCAGGTCGATCTCGTTCCGGCGCACCGCGAAATTGTCCTTGTCGAGCCGGTAACGGTGGGTGAGGTCGATGAAGCGGCCGTAACGGATTCGAGTCCGGCCGACGATATCGCTCACCTGGCCATTGAGGCCGGTGCCTTCAGGGAAGATCTTGGAAGGTCCGAAGAAACGGTAACTCTGTCCGATCGTCGTCATGATCGACAATTTGGGGCGCTCTAAGGACCATTCGACACCGTAGGTAATCCGTGAGCTGTCCTCCCACCGGTCGTAGCCGGGAAAGCGGTTGAGGGCGAAAATGTTGCCGTCCTCGAGGTCCACCGACCGCGCATCTTCGTTCGGGATATCGAGGTTGGGAGTAGGCGGCGTCAACACCAGCTGAACGCGAGGAACGAACCGTTGCGTTCCGCCGAAGGCTGATCCGACGAAGGGCCATTTGATGTCGGCCGCCAGGGCACCAATCGCGCGCGTGTGCCAACCGTCCGTCCCGCGATAGATCGGCACGACTGTGTCGGCGGCGTCCTGCGTATGATAGACATCGCCTCGACCGAAGGCCGTGAGGGTCAATTCCTGGCCCCAGGGCGTCAGCCGGCGCAGGTCCCAACGGGCGCTGGCGAAGGCGCGCTGCGTGTCCTGGCCTTCAACGCGGAGGATCGAAAGGCTGTTGGCTTCTATCTCGACCCGACCGCCGGCGACCTCGCCCATGCGGAATCGGGCGTCGATTGCCGGAAGAGCTATCGGGATCTGCTTCTGGTCATCATCGAAGCGCAAACCTTGGAATGCCCAGCCCGCGATCGAGACATAGGAATTGGGGCTGATCCTCTCTGCATTGACGAAGTTGCGAAGCCGGTCGTCGTTGGTGATGTCGTAGCGGCGCGTGACCGTCTTGTCGGTTGCGATCCTGAGGGAGCTGGTGATGCTCCACAGGGGATCGAGCTGCGCCTTGC
The DNA here is from genome assembly GCA_046733135.1 of Pseudomonadota bacterium. GTDB lineage: Bacteria > Pseudomonadota > Alphaproteobacteria > Sphingomonadales > Sphingomonadaceae > Sphingomicrobium. The sequence continues at coordinate 1,103 of JBKPON010000099.1, read as the reverse complement.
CGTTGGCTTCGAAATAGGCGCGCAAGCCCCGCCCCGTGAACGACGATGTATCGGTCGGATCCGCGCTCTCGATGCTCCCGTAGGTCAGGAAGCCGCCGAGCTCGAACGCGCCGATGGAATTGAGTTCGCGATACTTGCCTTCGATGCCGGGCCAGAGCCTGGTGTAGAGGTGCGGGGTGAGGGTGAGGTCGCGGTTGGGGCCGATCTGCCAGTGATACGGCAGACCGAGCTCGAATCCCTTCCGTGTCGAAAAGGCGATATCCGGGACTAGCCAACCCGTAGCGCCGCCGGTGTCGGTGCGGATCGTGAAGATTGGGAGCAGGGGCAGATTGAGTCCGAACAGCTGGAGCCGGCCGCCTTGGAAATGCACTTGGTTGTGCGCTCGGTCGTCAATCACTTTCGCAGCGGTGATTGACCAACTCGGCCGCTTGGGACAGCCGGTTGCGGTCGTCACCGGGCACGGCGAGTAGACCGCATTCTCGAGCGTGTAGACGGTGCCGTTGAGGACGCCGCGGGTGGCGGCGATGCGGCCGCCGCTTTCGAGCACGACCAACAGGTTCTGGATCGTGCCTTCCTTGAACGTGTCGGTCAGCTCGACGTTCTCGCCAACCAGCTTGTCGCCTTCAGGTGTCATCAGCACGACCCTGCCCATCGCCCGCACTTGACCCGTCTTGCGGTCCCACACGACCTGCTCGGCGGCGAGATAATTTCCCTCGCGATTCATGCGCACTTCGCCGCTCGCGGTGACGACGTCGGAGTCGCTGTCGTAGGTGACCGTGTCGGAACTAAACTCGACAAGTTGGCTCGGGGCGGGCGCGGGAGGCGGTGTCGGGCTCTGAATAGAGCTCGACTGCTCTTCAGTCGGACCACCCTCTGGAGGGATGATCTGGGCAGCTGCCGCTGCCGGTACGGCCAACAGCATGGGAAGCGCCGACCACCAGACAAATCTCGTCCGCAACGCTTCCTTATCCGCCTAGAGAACCTGTTCGCCTCCCGCTATCGCACCTTGAGTGCGCTCCGACAATCGGGCGCCGCCCAGCTTTGCCAAGGCGGCGCTTGCATCCTAAAGGCGCAACCAACGTTCGCCTCTTCAAGGATTACCA
>JBKPON010000098.1:0-5637 GCA_046733135.1 Pseudomonadota bacterium | reverse complement strand
CTTACGACAATGTGGCGAAGAAGGCCTATCCGGCGATGTTCGTCGGCACCGGTCTGTGGGACAGCCAGGTGCAGTATTACGAGCCGACCAAATATGTGGCGAAGTTGCGCGCGATGAACACCGGCAACGATCCGATTGTTTTCAGAGTCAATATGGAGGCGGGACACGGCGGAAAGTCCGGCCGCTTCCAGCGCTATCACTCGATCGCGGAATATTATGCGTTCATGCTGGAGCAGCTCGGCATCAAAAACTGAGGATAGGCACTTGGCGGCTCAAGCGAGGCGCCTTCCCGAGGCCTAAAACTCAGGCGGCTCCCGCCTGCGATTCCAGCGCGGGGTCGCCGTCTTCGCGTCTCAGCCAAAACATCTCGCTCGCCCATTCCCGCATGCGCTTCGGGGCCTCATCGGTCCATTCCCATAGACCGCTCTTGTCGAAGCGCAGATGCTTTTCGGGGTCGAAATTGAACGTCATGAATTGGAGATTGAGTTGGGCGTAGCGGCGATCGACCAGATCCCCGTGCCACAAGTGCAGGACGCGGCCCGGAATGGCTCCAATCCGCCCATTGACCATGTCCCTCGCTTTTGCGGCCCATTTCCAGAAGTGCTCGAGATAGCGCTTCTGCTTGCCGATCATCCGCGGGATGCACAGGCTGTGGATCATCCCACCGGCAAAAGCATGCGTCATCAAGTGATCGCCGCTGCAGGTGAGGCAAGCGTCGTATAGCCCGCACTCGTCGATGAGCTCGCGCCGAGCGGCCCAGGCAAAGCCGCTGTGCCCGTGCTGATGGAACGCGCCAGTGCGCGCTAGCCCCGGATTTTGAGTGAATACATGTCCGTAGGAAACATACTTTTCACCGCGCCCATCGAACTTGCGGGTGCCGCGGGGCAATCGCACGACGGTCGTGTAGGGCTGAATGACCATGTAGCGATCCAGCGCGAGCGAAGTTTGCTCGACCCACTTGGGATTCTCAAAAATCAGATCGTTGTCGAGCCAAGCGATTTTCTTGCAGGAATCGGGCAGTCTGGAAGCTGCGATGTTCAGCAACCGTTCCTTTTGCCACATCAGGCCCCAGCCTCTGAGCTGCAGTACATTGTCGCTTGGGGCGAGCTCGAATTCTTCGTCGCCGAACGCCAGCTCTACGGTAAGAATGTTTGCGCCAACCGCGTTCATGCCTTCGATGAAGACGTCGTAATTCTCGCGCTTGGTTTTGTACCGGCAGGGGTTGAAGTAGCAGGTGATCGCCCAAAGGTCCGAACTCATTCCATTCAACCTCTTACGCTCGCTAATCCTCGCGTTCGCGCGAACAGCGCTTTGATTCACTTAGCTTGGGGAAGCTCTCTTGATCCCCTCTGAGACGATTGGCGACTGGAATCAGCCGCCAGTCGTCGAAAACCCAGCCTCCCTAGTCGGCGCCCGTGAGGATCACAACCGGCCATTCGCCGCCGCTGTGGCGGTGAATCCTTAGTCCTGCCGTACTGTAGGCTCGGCCAATCGCCTCAACCTGAGCGTCGAGCAAACCGGCGAGGACGATTGTTCCGCCCAAGGTCAGGGCCTTCGCGAAATCGGAGGCGAGGTCGACCAGCGGACCAGCGAGGATGTTGGCGATGATCAGATCGAACGGCGCCCGAGCGGCCAGCAGCGGCGAGTCCATGCCGTCCGCAATCGCGAGCAGCAGCTCGCCTTGACCGTGGCCGAGCGTCACGTGGTTGATCGCTGCATTATCGCTGGCGACCTCGACGGCGATCGGATCGATATCGGTCGCGATGCACTTCGCCTCCGGCCAAAGCGCCAGGGCAGCGAAGGCGAGGAGGCCTGTCCCGGTGCCGATGTCGGCGACATTTGCGAAGCGCGCGCCCTCACGTTGGAGCTCGTCGAGCGCTTCAAGGCAACCCGCGGTGGTCGCGTGTTGCCCGGTGCCGAAGGCGAGGCCCGCGTCGATCTCGAACGAAAATGTCGCGGGCGAAATGGCGCGATACATGGGCGTGTGCACATAAAAACGGCCGGCGCGGATCGGTTGCAAGCCGGCCTGGCTCATCGTCACCCAGTCCGCTTCGCCGAGCTGCTCGACGCGCGGTCCGCCGGTGCCCAGAGCCGCGAGTGCGCCCAGTTCCTGCGCTCCCGGCTCATGATCGAAGTAAGCGTGGATCTGCCATTCGTCAGGCTTGGCCGGGTCGGGCTCATCCGCGACCAGCACGGGCGGATGCTCGCCGAAACCAGGCGGCTCCCCCATTGCCCCAATCTTTTCTCCCTGCGCGCGAGTGCAAGCGACAGTAATCCGCCAGCTCACTTCCCGGCGGCTTCCTTGGCTAGTCGTTCGTCCAGCTTTTTCGTCAGCGAGGCGGCATAGTCACGACAGGCATTGCTGTCGGTCAGCGGCGCCTCGCCGGCCATGCGTTCGAGCATGTGACTGGCGGACGGGTGCGGAGTCAGCAGGATATCGCACTCGAGCGCGGCGACCTTGGCAATGCTTGCGCGATATGCGTTGAGATAATCGGCATGATCGCTGAATCGATAACCGTCTCGGCTGACTGGAGTCAGGCTGTCGGCATAGACGATCTGACGGCAGACCCCGCCGTCGCAACTCCCCCAGCGCCAGCTTAGCGCGCCTGGCGTGTGGCCGGGCGTGGCGACCGGAGTGAGCGCGAGGTTGCCCAGCCTCACCTGCTCGCCTTCGCGGATGATGCGGTCGACCCGGGCAGCGGGGAAAGGCTTGTTCATTCCCGCTTGTGGGTCATCGGCGCCGGCCGCGCCGGTTGCGAAAACCTTGGCGGCAGCTGGCGAAGCGTAGAGCTGCGCGCCGGTCAATTGCTGGAGATGAGCAATCCCGCCGACGTGGTCGAAATGCTCATGGCTATGGAGCAAGATCTTCACGTCGCGGAGGTTGAACCCAAGCTTACGGATGTTGTTGGCGATGAGGTCGGCGCCCGCCTCGGTGCCTCCGTCGATTAGGATGTCGCCTTCGGTCCCGGTGATCAGGATTGCGGAGATGCCGCACGTACCGACCAGATAGGTATTCGCGTGGATGCGCACGGGTGGCGCGGGCCTATCGAAATCGTCCGAGCCCTCGCAGGCGGCAGCAAAGGCAGGGCCGGCCGTCTCGATCGGCGCGATCGGCTGCTCGATATGGCGGGGCGGCTTCTGCAGCGGGACGACGAGCGGAAGGATCTGCGCGGCCGCGGCGAAGGCTAGACTAGCGAACATAGCTTGCACCGTTAACGTCGATGATCGTGCCCGTGGCCGATGCAGGCGCGTCTATGGCCAGCCAGCGGATTACTTCTGCGACTTCGTCCGTGGTCGCTACGCGTCCGAGCGGAATATCGGCCACGATCTGAGCGCCACCACGACCTTGCAGATATTCGTCCGTCATCTCCGAAACGGTGAAGCCCGGCGCGACGGCGAAGCAGAGGATGCCGTCCGACGCATAGCCACGCGCGATCGTCTTCGTCATGCCGACAATCGCCGCCTTCGAGGCCGCATAATGCCAGTGCTGCGGGGAGTCGCCGCGGAAAGCGGCGCGGCTCGCAATATTGACGATCCGCCCGCCGCCGCCGCGATCGAGGAAGTGCGACACGGCGAGACGGCTCAGGTCCGCGGCTGCCTGAAGGTTGACGGTTAGCGTGCGCGCCCAGGCGGAGTGCCATTCACTGTCCGGGGCATTGTCCGCCACCGCCTCATAGATGCCGGCATTGTTAACCAGCACGTCGATCTGATCGTCGAGCTCGGCGAGTGCTGTGTCCCAGATGTCGCGCGGAGCTGATGGGTCGGAGAGATCACCCGCGATCAAATCGTCGCTTCCTCGGCTGGAATGGCCGCGGACATCATGGCCCTGGGCCTTGAGAAGAGCATACGCTGCCGCGCCGATCCCGCGGCTCGCTCCGGTGATGAGGATGTTCATCGGGCCTCTTTATCCTCCCCGGCATCCGCTGGGGAGGGGGAGGAACCTCAGGCCGCCATTCCGCTTACGAATGCCTTCGTCGTCGATTTGAAGCTGGCGATCTGCTCGGAGAAGCGGCCGAAGCCCTGTTCGACCTCGTCGATATCCTTGGCGACATTTTCGGTGTCGGAGCGAATGGCAGCAATCGTCGAACTCATCGAATCGGCCGCGAGCGCGGTCTCGTCGACGGCTGCGGTGATCATCGTCACCGTCTGCGCCTGGAGCTCCATCGCCTGACGGATGCGGTCAGCGGAGGTCTGCACCTCTTCAACCGTTTCCTGGATCGAGTCGTTGGCGTCGACGGTCTGGCGCGTCGCCTGCTGGATTGCGGTGATCTTGGTCGTGATGTCGTCAGTTGCCCGCGCCGTCTGGGCGGCGAGACTTTTCACCTCCTGGGCAACGACCGCAAAACCGCGGCCGGCATCGCCCGCGCGCGCCGCTTCGATCGTCGCGTTGAGCGCGAGAAGATTCGTCTGTCCGGCGATGTCGCGGATCAACGACAGGATCGATTCGATCGCCTCGACGTGATCCGAAAGCGCCTGGCTGACCTTCACCGCCTGACTCGCCTGGTCGCCGGCACGAGTGGCGACACCAGCCGCCACCTCGACCTCCGACCGAGCATCTTCGATGGCGCGGATCAGACCGGCAGCGGTCTGCGCTGCTTCGCGCATTGCCACTGCGGATTGCTCGGCGGCCGCCGCAACCTCGCTCGTCTTGCCCAGCATGCCGCGGGCGGATGTGGCGGTCGCCCGAGTGCGTTCGGTGAGCGCTCTCGACTGGTCCGTGCTGTTCCGAACGAGCTCTCCAACGCGACGCTCAAACTGATCACTTTCGTGGCCGCGTTGGTCGGCGGCCTCGATCGCCTCGAGAAGAGCGACCTGGGCGAGGATGATGTCGGTCTCGATGAGGTCGACTCGGTAATAGGCCGACATACAATTCGAGAGCATGTCGGAATCACTACGAAATTGTTCGGTCAATGCACTGAAGACGCGGTTCGCGATCTCGAAACGATCCGCGATATATTCCGGCACTGAAGTCTGATCGCGGTAGATCTCCCGCCCATATTCGGCGATCGATTGTATCCAGGTCACGTCGATCTTTCCCGAATAGATCGCCGCGTAGCGGTCCGCCCGAGCGGATCCGAACTGGGCCCCAATCTCGGCGACTACGCAACCGAGCATATGGTCCTTGAACAGTTTCAAATCGCGCTCGAGCGATCCGTCGGCATTGTAGGCGGCAAGGCGCTCGCTCACCTGCTCGTCCGTCAGCCGCTGCAGCTGTCCAGTCTCGGCACCCATCCGTTCGCTCTCCGTCACCTATTTTGCAGTGCAGTTGCCGACCTCTTGCCGCACAATGGTTAAAAGCCCGTTAGGCGAACCCCCGGGAAACTTGGCCCGAGCCTTGCCTCTGGAAGAGCGCCGCCCTAATCGCTTTCACGCGGCGCGGCCTCCGCGCCCGGTCCAGCAATTCAAAGTCGAGCTTTCCATGGCCGCCACCAAATCACGACCTTTGTCACCCCATCTCACCGTTTGGCGATGGGGGCCGGGCATGCTGATCTCCATCCTCCACCGCGTCACGGGAGTCGCGCTTTCGGCCGCGGGCCTTGCGATCCTCACTTGGTGGCTAATGGCAATCGCCCTGGGCACGGACTCGTACGCGAGGTTCAGCAAAGTGGCGACGCAACCAGTCGGGCTGGTCGTGCT
>JBKPON010000097.1:0-17751 GCA_046733135.1 Pseudomonadota bacterium | reverse complement strand
GCCCGAGGAAGAGCAAGCGGTCGAGATGAGCGAGGTACGGATCCGCCCAGAAGACCACGTAATAATTCAGCAGGGGCTTGGTCCACATGAACGCGCACATGTTGAGGCCGGCGATCGTGACTCCAGCGCCGATCCCCAGCAGGCCTCGCCAGTCGTGGCGCACCGTTTGAGCGATGTGACCGAACGGACTTTTGACCCCTGCACGGATCATTCGGAACCAGGCTTGGACGGCGGCCAGCATGGCACTGATCATCAGCCACAGCGGAAGCAGGCCGAGCGCCGGGAGGACCCCGGAATGATTGGGCATGATCAACAAGGCGGTACCACCGAGCAGGACCGTCAGCACGATACTCGGAAGCAGCCACTCGCGTTCGACCATTTCCCGCTCCTTGCACTCCAGACCGCTTTAGGCAGGGACGCGTTAAGAAAATGCGAACCACGTTTGGCCCGGTCCCGCGAGGTGCGGGCATGGACAAGACCGTCAATCCCACTAGAGCGCGGGGCCTTCGGCATTTGACGAGGACCGATGGCGACAGGGGACAATCAGGAGCCTAGGGCGGCGGACGAGCGTGAGGGTTGGTGGGACACCCCCTGGTGGGTCAGCGCCTTCGTTCTCATTTCGGTGATCCCGCTGCTCTATCCGCCGATCCCGCCTTTGGTGGATTTGTTCGGCCACATGGGCCGCTATCGGGTCGAGCTGGACATCGGGCGCTCGCCGTGGCTGGCGCAATATTACGGCTTTCACTGGGCGCTGATCGGCAATCTCGGGGTCGATTTGCTGGTGATGCCGCTCGGCCGCCTTATCGGGCTCGAGCCGGCGGCGAAGTTGATCGTTCTCATGATCCCGCCGTTGACGGTCGCGGGTTTCCTATGGGTCGCACGCGAAGTCCACGGCCGCGTGCCGCCGACGGCGCTGTTCGCACTCCCGTTCGTCTACGGCTTCCCATTTCTGTTCGGCTTCGTGAATTTCACGCTTTCCGTGGCCCTCGCCTTCCTTGCGTTCGGCCTGTGGTTGCGCCTGGGGCGCTTGCGCAAGACCCGACTGAGGGGATGGATTTTTGTCCCCATCTCACTCGTCCTTTTCTTGGCCCATACCTACGGCTGGGGCTTGCTCGGCCTCCTCTGCTTTTCAGCCGAAGCGGTTCGGCTGCACGATGCCGGACGATCCTGGTTCCGCGCCGGCATCGAGGCCGCCCTCCACACGGCGGTCATGGCGCTGCCGATCTTGATCATGCTCATTTGGCGCAGCGAAACCCATGGCGGGGAGACGACGGCCTGGTTCGAATGGAAGCTCAAATGGCGGTGGATCTATTCGGCGCTGCGCGATCGCTGGCGATGGTTCGACATCGGTTCGCTGATCGTGGCGGGACTAGTCTTCGTCTACGCGTTGGTGAGCCGGAAGCTGACTCTATCCCGCAACCTGGTCTTCTCGGCGATCGTCCTGGCCATTTCGTTCGTCATCCTTCCGCGCATCATCTTCGGTTCTGCTTATGCCGATATGCGCCTGCTGCCCTATCTCTTTGCCGTTGCTCTGCTGGCAATCCGCTTCCGCGGCGCGCCCAACCGCCGCACCGCCCAGCTGCTGGCGGTGCTAGGCTTGCTTTTTTACCTGGGCCGTACCGCAGCGACAACCGCCAGCTTGGCCTTGGCTGCCCACGACCAACAGGCGAAGCTCCAGGCGCTCGATCATGTTGAGCAGGGTGCTCGCGTGGTCACGCTCACCGGCATGCCCTGTAGCGACTATTGGCCGCTGCTCCGAAACAGCCACCTCGGGGCGATGGTGGTCGTCCGGCGCGACGGCTTCTCGAACGATCAATGGTTGATGGAGGGTCTCAACCTCCTTGACCTCAAATATATGCGCGCCGGCTACTACGCCGCGGATCCTTCGCAGCTGGTACGGCCGAACGGCTGCCGCGAGCCGCTGCATCGCGAAATCGACGCCTCGCTCGCCGGCCTCCCGCGAAAAGACTTCGATTATTTGTGGCTGGTTGACGTGCCGCCCCACGATCCGAGGCTCGTCGAGGGCATGCGAGCCGTCTGGCGCGGACCCGGCTCCATCCTCTATCGGTTGAACCCATGACCGCGCTGTCGATCGTCGTCCCCTGCTTCAATGAGGAAGCCTGCCTTGAGATGCTTTACGAACGCCTCCGCAAGGCCGCGAATGAAGTAGTCGGCGAGGGCTATGAGATCGTCCTGGTCAACGACGGATCGCGCGACCGCAGTTGGCAATTGATGCAGCGGATCGCGACGGATGACCGCCATGTCACCGCGGTCAACTTGTCGCGCAACCACGGTCACCAGCTCGCGCTGACGGCGGGGCTCGACCTTTGCGCCGGCGATCATGTGCTGATCATCGACGCGGATCTCCAGGATCCGCCCGAGCTGCTTGAGGGGATGATGCAGACGATGCGCGCGCAAGGAGCGGATGTGGTGTACGGCGTACGCAAGAGCCGCGCCGGCGACACGGCGTTCAAGCGCGCGACGGCGCACGGCTTCTATCGGCTGCTGTCGCGCGCCACGGAAGTGGATATTCCCCTCGACACAGGGGATTTTCGGCTAATGAGCCGGCGTGCGCTCGAGGCCTTGCTCGCCATGCCGGAACAGGCGCGCTTCATCCGCGGAATGGTCGCGTGGATCGGGTTCAAGCAGGTGCCGTTCGCCTATGATCGAGAGCAGCGCTTCGCCGGCGAGACCAAATATCCGCTCGGGAAAATGATGCGCTTCGCGTTGGACGCACTAACCAGCTTTTCGTCCGCGCCGCTCAAGCTCGCCAGCCACGCCGGTCTGTTGCTGTCGCTCGGATCGGTTCTGCTCATCCTTTACATCGCCTATGCCTGGATCGCCGGGCAAAGCATCCAGGGCTGGACCTCGCTGATGCTGGTCGTTGTAATCCTCGGCGCGGTGCAGATGTTCGTGCTGGCTCTAATGGGGGAATATATCGGGCGGCTGTACAACGAAGCGAAGCACCGACCGCTCTATATCGTCCAGGAAGTGATCGGCGGCGACCCCGGCGAGGCACGGCTCGGCTATATTGCGACGGCGACCGCGAACAGCGACAAGCCCGGCGGCAAGGGCAAGCGCCCGACCAAGTGACGCTCGGCGGTGAACACGCGTTCGAGCGCGGCGTTGAGCGGTGCTGCCGGCACCGACAGATCGGCTTCGTCTTTGCCGCGGATTTTCGATGAAAGCCTTTCCGCAACCGCCACTGGAAAGAGCAAGCTGTTGAAGTAGCCAATGGCCTCGAGCCGAAGCGGAGATCCCTCGATCAATCGCCTAAGCCCGCGCTTGGAGTAGCGCCGCTTGTGGTGGTTCACGATGTCGTGTGCCGACCACATCCACTGGTGCGCCGGGACGGTCAGTATCAGCTTGCCACCGGGCTTCAGCCGCGATGCCACCGACCGTAGCGCGGCCTGATCGTCGTCGATATGCTCGATAACATCGAACGCGCCAATCAGGTCGTAATGCCGTTCGGGCACGCCGGCGAGCTCGGGGAGCGGGGCACTCATCACCTGGCGTCCGAGACGCTGTTCAGCCACCGAGCGTACCTCTTCGTCAAGCTCGAGAGCGTCAACCTTGCCGAAGCCACTCAACATCGCGAGATTGTGGCCGGTGCCGCAGCCAATCTCGAGAATGTTCGCGTTTGTCGGAGGCCGCGCGAGCCGGCGGATCAGCGCCGCGAGCACATGCCGCCGTGCCCGATACCACCAGTGGCGTTGGTCGAGGTCCGCCATCGTGTCGTAGACCACGCGTTCCATCAGCGGAAAACCCAGTGTCGGTTGAGCAGGAACGTCACCGCGGGCGTGACGAATGCCATCGGCAGCATGGGAGCGGCGCGGCCAAGGTGCAGGCGCGTGAACAGCAGCCATACCCAAAAGCTGTTGAGCGCATAGCTGATGATCGAAACGACCACGAAGCGGAACCGAGTTGCGTGCGTCCGGTCGCCACCGTGACCGCGAAAGCTCCACTGGCTGTGCATCACGTAACCGGTTGCCACCGCAACGACGTAAGCAAGGAAATTACCGAGCTGCGGATGCCAATGGAGAACCAGTGCCACGATCGCATAGACGACGAGCGAAAGTGCGGTGACGACGGCGCCGGTGACGACGAAACGCGCAAGTTGGGCGAGCACGGTACGGCGTTCGGGGGGAAAAGACGACAGCATCAGGATCGCGGCGACATTAAACCTTAAGGACGGCTGCTTGCCGTTTCACATCCAGCGGCTACAGCCCGAAAAATGTTGCAAGGCAAGGTCGAGGAATGGGAACGGCGCACGCCCGACTTGATCGAGCGTCACTGGAAGTGGGTCGTCGTCTTCGTCTGGCTCGGCTTCTGCGCTTGGTTCATTTTTTCAAGGTGGAGCGACATCCGCTTCTTCAATCTGGGCGACACCGACGATAACACGCGGATCGCGCAGGTGCGCGCTTTGCTTCACGGCCAAGGCTGGTTCGACCTACGCCAGTACCGCCTCAATCCGCCCGCTGGAGCGAATATCCACTGGTCTCGCCTCGTGGACCTGCCGATTGCGGGTCTGATCCTCGCCCTGCGACCGATACTCGGCGGAGCGGGTGCGGAGCGCTGGGCAGTCGCCATTGCGCCGTTATTGCCGTACCTGCTCTTGCTCTGGTCGCTCGCACTGACCGCGCGGCGGCTGATCGACCCGCGTGCCTACCCGCTGGCATTGCTCGCCGTCTTTTTCGCCGCCTCGACCAACGGCATGTTCATGCCGGAGCGTATCGATCATCACGGCTGGCAGTTGGCGCTGCTGGCGCTCGGCATTGCCGGAATCGCCGATCCGAAGCGCGTGCGGGGCGGCGCGACGCTAGGGATCGCGACTGCCCTGTCGCTCGCCATCGGGCTGGAGATGCTTATCTACTTGGCCATCGCCGGGGCAGGACAAGTGTTGTTCTGGGTGGCGGAGCGAGACGAACGGGGCCGGCTGGGTGCCTATGCCGTGACGCTGGGAGGCGGTACGTCCGCGGCCTTCCTCGTCTTCGCCTCCTACGCCAACCGCTTACCCGTGTGCGACGCGCTCTCGCCAGTATGGTTGTCCGATGCCCTGCTTGGCGGGGCTCTGATGCTCGCGCTCGCCTGGCTCTCGCCGGAGGACTGGAAGCGACGATTTGTCCTGGCATTGGGTACTGGCGTGGTGATCGCGGCGTTTCACGCGCTGACCTGGCCCCACTGCATTCAACGTCTCGAGGGCGTGTCGCCGGAAGTGGAGCAACTATGGCTCAGCCATGTTCGCGAAGCGCGACCGATCTACACCAACGGGTGGCGCACCGTGACATCGATTCTTGCACTGCCTGTGACGGGTGCGATCGGCTGGGGCGTGCTGCTCTGGTTTCAGCGCAACAATCATGAATTGTTTCGCCGCATAGCCGCCGCGGCGCTGCCAGGCTTTGCCGCCACCCTTCTACTGTTCTGGCAGATTCGGACCGGCCCCGCCGCGCAGCTGATGGCGGTGGTTGGTGCCGCCGTCCTGATTTGGACCCTCTTCCCGCTGATGTGGAATTCGAAATCGGCGGCCGTGCGCGTGCTCGGTTCGTCCGCGGTCGTTCTTGCCGGGGCAGGGGCCGCCGTCCCCTTTGTCATGAACTTCGTTCCGGCCGAAGAATCGACTCCGCAGCAGCTGGCGATCGGCCGCGCCAACCGGCTCTGTAACTCGATGTGGGGTCTGCGCCCAGTGGCACTCCAGCCCAAAGGTATGGTCTTCACCTTCGTCGATTATGGTCCGCGAATTATCGCGGTGACCCACCATGACTCGGTGACCGGTCCCTATCATCGCAACGGCGAGCAGATTGCTGACGTCATGAACGCGTTTCGCGGCAGCGCGAATCAGGCGCACACGATCATCCGCAAGTACCGGTCAAATTACCTGCTGACCTGCCCGCACAGCTCGACCACGACGATATTCATGTCTGAGACCCCAAAAGGATTCTATGGGCAGCTCGCGCGCGGACAGGTACCGAAATGGCTGACGGCCGTTGAGCTGCCCAAGGATTCTCCGTTCAAGATGTGGCGGGTGACGGGCTAGCCGAGATTGGGGAAGCTCTGCCGCAGCCCGTCAATCACGAATTGTGAGGCGAGGGCGGCAAGGATCACGCCGAGGATCCGAGTGATCACGCTTTCGATCTTTTCGCCGATAAGGCGAAGGAGCGGACCGGCGGCAAGCAATGTCGCCAGCGTGATCAACATGACGACGGTAATTGCGCCGAGCACGACAGCGATATGCACCGGCGTTTCTGCTCGAGACACCCAGAGCATCGCGCTGGCGATCGAACCGGGGCCGGCGATCATCGGCATAGCCATGGGGAAGACGCTGATGTCCTCGGCCTGCGGCGTGCCCTCGATCGAGTCGGCGCGCCGTTCGCGGCGTTCCGTGCGGCGCTCGAACACCATTTCGACCGCGATGTAGAAGAGCAGGATGCCGCCGGCGATGCGGAAGCTCGCCAGGCTAATGCCCAGCGCCTCGAGCATTGCCCTTCCCAGCAACGCGAAGAAGATCAGGATCAGCCAGGCGATCACGCAGGAGCGAATCGCCATCGACCGGCGGTCCGAGACCGTCGCACCTCGTGTCAAGCTGGCAAAAATCGGCGCGCAGCCCGGGGGATCGACAATCACCAGGAAGGTGACGAGGGCTGAGCCGAAGAGTTCGATCACGGCTTGACGTCGTTGTACAGAACCTGAGCGTAGCGCAGCCCGTTCCACATGAAGACGCGAAAGCGCTGATCGCCGTTCTTCTCCACCTTCCAGTCCCATCCGAGCGTCTTGTCCGCAGACTGGCCGCGGCCATTGTCCTCGGGCGTCGTGCGCGCTTGTTTGGCGGTGAGCGGCGGCGGCGGGATGATCGGGGCGCCCGGCGGCCTGCCGCGGCAGATGGCGCGATGGACCTGCGGCTTGGATTCTTTGGGTGGCGGGCCCTTCAGAACGTCGCCGGCGTCATAGGCCCAGCTCCAGCCGCGGTCGGTCCGCTGCCACACAGTGGTGAAATAGCCGTGCGATCCATCGGGTCGGATCCAGGGACCAGTGTTCACTGCGGTCCGGCCGTCGCAGGATACCCAGCTATGGCGGGGCCACCAGCGCACTGCCTTGGGAGGCTCCTTCCTGTCTTTCAGGAAATCGCGGGCCCACACCGCCTGCGGGTTGAACATCACCGCGTCACGGTCGGCATATTTGCGAAACGCTGCCCATTGGCCGATCCGTTGCGCGTCGCGAGCGAAGGCATATTCCGCATCGATCGCAGTAGGGATAGGAGCAGCGGCAAGCAGGATTGCGGCAATCATAAATCCTCCGGGTCCTTCAGGCCGGCACGGCGGTGCGCGGCGACCAATGTATTGCGCATCAGCATGGCGATGGTCATTGGCCCAACGCCGCCGGGAACGGGCGTGATTGCCGCCGCAACCTCCGCCGCCTCATCGAACGCGACATCTCCGACCAGCCGGCCCTTGCCGTCCTCTGTGGGCAAGCGGTTGATGCCCACGTCGATGACGGTCGCGCCGGGTTTGATCCATGATCCACGCACCATTTCTGCTCGACCGACAGCGGCCACCACAATGTCTGCGCTGCGAACGACGTCCGAAAGGTCATGAGTGCGCGAATGGGCAATCGTGACCGTGGCATTTTCGGCGAGCAGCAAAAACGCCATAGGCTTGCCGACGATGTTCGAGCGGCCGATCACCACCGCGTTCAGCCCTTCCAGCCTGCCGAGCTCCGACTTGAGCAGGTGGAGGCAGCCGAGCGGCGTACAGGGAACGAGCGCGCTGGATCCAGTCGCGAGCAGACCCGCATTGATGACGTTGAAACCGTCGACGTCCTTCGAAGGCTCGACATTCGCGATCACCTGCGCCGCGCCGATCTGCTGCGGCAGGGGCAGCTGCACCAGGATCCCGTCGACCCTCTCGTCGGTGTTCAACTCTGCCACGAGGTCGAGAAGCTGGTCTTCCGAGGTTGAATCGGGAAGGTTGTGCGCGAAGCTAACCATTCCGGCCTCGGCGGTCGCTCGGTTCTTCGACCGCACATAGACAGCGCTGGCGGGATCTTCGCCCACGAGGACGGTCGCGAGCCCGGGAGGCCGGCCGATCTGCTTCTCGAACTGGGCCACGCCAGCCGCGACCCTTTCGCGGATCGCCAGCGCCGCAGCCTTTCCGTCGATCCGCTTCGCCGTCATCCGAATCTATAGCTGTCGATGAGAGGTCCCAACACTCGACCGCGAAGGATCCAGATGACGAGGAGAACAACGAGGGGTGAGAAATCCAGGCCGCCGAAGTCCGGAAGGATTCGTCGAATCGGTCGGTAGAGTGGCGCAGTGATTCGATCCATCGCCGTACCCACCGCCCGAACGCCGCCAGAATGGACGTTGAGCACGTTGAAAGCGATTAGCCAGCTCAAGATCACCTGGGCGATGATGACCCAGCCGAGAATCTGGAGAAGGGCGTCAAGAATTCCGAGAAGAATGACCATGGACCACGCTTAGCCGCGCCGCTTATGCGTCGCAATCAGGGCGCAAAACGCTCCGGTTCGGCGATGGCGAGGATTTCGGCGAAATCACCGGCGGGATCCGCCCATTCCGCGATGGGCGTCCAGCCGCCTGCGAGCAGCAAGACCCTGGCGCCGCGAGCCCCATATTTGTGGCTGTTCTCTGTATGAATGGTCTCACCCGCGGCAAAGCGGAAACTCTGACCGGAGACGGCAAACTCGACATCGCGCGTCGCCACCAAATGCATTTCGATGCGCGACAGGATTTCGTTCCATTTCGCCTGGTGACGGAAGGCGTCGATGGGGATGTCCCCGTCGAGCTCGCGATTGATCCGTTGGAGCAAGTTGAGGTTGAACTCCGCGGTCACGCCTTCGCGATCGTCGTAGGCCGCGATCAGTCGTTCCACCGGCTTCACCCGATCCATGCCGATGAGCAGATGGGCGCCGGGCCCAAGCAACGATCGGAATTGGCGGAGCAGGTCGGTCGCGCTCCACGGCACGAAATTGCCGATGGTCGAGCCCGGGAAGAAGCCGAGTTTGGACAGGCTTGCTATCTCCGAGGGCAAGGTGAAGGGCCGCGCGAAATCCGCGACCACCGGCATCACTCGAAGCCAGGGGAAGCCCTGCTGAAGGCCTTCCGCGCTCTGCTCGAGATAATCGCCGGAAATGTCGACAGGCACGTACGCGGCGGGCGCGATCGCGTCGAGCAGGATCGGAGTCTTGGTCGCCGAACCCGCGCCAAACTCCACCACAGCCGTGCGCCGCGGTACCAGCTCTGCCACGTCGGGCATGATGTCGTGGAGCAGCGCCGTCTCCGTCCGCGTTGGATAGTAGGATGGGAGGCGTGTGATCTCGTCGAACAGTTCCGATCCGCGCCGGTCGTAAAGCCAGCGTGCCGGGATCGCCGCAATGGGCGCCGACAATCCCCTGAGCACATCGTCGCGGAAGGCTCGCGTCTGTTGATCAAGCGTCGCGAGCAAGGCGAACTCCCGTGAATTGCCAGCGCGCATGCGGCGGGAAGAAGTTGCGGTAGGAACCGCGGCTGTGCCCGCGCGGAGTCGCGCAGCTCGCTCCCTTCAAGACCAACTGCCCGCTCATGAACTTGCCGTTGTATTCGCCCACGGCGCCGTCGGGCGGGGCAAAGCCGGGGTAAGGCCCGAACGCGCTTTGCGTCCATTCCCAGACATCGCCGAAAACGCCGCCACCAGGGCGGGGAGCGACTGCGTCAGCGGTGTCGAGTTGATTGCCGAGATGCGGATCGGCGGTGCTCGCGAAATCCTCCCACTCAGCCTCGGTCGGGAGGCGCGCTCCGGCCCATCGAGCGAAGGCGTCGGCCTCGTAATGGCCGACGTTTGAGACGGGGGCGGCCCAGTCGATCTCGCGCCGGCCGCCGAGCGTGAACTCACTGCCCTCCTCGCGCCAGTAGAGTGGGGCCGAAATCCCCTCTCGCTGCACCCAGTCCCAGCCGTCGGATAGCCATAGGCTTGGGCTGCGATAGCCGCCGTCCTCGATGAACTCCTGCCACTCCTTGTTCGAAACTGGTCGGTTCGCCATTCCATGGGCGCAGAGGTAGACCCGGTGCCGAGGCCTCTCGCTGTCGAAAGCGAAACCGCTCTCAGGTGCGCCGATATCGACGACGCCCTCGCGCCCACGGTGATAGGTCAGCGGTTCGACCGCGAAACAGGCCACCGGAGGAAGCTCGCCGTAAGCCGGCTCGATCGGGTTCTCCGCGAAAACCGCGCGAATGTCGGTGAGCAACAGCTCCTGGTGCTGCTGTTCGTGATTGATCCCGAGCTCCAGCAGATCGAGCGCGGTCGGCGAAAGCGATGGGAGTGCAATCCTCAGCTGTTCGTCGACATGCGCTCGATAGGCGCGAACCTGGTCGAGTGATGGTCGGCTGATCATTCCCCGCCGCGGGCGCGCATGTCGCGGCCCTTCCGCTTCGTAATAGCTGTTGAAGAGGAAGGCGTACCGTTCGTCGAACAGGTGATAGCCGGGCACATGGTTGCGCAGGACAAAGGTCTCGAAGAACCAGGTCGTGTGGGCGAGGTGCCATTTGGCGGGCGAAGCATCGGGGAACGGCTGGATGGTCGCGTCGGCATCGCTCAGCGGCGCCGCGAGGTCGAGCGTCAACCTGCGGGTGGCGAACAGCCTCTCGCTGACATTCGTCGGCCTGGTTTCCGAATCTGCCCTGGCCATGGCGGTCCCCTGCCACGAAGAAGAGACCGGATAAAGTCGATAGTTCGCTAAATGTTCCATTCGGGCGGCTATTCGCCGCGCGTGCCGCCCGGCTGCCAGAGCACATCGCCCCCTTCCGCCGCCGCGACATAGCGCGCCGCGACGAACAAATGATCAGACAGGCGGTTGAGATAGGCGAGGAGGTTTGCGTTCAACGTTTCGCGCTCGTTGAGGGCGACGGCCGCGCGCTCGGCGCGGCGAACGACCGCGCGCGCGAGGTGCAAGGCCGCGACGGCCGGCGGGCCGCTCGGAAGGATGAAGCTGGTGAGCGGCTCCAATCCGACATTCATCGCGTCAATCTCGTGCTCGAGCCGCTCTACCTGGCTCGCAACGACGCGCAGCGCTCCCTCGATCTCTCCTGGCGTAGCCGCATCGGCACCAAGATCGAACAGGTCGTTCTGAATGCGCAGCAGTTGCTGAACGACATCGCTCTCGTCGAGGGCGCTGATGGCGAGTCCGATCGCGGCATTGGCTTCGTCCACCTCGCCGATGGCAATCATCCGAAGGCTGGACTTGCTCACTCGGCTGCCGTCGACCAGCCCGGCACTGCCGCCGTCGCCCGTGCGCGTGTAGATTTTGTTGAGCTTGACCAAGCGCCTTTGCCTACCGGCTGGACGAGCCCGCCACAATCAGGATCAGGATCACCAGGACGATCGCCACGGCTTGAAACATCACTCGGCGCCGCATCCAGGTCTGGGATTGCTCGCCCGTCATATCCTTGCCCGACGCCATTGCGATCACTCCGCGCACCAGGACATAGGCGGTGGCCGCCATGGCGAGAACGAGCAGGATGAGGAGGCCGATCCGCATCGCTTTGCCTTAGGCGTCCGTGAAGGCGAAACCAAGGGGCAGGCGGCCTTCGCGGAGGCCGCGCGCGAGCGCTCGGCCATCGACGCCCGCTTGGCGCATCGCGGCAAGCGTTGGCGCCTTGTCGCGTTTCGCGAGACGGCGGCCGTCCGAATGCGCGACGAGAGCATGATGAAAATAACTCGGCTCGGCCTGTCGGAGTATCGTCTGCAGCAACCGTTGGACCGGCGTGGATGACCTAAGGTCGGCCGCACGCACGACCCGCGTCACGCCGCTTGCCGAATCGTCGACAGCACAAGCGAGATGATAGGCGGCCGGGGCGTCCTTGCGGGCGAGGATCACATCGTCGAAGTCTTTCCGGTCCGTCGTGAACCGATGGCCGTCCCGCTCCGTCCAGGACGGGAATCCCGACAATTCGAGAGCCTTTGCGGCATCGAGTCGCCAGCAATGCGGCATGGATTCCCGACGGTCAGGGTCATCAAAAAGACCTCGGCAGGTGCCCGGATAATGGGGCGTCGCGCCGTGTGGCGCTTCGAGAGCGGCGGCAATATCGGCGCGGGTGCAGAAGCAGGCGTAGATGAGTCCCCGGACCATCATTTGCCTCAGCGCGTCCTCGTAAACCTCGCTGCGGCGGGATTGGATGAGCACTGGCTCGTCCCATTCGAGCCCGAGCCACTGCAAATCCTCGATGATGCCGTCGACGAACTCCGCTCGGCTGCGCGTCTGGTCGAGATCCTCGATGCGCAGAAGGAACCCGCCGCCGCTTTCGCGCGCTTGGCTGTGCGCGATCACGGCGCTGTAGGCGTGCCCAAGATGCAATCGGCCCGTCGGCGAGGGCGCGAAACGAGTTACGAGCATGGGAAGTGTTGCGGAAAGGACTCTTGACCCGGAGTCGTTGAAAATGCTGTCATACGCATGTCACGCCGGGTTGGCATCCGGTAGGCAACAAGGGAAGACGGGCCGGGTGCCCTCTCCTCCTTGCGTGCGACGAGGCCGGGGAGCTGGAGTTCGGACCGACCGGACGAAAGGCTTGCTTGGCGTTTATGTATCATCCTGAGCTGATCCGACACCCCGAAAGCTGCCCGGCGCTGGTGCTCAACGCTGATTACACGCCGCTGTCCTACTACCCGCTCTCGCTTTGGCCTTGGCAGACCGCGGTCAAGGCCATGTTTCTCGAACGGGTGGACGTCGTCGCGCATTACGACCGAGAGGTGCACTCGCCGAGCGTGGCGTTGAAGCTGCCCTCGGTGATCGCGCTGCGCGAATATGTGCGGCCGAACGAATATCCTGCTTTCACCCGATTCAACCTGTTCCTGCGCGACAAATTCAGTTGCGTCTATTGCGGGTCACGTAAGGAACTGACCTTCGACCATGTACTCCCGCGCGCTCAGGGCGGCCGCACCACCTGGGAAAATGTCGCGACCGCTTGCGCTCCGTGCAACCTCAAGAAGGGTGGGCGTACGCCGAGCGAAGCACACATGCACTTTTACCGCGAACCGATCCGTCCCACGACCTGGCAGCTGCAGGAGCATGGCCGAGCCTTCCCGCCCAATTACCTGCACGAGAGCTGGCGCGATTATCTCTATTGGGATGTCGAGCTGGAGCCTTAGGAGGCCTCGGAGAGGAACTCGCGGACTTGGGGAGCTACGTCGTCCCGCTCCAGAGCAAGTGCGAGATTGGCGATCACGAATCCCGCTTTGTCACCGCAATCGTGCCGCACGGAATCGACTTTCAGCGCATGGAAGGCTTGCTTGCCGATGAGCTTGGCCATCGCGTCCGTCAGCTGGATTTCGCCTCCCGCGCCCTGCTCCTGTGAGTCGAGCACTTGCATCACTTCCGGTTGCAGGATGTAGCGACCGATCACTCCCAGCCGCGAGGGCGCGTCGGCCGGGTCGGGCTTCTCCACCAGGCCGCGCACTTCTGCGAGGTTGCCGATGATCTCGCCCGGAGTGATGATTCCGTAAGCATTAGTTTTGTCCCTCGGCACTTCCTCGGTGGCGACCAGGTTCCCGCCGACACCTTCCCACGCCTCGACCATGGGCTTCAGCGCTCCTGGAACCATAAGATCGTCGGGAAGCAGGACCGCGAACGGCTCATCGCCGACGATATGTCGAGCGCACCACACGGCGTGGCCCAGTCCGAGTGGCTCCTGCTGCCGGACCGCGGTGAGCTCGCCGAAATCGGCGTTCGAGGGGACCAGCGGATCCAGGCTTTTGCCTTTCTCCCGCAAGGTCGCTTCGAGTTCGAAGGCGCGGTCGAAATAGTCGACTAGTGCAGTCTTGCCTCGGCCGGTGACGAAGATCAGTTGCTCGATCCCCGCATCGCGCGCCTCGTCGACCGCATATTGGATCAGCGGTCGGTCGACGATCGTGATCATCTCCTTGGGAATGCTCTTGGTGGCGGGAAGCAGGCGAGTGCCGAGGCCGGCGACCGGGAAAACCGCCTTGCGAACGCGATTGGCCATCTATTCTCCTGGGTTCACCGGGCCGGTCTCGTTGGTCACCGGCTGCGGCTCTGTTCCGGCGGGTTCGGCGGGTGCCGAACCGCCGGTCGGGGGCGGCAGGTCGAAGGGGTCCGGCTCGCGTGGTTGGGATCGCTTGACGAGCTCATCGACACGGTCAGGCTTGGCGTAGGGCGGCGGAGTCAGCAAGTCCCTGGCGCTCGGGGCCTCGCGCGCCATCAGTGGCTTGACCGGAAGCATGTGACCGGCCGCGGGCTCGAGGTCTGCTACCCGGCCGCAACCGGCTACGCTTAGGAGCGCGGCGGCCACAATGATCCGCGACGGATTCATCGCTTCCGACTAGCCGTTCGATACGTCCTACGCTAGCGCCCGTTCATGCGCCTGGTGATCATTTGGTGCGCTCTGCTTGCGCTCGCCGCCTGTCAAAAGTCGCCGGAGCAGCGGCAGCCTACCAACGAACCCGCTGCACAAGCGCAATTCGGTCCCGTGAAGGGTGTAGACCGAAGCCACAAGGGTCAGTCGGCACCAGATGCAATATTCAGGGATCACGACGGGGGCGACATAAGCCTTGCGGACTTTGCGGGGACGCCGGTCCTTGTGAACCTATGGGCGACCTGGTGCGCGCCCTGCGTGAAAGAGCTGCCGACGCTTGATCGGCTCTCCGAGGCGGAGAAGGGAATAACCATCCTTGCCGTGAGCCAGGACACGGGGCCGCACGCCTCCGTTGTAGCTTTTCTCAAGGCCAAGAAGATCGCCAATCGGGTCGCCTATCAAGATTCGAACATGAGTCTCTCGGGCGCCCTCGGGCCGGATACTGTGCTGCCGACGACGATTCTCTACGATCGAAGCGGCAAGGAAGTCTGGCGCTACGTAGGGGACCTCGATTGGACCAGCGGGGAGGCAGCTAGGCTGCTTGCTGAAGCGAAGCTCGGCGGAAGAGGCTGAGCACTCGGCCGTCGATCGCCGCGAGTCCCAAGGCGATCAATGCCAGTCCAAGGAAGTCCTGCGGCGCGAGCGTCTCATTCAAGAATAGCGCTCCGAGCAGGATCGCGACCGGCGGCACGAGCAAAGTCACCAGCAGTGCGTTCGTTGCACCCGAAGTTGCGATCAGGCGGAAATAGAGGACATATCCGAACGCCGTACAGAAGAGCGCCAGCGCGGTAATCGCGCCGATTGCAGTGAGTGGCGGGAAAACGTGGGTCCAAGGCCGGTCAACAAACAGCGAGAGCGGCAGCATCATCAGCGCTCCGGCGGTGAGCTGGCCGGTGGTAATGCTCAGCGGTGAAATGCCCTGGCGGCGGAAGCGACGAGCCCAGACGGCCGCTAAGGCATAGCTAAGGGATGCGGTGACGCAGGCGAGCTGCGCCAGCGCATTGGTCCCCAGGCTCGAGAGCAAGGACGGTCCGATCATCGTCGCCACGCCACCGAAGCCCAGCAGTACTCCGGCGACCTTGCGCGAGCTCAGCCGCTCGTCGTGGGTAAGGAAATGCGCGACGACCACGCCCCAAATGGGGGTGGTGGCGTTGAGGATCGAAGCGAGGCCGCTAGCGATGTGCGTCTGGCCCCAGCCGAAGAGGGTGAAGGGCAGCGCATTGTTGAGCAGCGCGAGGAGAAGGATCGAACCCCAGGCGGACGCCGGAAGTCCGAGCTTCTGTCCTTTGAAGGCAAGATATGCCCACATCGCGACCGCGGCGATGGTGAGGCGCAGCCAGACATAGGTCAGCGGCGGCACGTGGTGGACGGCGACCCCGATGCAGAGGAAGGCGCCGCCCCATATGAGCGCGAGCACGCCGAGGATCAGCCAATCCCTGCCGTTCATGACCGTGCGGATCATGGACGGGGCATAGTCCGGCGCATCGGACGCGACTTCCGCGTCCTTGCGCTCAAAAGCCTGGCTGGCGATCGGTTTCATTCCTGAAAAATAGCGGCGCGGATATGCGGCGCGCCAACAAATGCGCGAAACCGCGGTATAAGCTGAACTTATCGCGAGGGATTAGTCGCGCAGCAGCTCGTTGATGCTGGTCTTGGAACGCGTGCGCTCGTCGACCCGCTTGACGATCACCGCGCAGGCGAGCCCCGGACCGCCGTCCTTGCCGGGCAGAGTACCGGGCACGACCACCGAATATTCGGGAACGCGCCCGTAATGGACTTCGCCGGTGGCCCGATCGACGATTTTGGTCGACGCGCCGAGGAACACGCCCATGGACAGCACCGACCCACGCTCCACCACCACGCCTTCGGCTACCTCAGAACGCGCGCCGATAAAGCAATCGTCCTCAATGACCACCGGACCGGCCTGTAATGGCTCAAGCACTCCGCCGATCCCCGCGCCGCCGGAGATATGCACGTTGCGGCCGATCTGGGCGCAGCTCCCGACCGTAGCCCAGGTATCGACCATGGCACCTTCATCGACGCGTGCTCCGATGTTGACGAAGCTGGGCATCAGGACCGCTCCCGGCGCGATATAGGCTCCGCGGCGCACGATCGCCCCGGGAACCGAGCGGAAGCCCGCGTTGGCGAACTCCTTCTCGCCCCAGCCGGCGAATTTGGACGGGATTTTATCCCACCAATGCGCGCCACCCGGTCCACCCGAAATCGCCTCCATCGGATTGAGGCGGAAGGAGAGGAGCACGGCCTTCTTCAACCATTGGTGAACGACCCAATCGTGGCCGGCCTTCTCGGCGATCCTCGCTTCTCCCGAATCGAGCTCGGCGATCGCGGCATCCACAGCCAGGCGCATCTCTCCTCGAGTTTCCGCGCTGATCGTTTCACGCTCCTCCCAGGCGCGCTCGATAATTTTCTGAAGTTGATCCTTCATTCCTCGTCCCCCAGAATCGATTCGAGCCACTCGCCGACGTCCGTGATGCGATGGTCGGCCACACTCTCCGCATAGCCGTGGCAGCCACGTTCGGACCCGTTCTCCACCCACACCGTGGTCATTCCAAGGGCCTTCGCCGGGGCGAGGTTCTGCGCCATGTCGTCGATCAATACTGCATGCCTGGGATCGATCCCGAAACGCGCGCAGAGCAGCGCATAGGCGTGCGGATCCGGCTTGGGCCGATAGCTGCTGGCGTGGATGTCGTGCAGGTCGTTGAAATGCGAATGGAGGCCGATCGCCTCGAGGACCCGGCGGGCATATGGCGCGTCGCCGTTGGTGAAGACGAAGCGGCGTCCTGGGAGTCGCGGCAGCAGCCGCACGAGACGTTCGTCGCATTGCACACGATCGAGTGGGATATCGTGGACGTCACGCAGGAAATCGTGAGGATCGACCTCGTGCTCCCGCATCAGGCCGGCGAGCGTGGTCCCATGCTCATGGAAATGCGCCTTTTGCACCCGTCGCGCCTCGGCCGGATCGCAGTCCAGGAGCCGTTGGATATAAGCAGTCATGCGCTCGTCGATCAGCGCGAACAGGCCGGTCGATGCCGGGTAGAGACAATTGTCCAGATCGAAGATCCAGTCGCGGACGTGGGCGAAGCTCGGGTCCATGGCGCCGGCCGGCCTAGACGGATCGGTCGCTTAATCAAATTGAAAGGATTGATAAACCATAATATTCATCGGGAAGCCGTGGAATTTCAGCGGCTTGTGGGGAAGTTTCATGCGCAGACATTTCTTGGCGACAACCGGCTGCGTGGTTGTCCTGATGGCCGCTTTGTCGGCTTGTGGTGGTGGTGGTGGTGGTCCACGCCCGCAACCTCTTCCCAAACCCGCGCCGAGCCCCACACCGACTCCGACTCCGACTCCGACTCCGACTCCGACTCCAACTCCAACTC
>JBKPON010000096.1:0-7179 GCA_046733135.1 Pseudomonadota bacterium | reverse complement strand
GGTGGGTGCTGGTGAAGGTGAACCAACACGTCCGTCGCCAGCTCATACAATTCTCGTTCGCGCTCAGGATCATCATCGAGGAACTCGCGCAACCGCCAGTCGCCGAAGTCGCCGAGCAAGAGCAGACCCTTGTCGAGATCGCGTGCGAGGATTTGCGGAGCACTAAGGCCGACCGACGCAAGCCATTCCGCAACTGCGATGAAGGGCCGGGGATCCTCGTGCGGTGGCGGAGCGTCCATCAGCACCGCACTGCGATTGCCCTCCACGACCCGGAAATATCTGCGGAACGACGCGTCGCCGGCGAGCGGCAGGATCTGTGCCCCCTGCCACCCGCAAGAGGCAAGGAATTCAGGGGCATGCGGCGGGGGGATCATCGCGGAGGCCATCGCCCCTCCCATGACGGGGGCACCTCGGCTGTCAAGATGATGTCGCCATCGCGCCCGAAGTCGAGCGACAAGCGGAGCGCGGCCGACCATCGACCATCCCCTGTCCGCTCGGGCCATTCGACCAGCAGGACGGCATCAGCGGCCGAGTCCAGGCCCAGCTCCTCAATCTCGGTTGGGTCCTCGATTCGGTAGAGATCGACATGCCACACCGGCGGATCGAGATCTTCATAGGGCTGGACGATTGCGAAGCTCGGGCTCGGCACTTCTCCCGGATGTCCCAGCGCCGCAAGAAAGCCGCGGGCCAGCGCTGTCTTGCCGACTCCCAAGGGCCCGCTAAGGGTGATCACGTCTCCCGGCTTCGCCAGGGCGGCCAGCCCGGCGCCGAATTGCATTGTCGCTTCCTCATCCGCGAGGATCATCGTGAACCGCGCGGGATGGTCAGCGTGACCGTTGTCCCCTTGCCTTTCTTGGACTCGAGATCGACCGTGCCGCCGTGCGCTTCGACGAACTGGCGCGTCAGGGGCAGTCCAAGACCGAGCGCTGCCTCGCCGCGGACGCCGGCCTCTTCCACCCGGGCGAAGCGGTTGAACACATGCGGAAGGTCCTCCGGAGCGATACCCGACCCGTTGTCGCTGATCCGGATCACGGCCTGGTCGCCATCGCCATTCGCGACGAGTTGGATCCTGCCCTTACGGTCCGTGTAGGCGATTGCGTTCTCCAGCACATGCTCGATCGATTCGCGGAGACGACGCGCGTCCCCGAACACGAATCCAGCGTCCGGCGAAACGTCGGCCTCCAGCTTCTGCGCCTTCTCCCCCGCGTCGGATCGCGCCCGATCCAATGCGGCACGGCATAGTCCCGCGACGTCGACACGCTCGTGCTCCAACGCAACGGGACGGGTGTCCCCAGTGGTGAGATCGAGGACATCATCGACCAGCTTCGACAGCCGGCCGACGGCCTCGAGAATTGCATCGATATAATCGGCTGCCGTGGGGGTCAGCTTGCCGGCGTATCCGGCGGACAGCATCTCCGCGAAACCACCGATCGAGGTGAGCGGAGTGCGAAGCTCGTAGCTCATGTTGGCAACGAAATCGGTCTTCACCCGGTCGGCTTCCTCGAGCGCTGCCGCGCGCTCCCGAAGCGCCGCCTCGATCCGAGTGGAGTCGGTGACATCAACCATGGTGAACAAGGCATTCCCGTCCGGCAGCGGCACGGCGGCGAATTGGAAATGACGGCCATCGGTCATGGAAATGCGCCCTTGGGCCGACTGCCGTTCGTCGGTGGTCTGCCGCACCATCTCGCGGATTTGCGCGGCTGCGGTCGGATTCACCAGCTTCCGCGCCATCGCCGGTACGAGCTCGTCGACGCGGGGATGCTCGGAAAGCCATTCCTCGTCGAGGTCCCAATCTTCGAGGAAGCGGCTGTTCCACAGGTACAGGCGTCCGTCGCTGGCAAAGACGCTGATCGCCTCGAACAAATTATCGAATGTTGCGGCCCGGACTCGCAGCAAGGTGTCTCGCGCCGAGGCTAGCCGCAGCTGCTCGGTGCGGTCCTCGAGAAAGAGGCGGAGCCCTCCGTCCGGAAGGGGCTGGGCGACCACTCTCAAATGGTCGCCACTGGGCAGCATCCACTCTTCCTCGATGACCTCCTCGGGGCTGCTGAACCAGTTCCGCCGTTCCGCCTTCCAGACCGGAAAATCGCGCGTTTCCGGAAGACGCTGGTTGTCGCGCATGCGATCGATCACGCGGTCGAACTCGGGCGCTTCGGCGAGCCAATCGGGATCGAGCTGTGCCATGACCGCGAACGGGCGGTTGAAGAAACCCAGGTTCCGGTCCGCATCGAACTGGGCGGTTCCAGCCGTCATTCGGTCGGCGAGCTCGCGCTGCGACTCAATGTGACGGGCGAGCTCCGTGCGCGCGTCCTCCAGGTCCTGAACGTCAATGGCGAAGCCGGCGACTGCGCCGGTCGAAAGAGGAACGTTCACGATTCTCAGCATGCGCCGCTCGCCGCGAATGATTGCCGGCTGCATGCGCGAGACGACGTGTTCGGTCTTCTGCGCTTCGCGCGCGGCGGCGACAGCACTGCGCTCGCCTTCGGCGTCGATCAGCTCGAGGCTCTTGGTGATTACGTCAGCAGCATCGCGGCCCTCGACCGCCGCGACGAACGCGCTGTTCACAAGACCGAGCCTGAGGTCGGGTCCGCGATACCACATCGGGAAAGGTGCGGCCTCGATCAGATGGGTAAGGGAATCGAGCGCACCTTCGGTCTGCCGCAACCGCAGTACAAGCTTGGCGCGATCCTCCTCGCTCGTGCTGGTGTCGAAGAACCAGAGCAGCAGCGTTCCCGGAGGCTCGGGCGCCGGCGCGGGCCCACCGCGCACATCGAAGACACGCCCCGAAGCCTTCGCCCGCACTTTGCGTGAAACGCGGCCCGCGGACACCCGTACGTTCTCGACGTCCTGTTTCAATGCATCGAGGTCTTCCGGCGTGATTCCACCGTCATTGCCGATCAGCTCGGCGAGCCGACCAGGCGCCGTGTCGAGGCCAAGGTCGCGCACGAGCTGCGGATCGCTCTCCACCCGTCCATCTGGACGGACGACGAGCGGACGAGCCGGCGTCAGCTCGAGCAAAGTGGCTTGCGCGCGGGCGGTGGAAAGCACGTCTTCGGCGAGCCGCAGACGGCGCGCTGCAGCAAGTGCCACCGCCACCGCAATGCCGAACCACAGGATCGCGAGTACGGCGACGACCACATAGACGGCGGTACCGCCCGTCACCTCATTGCTCCCCACTCCCCATGCGCGCTTCATAAGCGCTTACGTGGCGAGAACTAAACGAAAAACGGGGGCGAACCGATACCAACGCGGCCGTTAGAGGGGTTACGAAAAAGGGCCGGAGCAAAATGCTCCGGCCCTAATTGCGTTCAGCGGTTGGTTCGCTTTTAGAACTTTGCGGACACACCCGCATAGTAGAAGCGACCGATCGTATCGAAGAGCGCTGTCTGCCCACCGATGCCGCTAGCGGCGAACGGCGGCTTCGTGTTGGTCAGATTGTCGACGCCCAGGTAGAAATTATACTTGGGTCCGACATCCACGGCCATGCGAACATCGTGATAGAATCTGGCTTTCACGAATCTCTTCGCAAACAGGTCCGGATTTTGCGGCGGACGACCTTCGAATTCGAAGAAGTCCTCATACTCGCCCAAACCGAAGGATTCGGAGAAGTTGATCTGCTTACCGATGTAACGCATCTGATAGCCAAGCGTGAACCGACCGGTTTGCAACGACGTGTTCCAGTTAAACCGGTCTTGCGGATCGCCCATCTCGGAAAGGATGCGATCACCGAAGCTCGGATCGGTCGGGTCGATAAAGTTCGTCAGCTCGAGAATGTGCGTCCAAGTCAGGCGGGAGTCGACCCTGCCGATGTTGCCGACCCGCTGCCGGTACGCGACCTCGACGTCGATGCCGCGCGTCTTCAGCTTCGCAAAGTTGACCGGACTTGAATGCAGCGTGCCATCAATAATGCCGAACGGCACCCCGTGACCCAGCTGGCCTGGCCCCGCGCGCTGGAAGAGCGAGCAGAACGGGTTGCTAGTGCTCGGAAGGTCGTAGCAGCTGTTGAGGATTTGCTGAGCGCCCACGGCCTGGATGACGTTTTTCACCTTGATGTCGTAATAGTCGACAGAGGTCGAGAATCCGGGGATGAAGGCCGGCGTGAACACGCCGCCGATGGTGATGCTGTCCGATTTCTCCGCCTGGAGGTCTGGATTGCCGCCGCTCAGGAACTGGATCGACGATGCGTATGTGATCGGCGTACCAGCGGGGACCCCGGCTGCCGCGCAATTCGCCGGCCGGAATTCGGTACCGCGATCGACCTGATTTACGTCGCACGGATCAAGCACCAGCGCAAAGTTCTGGCCAAACGGGGTGAACAGTTCGACCTGGTTAGGCGCACGGACGGAGCGGGCATAGTTACCGCGTAGTCTCAGCCCTTTAACCGGCGACCATACGATGTTGCCGTTGTACGCCCACACCGACCCCGTGTTGCCAAGCTTGTAGTCCGAAACACGTGCGGCACCTGAGACCTCGAGTTCCTGCAGGAATGGCAGATCCTTGAAGAGCGGCAGACGAATTTCGCCGAAGGCTTCCTTCACCTTTTGGGTTGGGGCATCAAAGGTCGGTATGGCGTTATAGAACGTATAACCCAACTGAACCTGCTCATCCTGGTGATAGAACAGGTCGTCCGTCCGATACTCCGCGCCGAGCACGATGCCGATGGGTCCACCCGGCAGCTCGAACCACTTCGAGGTATCGCCCGAAATGAAGGCGAGGGCATCGAACTGTTTCGTTTTGCCGATGGCCGTTGTGTTCAACAGCAGATAATCGCGCTGGGCCTGCGATACATTCCCTCCCATCGGACCAAACGGCACGCACTGGGAGACATCGTTCGCGAGACGCGCGTCGGCATTCGGATCGGTGCCGTATACCCACGGATAGTAGCCAAAGGCGGCACTCGGATCGATCTGCGACCGGCAGACGATCTGGCCGGTCGCTGGATCACGAACGGCATCCATCGCCAACAGCATGCGCTGCACGTCGAGGTTGCCCAGGATCTTCGTCTTTTCCTTGAGCTGACCATAGTTGACGGAGGCTTCGTAGTTCCAGTTGCCACCGAGATCGCCACGGACACCGCCGACGATGCGGAACGTATTGCGACGCGCTTCCTCGATCCGGTTGCCCAGTCCGAGCAAGCTCTCCTGCACCGTCAACCGCGTAGCGTCAGTCGTCGTCAATCCGGCAAGCGTACGCTGATCGATGATCGTCTGCCGAGCCTGCGGTGTAAGGAATGGATTGTTGATGCTGATCCGCTCACGATCGTAACCGCCGAAAAATGGGAACGGATCGAAAAAGGCGTTGCCGCCGGCGATAAACGCTGGACCGCTGCCGCCCGTGCCGACGCTATCCGTACGCGAGTATTTCGCCTCGATGAAGGGAACGAGCGCCGGCGATACTTCGAAATGGGCCAAAGCGTTGATGTTGTAGCGATCGAGCTGCGGCGTGATCTGGACCTGGTGGCCGTCGACGAACCCTTCGCCGTTGCCGCCCACGAACTGACCGTTCGGGCCGAGGCCCTGGCGCGTCCCCGTCTGAGGAACTAGATCCCCGTTGGGCTGGAAGATGAAGGGACAGGTGTACGGCGCACCGGTCGGATCGAAGCCACAATTGAGCGTTGTGCCCGGCCCACCGAAGCGGATGTTACCCGTGTTGTTGAACGTCGCCGAACGGAAGTCGGGGTTCGGAATGAGCGCCGGACTGTCGTTCAGCGTGTAGTTTTGACGGAACCAGTTGCGCTCGGAACCCCAAGCCTGGTCACGGCGGGCATATTCGAGGTTTACCGCGATATTGCCGCGCCCTTCAGCGAAGTTCTTACCGAACAGGCCACTGATGAAATAGGAATCGGCGTCGCCATATTTGCTCTGACCGCCCTGCCCGCGGAGCATGATGCCGTCATAGTCTTGCTTGAGGACGAAGTTGACGACGCCCGCGATGGCGTCGGAACCGTAAACGGCCGAGTTGCCGCCCGTCACGACGTCGACGCGCTCGATGAGGTCGGTAGGGATCGTATTGACGTCGACGCTCACGCCCGAACTTAGGACGTCACCGCCGACGTGCCGGCGACCGTTGACCAGAACCAGCGTGCGGACCGTGCCAAGGCCACGGAGGTCGAGCAGGTTCAAGCCGGCTGTACCGAGGAATCGGGTCGAGTTCGCCTGAGTGAAAGTTGAGCGGATCGACGGAACTTCGGCCAGCTTGTCACCGACGGAGACGTTGCCGGTTTGGAAGAATTCCTGACCGCCGATGGAGGTAACCGGCAATGGCGACTCCAGGTTCGGGCGGCGGATACGCGTGCCCGTGACTGTGATCGCTTCACTGCTCACTGGCGCGCAGCCCGGCGGAAGCGCCGTTCCCGCGGGAACGTTGCAGTCCGGCTGGCCTGACTCGATCGCCTGTTCGCTCTGAAGGGCCTCGGGCGGCGCCTGATCGGCTGCGGGCTGCTGGGCGAAAGCCGGGGTCGCGGACAAAGCCGCAAGCGAGGCGGTGGACAGGAAGAATGAGTTGATTCGGCGCATAGGTCGAAGTTCCCCTGGAATTTCTGGAATATCCCCGAGGAGTGGTGGTGGAACGGCGCCGAAAATGAAACCGAGAATCGAGAGTGAACGCGCTTTCCCCGCGCCTGTGTCGCATTAATGCAACATTCAGTTTGTGTCGGCCCACCGACACTATTGCAGTGTTCGCGCTACCCGTGCCGTTAGCCGAACGCCAGTGCCGGTCCGTCGAATATCAGTAGCGATAATGATCGGGCTTGAACGGCCCGTCTTGCGGCACGCCGATATAGTCCGCCTGCTTTTCGCTAAGAGTCGTCAGCTTCACGCCGAGCTTGTCGAGATGGAGTCGAGCGACTTTTTCATCGAGATGCTTCGGCAGGACGTACACGTCATTCCCGTACTGGTCCGACCGCGTGAAGAGCTCGATCTGCGCCAGGACCTGATTGGTGAAGCTCGAGCTCATGACGAAACTCGGGTGGCCGGTCGCATTGCCGAGGTTCACGAGGCGGCCCTTCGACAGGACGATGATCTTCTTGCCGTCGGGGAACTCGACCTCGTCCACCTGCGGCTTGACCTCGGTCCATTTCATGTTTGCCAGTGCACCGATCTGAATTTCACTGTCGAAGTGGCCGCTGTTGGCCACGATCGCCATATTCTTCATCGCCCGCATGTGATCGACGGTGATCACATC
>JBKPON010000095.1:0-4103 GCA_046733135.1 Pseudomonadota bacterium | reverse complement strand
CACCGACACTCCGCCGAGGACATCTTCCGCCCGCCGGCGTACACCGGTGATGACGATCGCTTGATCCTGATCCGGATGCGCCTGACTTGCCGACCCGGGAACCGGCGCTTCTGCTCCGGCCCCTCCGCCCGAAGCAGTGTCGCCGTCGGTGACGTCTTTCGTTGATCCGGCGTTCCCCGCCGTCTGCTGCGCGAGCGCAGTGGAAACCGGAAGCACGGCCGCGAGCGCCGCGGTCGATAGCAGGAGACGGTTCATGAAGGGCCTCTGTTGGGAGCGAGCAACGTCGGATAGACTGTATGTTATATTATCGCAAGGTGACGCATCGGTGAAACGCTGTTCATTTTCGACCGACGGAGGTTTGCGGTTCGACGAATTGCTCGGCTAGGTCGGGCAGCAATGGCAGACCATGTCCACAGCGCTCATGCACCCGATTTCGGCCGGGCATTTGCCATTGGGATCGCGCTGAACCTCGGCTTCGTCGCTGCGGAAACCGTGTTCGGCTTTATCGCCAATTCGATGGCATTACTGGCAGACGCCGGTCACAATCTTTCCGACGTCCTCGGGCTCGTGGTCGCCTGGTCGGGGGCAGTGATGGCGAGGCGCGCTTCCTCGCCGCGCTTCACTTATGGGTTCAAGAAGGCGCCGATCCTCGCGGCGCTCGCCAATTCGCTCTTCCTGCTGATCGCGGTCGGAGCGATCGGCGCGGAAGCGATTCGCCGGCTGTTCCATCCGACCGTGACCGAAGGCAGCATGGTCATTGTCGTCGCGGCCATCGGAATCACCGTCAATGTGGCGACGGCGATGTTGTTTGCCCGCGGGCGCGAGCGGGACATCAATATTCGCGGCGCTTATTTGCACATGACCGCGGACGCCGCTGTTTCGGCCGCGGTCGTCTTCGCCGGCGGCGTAATCCTATGGACCGGCCAACAATGGGTCGACCCGATCATGAGCCTGGCGGTCGCGGTAGTCATCCTCTGGGGCAGCATCGGACTTTTGAAGGAATCGGTGTGGATGTCGCTCGCCGGCGTACCGACGGGGATCGACGCCGACGTGGTCGCGGCCGAGCTCGCGCGGCTCGGGGGCGTTGAGACGGTGCACGACTTGCACATCTGGCCGCTCAGCACGACCGAGACGGCGCTGACCGCGCATTTGGTTGCGCCGGACTTGTCCTCGACCGACGCGCTGCTCCAGGAGGCGCGCAAGATGCTCCACGACCGCTTCTCCATCGAACATTGTACGCTGCAGATCGAGCGCAGCCACCTTGAAGACACGCGTTGCTGATGTTGGTCTCGCACCTCGAATGCTCGCTGACCGGCGAGCGGTATCCGGCCGGCGAGGTCCATAATCTGTCGCGCGCCGGAAAGCCGTTGCTCGTGCGTTATGACCTGGAGGCGGCGGCTCGAACTTTGACCCGCGAGAAGCTGGCTGAGCGAGAGCCCGGAATGTGGAAATGGGCCGAGCTTCTGCCGCACGAAATCGAGCCTGTCAGCCTTGGCGAGCCCGAAACGCCGATCGTGCCGCTCACGAAGACCGCCGCCAGGGCCGACGCCGCGACCTTGCTGGTGAAGGACGAAGGGCGACTTCCAACGGGCTCCTTCAAGGCGCGCGGCCTGGCGATGGCGGTCACGATGGCGAAGCAGTTCGGGATCAAGCGCATCGCCATGCCGACCAACGGCAATGCCGGTGCGGCCCTCGCCGCTTATGGCGCACGGGCGGGGATCGAGACGATCGTCATCTGTCCGGCTGAGACGCCCGAGATCAATGTCACGGAGACTGCGGCCTATGGGGCAAGGGTCTATGTGGCAGACGGGCAGATCGACGAGTGTGGCGCGCTCGTGGGGAAGGGCGCCGCGCAAGGTCTGTGGTTCGACTGCTCGACGTTGAAGGAACCCTATCGCCTCGAGGGCAAGAAGGTGATGGGCTTCGAACTTGCCGAACAACTCGGCTGGAAGCTGCCCGACGCTATTTTCTATCCGACCGGCGGCGGCACCGGACTGATCGGCATGTGGAAGGCGTTCGACGAGCTGGAGGCGGTAGGGCTGATCGGGCCGCAGCGGCCGCGAATGTATGCGGTGCAGGCCGAGGGTTGCGCGCCGATCGTCCGGGCCTTCGAGAATGGCGACGAGTTCGCCGAGAGGTGGGAGGATGCGGCGACGGTCGCGACGGGCATTCGAGTGCCCAAGGCCGTTGGCGACTTCCTGATTTTGCGCGCGGTGCGCGAGAGCGGCGGAGCGGCGATCGCCGTGTCGGAGGACGCCATCCTCCAGGCCGTGGAGGACGCCGCGCGCGACGATGGTTTCCTGTTTTGTCCGGAAGGTGGCGCTGTGCTTGCGGCTTGGCGGCAGGCGTTGAAACAAGGGTTGGTGGGACCGCAAGACCGCGTCTTGCTGTTCAATTGCGCGAACGGGAATAAGTATCCGCTGGCGCATCGGTCGAAGCGGTTGAATCTGGCGGAGGCTCAGCCGGAACAGCTCTGAAGGCATTCGCGCTCGGGCATCTGCGATGACGCGGAGCCCGGAAGACCCATAAAAGTAAACCCCGGCAACCGAAGCTGCCGGGGTTCCATGCTTCGTTTCTGTTTCCAGATCCGAAGCACGTGATGACAATAGCCGACCGCGATTGTTGTTCCAGCCCTAATCGATAGCTTCTACGAGAAAACTGTGGGTGAATCGGTGCATAAGGCTGTGGGAAGATACGCACCGGGGAATCCGGAGTCCGACGAAAGAACGGTTTGCCATTCCGCGAGTTTCTACGGCTGATGGCGAAACGGCGACGCTTGCGGATCGCGAGCTACAACATCAACGGGATCAACTCGCGCCTTCATGTGCTGACGCGCTGGCTCGAGGAATTCCGGCCGGACATCGTGGGGCTGCAGGAATTGAAATGCACCGATGAAGCGTTCCCGCAGGAAGCCGTTGAGAAGCTTGGCTATTCCGCAATTTGGCACGGACAGCGGAGCTGGAACGGAGTGGCGCTATTGAGCCGCGTCGGCGATCCGGTCGAGACTCGTCGAGCGCTGCCCAACGACCCGAATCTCGAGCAGAGCCGCTACATCGAGGCGGCCATATGCGGCATCGTTATCGGGAACTTGTATGCGCCCAACGGCAACCCGTGGCCGGGGCCGAAGTTCGAGTACAAGCTTGAGTGGCTCAATCGCCTCAACGATCATGGCCAGGAGCTTCTCGACAGCGGTCTGCCGGCGCTGCTGATCGGCGACTTCAACGTGATCCCGACAGACATGGACGTCTATAAGCCCGAGCGCTGGGCCAAGGACGCGCTCTATGCGCCGCAGGCGCGGGAGAAGTATCGCGAATTGGTGGGGCAGGGATGGACCGACGCGATCCGCCACCTCTTCCCGGACGAGCGGGTTTATACGTTCTGGCACTATTGGCGGAATTCGTTCCAACGCGATGCGGGGATCCGCATCGACCATGCGCTGCTCAGTCCGAAGCTCGCGAAGAAATTGAAAGCCGCAGGCGTGGACCGGGAGCCGCGGGGCTGGGAAAAGACCAGCGACCACGCACCGATGTGGATCGACGTGGAGGCCTGAGCCCCGCCCAGAGAATTGGTAGCGGTGGCGACGTTTACTGCGTTTTCTTGTCCTGCGGCTTCGGCTTGCTTGCCGGGGGACCGTCGACCTTCACCAGCGTTTCGATCGGACAAGGCTGGCCGCGCACGATGAGCCTCGAGAATTTGTCGAACGTATCGGTCCCCCCGCCGTCGAAGCCGATCTTGTCAGCGAAGTCGAGACCGATACAGGCCCCCATCGTCGTCGCTTTGAACCACTGGTTGCCCTGCGATTCGATGTAAAGAGTGTGGTCGTCCACTGCTCGCCAGTCCCTCACGCCGCCATGGCTCACGAAGGGAATCGATACTTCAGCCGCCTTTTTGGGAGCGTCGGCCGGAGCAGCGGAAAGGGCCGCTGAGCCCGCCAGAGCCATTGCCCCGAACGCTAAGGCAGTGGATTTCATCTCATGACTCCTCAAAATCGTCAGCGAAGGAATATCACGGATCGAAATTTTGCAAGAGCGGTGCCGGTTGAGGGACTCGAACCCCCGACCTTCGGTTTACAAAACCGCTGCTCTACCAACTGAGCTAAACCG
>JBKPON010000094.1:0-15359 GCA_046733135.1 Pseudomonadota bacterium | reverse complement strand
TCAGCCCCGAAAGCCCGATCATGTCCGCCTGGTTGTCATTGGCGGCTTTCAAAATGTCCTGCCACGGCACCATCACCCCAAGGTCGATGACCTCGAACCCGTTGCACTGAAGAACCACTCCAACGATGTTCTTGCCGATGTCGTGAACGTCGCCCTTGACGGTGGCCATGACCACCCGCCCCTTGCCCCGAGTGGCTCCCGACTTCTCCTTCTCGGCTTCGATGAACGGGATCAGGTGCGCAACCGCGCGCTTCATGACTCGGGCGGATTTCACCACCTGCGGAAGGAACATCTTGCCTGATCCGAACAGGTCGCCGACGACGTTCATGCCATCCATCAGCGGACCTTCGATCACCTCGATCGGGCGCGCGAACTGCTGGCGTGCTTCCTCGGTGTCGTCGACGATGTGCGCGTCGATGCCCTTCACCAGGGCGTAGGAGAGCCGTTCGGCGACGGGCAACCCCCGCCATTCGGCGAGCTTCTTCTCTTCTGCGGCATCCGTGCCCTTGAAGCGCTCGGCGAGTTCAACCAGTCGCTCCGTTGCGTCTGACCGACGGTCGAGGATCACGTCCTCGCAGGCCTCGCGCAGTTCCGGATCGATCTGGTCGTAAACGTCGAGTTGGCCGGCATTGACGATCCCCATGTCCATTCCGGCGGGGATGGCATGGTAGAGGAACACGCTGTGCATCGCCCGGCGCACAGGCTCGTTGCCGCGGAACGAAAAGCTGAGGTTCGAGAGGCCGCCCGAGATATGCACGCCCGGACATCGCCGGCGGATTTCCCGCGCCGCCTCGATGAAGTCCATCGCATAGCAGCGATGTTCTTCGATTCCGGTCGCGACCGCGAAAATGTTGGGATCGAAGATGATGTCCCGGGGGTCCGTGCCGTCGGCGACCAGCAGCCCGTACGCCCGCTCGCAAATCTCGACCTTGCGTTCGGCGGTGTCCGCCTGCCCCACCTCGTCGAACGCCATCACGACGACGGCAGCGCCATAGGCGCGACACTTGCGCGCAAGCTCGAGAAAAGGGCCGTCGCCTTCCTTCATCGAGATCGAATTGACGATCGGCTTGCCCGAGACGCATTTGAGCCCCGCTTCGATGACGCTCCACTTTGAGCTGTCGACCATCACCGGCACTCGGGCGA
Organism: Pseudomonadota bacterium; assembly: GCA_046733135.1. Lineage (GTDB taxonomy): Bacteria > Pseudomonadota > Alphaproteobacteria > Sphingomonadales > Sphingomonadaceae > Sphingomicrobium. Next base: position 14,216 of record JBKPON010000094.1, on the reverse strand, counting down.
TATCGGGTTCGGCGGCGATGCGCTTCAGGAACACCGTCATGGCTTGCTCGGAGTCGAGCAGCGCCTCGTCCATGTTGACGTCGAGGATCTGGGCGCCGTTCTCCACCTGATCGCGCGCCACAGCGACAGCGGCGTCATAGTCACCGGCGAGGATCAGCTTCTTGAAACGGGCGGAGCCGGTGACGTTGCATCGCTCCCCGATGTTGACGAATCGCGCCCCGGCGCCGGCCTGATCGACCTTGGACAATTCCATCTCAGGCGGCGATCAGCATCGGCTCGAGGCCGGCGAGCAGGGTTCCGTTCTGGGCAGCCGGGACGGCGCGCGGCGTGCAATCACGCGCCGCCCCGGCAATTGCGGCGATATGCCGCGGGGTCGTCCCGCAACATCCACCGACGACGTTCACCAGGCCGCTCTCGACCCATTCGCGAACCTGCGCTGCGGTCTGCTCGGCCGCCTCGTCATATTCGCCGAGCTCGTTGGGAAGGCCGGCGTTCGGATAGGCCATCACCAATGCGTCGGCGACGGCGGAAAGCGCTGCCAGATGCGGCCGCAGCTGCGCCGCTCCGAACGAGCAATTGAGGCCGATGGTGACCGGCCTTGCGTGACGCACCGAAGCCCAAAAGGCCTCTACGGTGTGGCCGGAGAGGTTGCGACCACTCAAATCGGTGAGCGTCATCGAGATCATCAGCGGCAATTCCCGGCCGAGCGCCTGCTCAGCCTCCAGCGCGGCCATGATCGCGCTCTTGGCGTTGAGCGTATCGAAGATCGTCTCGATCAGGATGAAGTCGACGCCGCCTTCGACCAACGCATCGATCTGCTCCCGATAGACCGCCTTGACCTGATCGAAGTCGACTTCGCGATAGGCCGGATCGTTGACGTTCGGCGAGAGCGAGAGGGTCTTATTGGTTGGTCCAAGCGCTCCAGCGACCCAGCGCGGCTTGCCGTCCTTCGCCGAATGACGGTCCGCGACCTCCCGGACGATTTCAGCAGAGGTGCGGTTCATGGCCGCGACAAATTCCTCCGCTCCATAATCGGCCTGGCTGATGGCGTTGCCGTTGAACGTGTTGGTCGCCAGCACGTCCGCGCCTGCGCCTGCGAAGCTCTCGCAAATCGACCGAATCAATTCGGGTTTCGTGAGATTGAGCAGGTCGTTGTTGCCGCGCTGGTCCTTCATCAAAGCGAGCCCGCCGCAATAGTCGGCGCTTTGCAGCCGCTGCTGCTGGATCAGCGTGCCGTAGGCACCGTCCTTGATGAGGATGCGCCTGGACGCTTCGGCGCGGAGGGTGTCCGCAACACTCATTGGCTCGCCCTCACGCCAAGCAAGTGGCAGATCGCGTAGCTCAGCTCCGCTCGGTTGAGTGTGTAGAAGTGGAAGTGGCGGACCCCGCCGGCATACAGTTGCCCACAAAGCTCGGCTGATACCGCGGCAGCGATGAGCTGGCGCGCGGCGGGCAGATCGTCGAGACCCTCGAACATTGCGTCCAACCAATCGGGAATGCCCGCACCGCAGGTTTGGGCAAAACGACGTGTCGTCGCGACATTCGAGACCGGTAGAATCCCCGGCACGATCTCGACATCGACCCCTGCGGCCGCCGCATCGTCGCGAAAACGAAAGAAGCAATCCGCGGAGAAGAAGAACTGTGTGATCGCGCGGTCGGCGCCAGCATCTACTTTGCGCTTCAGATTTTCGAGATCGAACGCGCGCGAAGAGGAGTCCGGGTGAATGTCCGGATTAGCGGCGACAGAGACGTCGAACGGTGCGACGCTCTTCAGCCCGGCAACCAGGTCGATCGCGTCCCGGTACCCGCCCGGGTGCGGCTGATACCTGCCTCCCGGCTCGGACGGATCGCCGCGGAGAGCGACAATGTGGCGCACGCCCAGATCCCAATAATCGCGCGCAATGGCGTCGATCTCTTCGCGTGCAGCGCCCACGCAAGTGAGGTGCGCGGCGGGAGTGAGTTCAGTCTCATCGAGGATTCGCTCCACGGTCGCATGCGTCCGTTCACGGGTCGATCCGCCGGCACCGTAAGTGACCGAAACGAAGCGGGGATGGAGCGGCGCGAGGGTTTGGATCGACTCCCACAACGTCTCCGCCATTTTCTCCGTCTTGGGCGGGAAGAATTCAAAGCTGACCGCGATGTCGCCGCGCGCTTCGGCAAACAAGGGTTGATGATTCCTCAATTGCTCGAAGGCGTTCATGCCGCCCTCCTTTGCGGTAGCGCCTCTTTAATCCCGCGCCAGATCGTCACCGTCAGCGCGCCACCCCTGAGATGCTGGATCCGGTCGACCGTCAGTCCCGCCGCAGCGAACCAGCCGGTCATCGCCTCATCTTCGAAGCCGAGACGGATGTGTGCGTCGGTCGCCCGAAGCTCCTCCCGGTCGTGCGCCGCAAAGTCGACCACCAGCAGCCTCCCGCCCGGGACCAGGACACGCGCCGCTTCGGCGATCGCTACCGCCGGCGAGTGCGCATAATGCAGCACCTGATGGATGATGACGCTGTCAGCCGCTCCGTTGGGGAGGGGCAACGCGTACATGTCGCCTTGCCGTAGGCTCGAGGGAATCCCGGCGGCTTCCAGCTTCACCCGGGCTAGCCGCAGCATTTCCGAGGAACGGTCGATGCCGATGGCCAGACTCGCGCGGGGGCCGAACAACTCGATCATTCGCCCGGTACCGGTGCCAATGTCGACGAGGCGGCCCAGTGGGCGGTTGCCGAGCGAACGGCCGATCGCCTGCTCGACCTCGCTTTCGGCGACGTGGAGCGAGCGGATCTGGTCCCAGGTTTCCGCAATTCCGGCAAAGTGACGTGAAGCGGCCTGAGCCCGCTCCGCTCGGATCGTCTCGATCCGCGCGGAGTCGGACGCGAATGCAGCCTGCGTCGCCGGATCGGCCCATTGGTCGATCAGCGCAAACACCGGTGTTATGCGCGCGGCATCGGCGAGCGCCAGGAAAACCCAGCTGCCTTCCTTGCGGCGCTCGACGACTCCCGCATCCGCAAGGATCTTCAAATGACGCGAAACGCGGGGCTGGCTCTGGCCCAGAACTTGCGCGAGTTCACCGACCGAAAGTTCCATCAGCCTCAGGAGCAAGAGGATCCTGAGGCGCGTGGGATCGGCCAGGGCCTGCAGATGATCGGCAAGAGGAAGACGCGCGCTCACTGACATAAGGATATAAAGATATCTTTATATCGTCAATTCATGCTTCTGAAATAATCCCTTGTGCATAGATAGGGATTGCAGCTATTCCCGCCGGCCTGGCCTGAGCGACTCGCGCGACCGGGCCGAGACTTGGTGCCTTTCGCGGGCACTTTTGAAGGGAGTGGAACGATCATGAAGAAAGTTGCAGTGACCGTTGCGGTCCTCGCCCTCGGCCTTGCCGCGTGCCAGCCGAAGGCGGACAACAACGCCGCCAACGAAACCGCAGTCGAAAATGCCGCGGAATATGATGTCAACGCCGCGACGAACGACGCGACCGCGGCTGCCGAGAATTCGCTCAATGCGACCGGCAATGCTGTCGAGAACGCCGGCAATGCCGTCGAGAACCTCGGCGATGCTGCCCAGAACGCGGCGAGCAACGCTCAGTAAGCTACGCTTCGAAGCGTAATCGGAAAGGGTCGCCCTCACCGGCGGCCCTTTTTTTGTTCTGGCGTGAAGTGGTACTTCGTGCCGAATGAGAGTCCTGTTGTGCGTTTCGCTGCTGTTGATCTGCAGCTGCCGCGATCAGAGCCCGCCCAGCCCGACGTCCGAGCAATCGGATGAGCTTAATGAAGCGGAGAACATGCTCAATGATCTCGCCACCAATGAAGAAGGGCCGAAGCAAAGGGTAAACCCATCAAAGTAGCACTTTGATGGGGCCCAATGCCCCGGCCCTTCCCAGTCAACAGACTGAGCAGTGGAACTTAGAAGTCCATCCCGCCCATGCCGCCGCCGGCCATCGCCGGAGCCGGCTTGTCATCCGGAAGCTCGGCGATCGTCGCTTCCGTGGTGATCAGCAAGCCAGCAACGCTTGCCGCGTCCTGGAGCGCCGTGCGCACCACCTTGGTCGGATCGATCACGCCCGCCTTTACGAGGTCCTCGTAGGTCTCGGTCTGGGCGTTGAAGCCGAGCTTCGTGTCCTTACCGTCGATCAGCTTGCCGGCGACGACCGCGCCGTCGTGGCCCGCATTCTCAGCGATCTGCCGCACCGGCGACTGGAGCGCCTTGCGAACGATGTCCAGGCCGCGGGTCTGATCGTCGTTCTCGCCGGCGAGGCCGTCGAGCGCCGCAATCGCGTAGAGCAGCGCAACGCCGCCGCCAGGAACGATCCCTTCCTCGACCGCGGCGCGAGTCGCATGGAGCGCGTCATCAACGCGGTCCTTGCGCTCCTTCACCTCGATCTCGGTCGCACCGCCGACCTTGATCACCGCAACGCCGCCGGCGAGCTTCGCCAACCGCTCCTGCAGCTTTTCACGATCGTAGTCGGACGTCGTCGTCTCGATCTGCTGACGGATCGCGCCGACACGGGCCTCGATCGCGTCGCGGGTCCCGCTTCCATCGACGATCGTCGTGTTGTCCTTGTCGATCGTGACGCGCTTGGCCTGGCCGAGCATGCTCACAGTGACGCTCTCGAGCTTAATGCCGAGATCCTCGCTGATCATTTCGCCTCCGGTGAGGATCGCAATGTCCTCGAGCATCGCCTTGCGGCGATCGCCGAAGCCCGGAGCCTTCACCGCCGCGACCTTGAGCCCACCGCGCAGCTTGTTGACGACCAGAGTCGCCAGCGCCTCGCCCTCGATATCCTCGGCGATGATGAGCAGCGGACGGCCGCTTTGCACAACCGCCTCGAGGATCGGAAGCATCGCCTGAAGGTTCGACAGCTTCTTCTCGTGGATGAGGATGTAGGGGTCGCTGAGCTCGACCTGCATCTTCTCCGGATTCGTGATGAAATAGGGCGAGAGATAACCGCGGTCGAACTGCATGCCCTCGACCACGTCGAGCTCGAACTCGAGGCCCTTGGCCTCCTCGACGGTGATCACGCCTTCTTTGCCGACCTTCTCCATCGCCTCGGCGATCTTTTCGCCGACTTCACGGTCTCCGTTGGCGGCGATGCTGCCGACCTGGGCGATTTCGCTCGATCCGGCGACGTCCTTCGAGCGCTTCTTCAGATCCTCGACGACCTTGCCGACAGCAATATCAATGCCTCGCTTCAGGTCCATCGGGTTCATTCCGGCCGCGACCGACTTCATGCCCTCCCGGACGATCGCCTGCGCGAGAACCGTGGCGGTGGTGGTGCCGTCACCGGCAATATCGTTCGTCTTCGAAGCGACTTCGCGCACCATCTGCGCGCCCATGTTCTCAAACTTGTCCTTGAGCTCGATCTCCTTGGCGACGGTGACGCCGTCCTTGGTGATCCGGGGAGCGCCGAAGCTTTTCTCGATGACGACGTTGCGGCCCTTGGGACCCAGCGTCACCTTCACCGCATCGGCGAGGATGTCGACGCCGCGCATGATGCGCTCGCGCGCCTCGCGGCTGAATTTCACGTCTTTGGCTGCCATCTGGCTACCCTTTCCGTTGTCCTAAGTTCTCTAAAGTCACGCGATGCGGCGCCTTTTTGGCACCGCTCGGAAGGTCAGCCGACGATCCCGAGGATGTCGCTTTCCTTCATGATGATGAGGTCCTCACCGTCGATCTTCACTTCGGTGCCCGACCATTTGCCGAACAGGATCTTATCGCCGGCCTTGACGTCAAGCGGCGTGACCTTCCCGTCATCGGCGCGCGCGCCGGTCCCAACGGAAATCACTTCGCCTTCCTGCGGTTTTTCCTTGGCGGTATCGGGGATGATGATCCCGCCGGAACTCTTCTCCTCGGCCTCGACACGGCGGACGAGAACGCGGTCATGAAGCGGCCTGAAACCCATAGGTTGAACCCCCTCTTTCCTTCATCAGTTTGAACATGTGCATTGGCACTCTCCCCATGAGAGTGCCAGCGATGACCCGCATATGGTTGCCGGTCCTTCATCCGTCAACAGTTCAGGCAACGGTTTCTGTTTACGCGTGCGACTTGCGCGTTAGTCCGATCCGGTCGCGCAGGCTCCACCGGGCGAGCATCAATATGGCGACGGCGGCGAGCCCGCTGGCAAGTCCAACCCAGATGCCCACGCCCTTCCAATCGGCCGCGAACGCAAGCCAGGTGCCAATTCCGAGCCCGACCACCCAATAACCGAAGAGCGCGAATAGCAATGGCCAACGCGTATCGTGGAGGCCGCGCAGCATGCCGGCGCCGATCACTTGCGCGCCGTCGACCAGCTGGAAGGCGGCAGCGACCTGCAGGAAGCTCACCGCCAGTCCGATCGTCACTGCGTTTGCCGGAGCATCTTCCAAAAAGAGCGACACCAATTCGCGGGGGAAGATCCACATCGCGAGGGCCATCGCTCCCATGAAGCTCACTCCGACTATCCAGGCGGTCCAGCCGGCGCGCGCGATCCCCGCCTCATCGCGGCGTCCGAACGCAAGTCCGACCCGAACCGTGACCGCCTGACCCAGGCCCAGGGGAACCATGAACGTAATTGCCGCGATCTGCAGAGCGACGGCATGTGCCGCAACTGCCGGCGCTCCGATCCAGCCCATGAAATAGGCAGCGAGCGCGAACACCCCCATTTCGAGCGCCATGGTGCCTGCGATCGGCCAACCGAGGGTGGCCATGGCAGCGGTTCGCTGACGATCGAAACGCCAGATGTGACCGAACAGGTGGAATCGCCGGAACCGCCGCTCGCGAGCAACGACGGCGACGAGGGCTCCGCACATAATCAGCCACGTGAGCGTGCTTCCCACGCCACCGCCCACGAGGCCGAGCGCTGGAAGGCCGAAATGCCCCCAGATCAACGACCAGCTAAGAAGCGCGTTGACGCCGATCCCGGCGAGGCTGAGCCAGAGTACGATGCGCGGCCGCTCGAGCGCGGAAACGAAACTTCGGAGCAACTGAAACAGCAGCCACGGCGCGGTGCACCACATGTAGGCGCGCAAGAAGGTCTGGCCCTGTTCAGCAAGCTCCGGCGCCTGGCCGAACGCCAGCATGAAGTCGCCGACGTGCCACAGAATCAGCCAATAGGGCGGCATCGCAATCGCAAGGAGCCAAAGGCCCGCCCGGAACGTCCGCCGCACGTCGCGCACCGCGTTGAAGCGCTGGCCGAGCGCGGTCGCCATCATCGGCGAAGAGGCCGTGATGAGACCGAGCAGGAAGATGTTGAAGGTGAACGTCAGGTTGAGCGCGAGCGTCGCCGCGGCGAGCTGGGTCGCGCCGAGGCGGCCCATCAGCAACACGTCCGTCGCCTGAATGACCTGCTGGGTCAGGTTGGCGAGGATCAATGGCCAGGCGAGCGCCAGCATGGCGCGCAGCTCCGCGCTCCAGGAGCCGTTCCGCACCCCAGGTGAAATTTCCGTCGCCCTGTCCACGGCTAGGGCGCCTAGCTGCAAGGCCGCCGATCGAAAAGGTTTGGCCGGCAATGCACTCGTCCGCTAGCGAGGATTCGTAATCATTAGAGGTCCTCGCTCATGAAATTCGTCCGCGCGATCTGGAAGTTGCTGGTCGGCATCAAGGACGCCCTGGTCCTGTTGTTCATGCTCATGTTCTTCGGATTGATCTACGCCGGCCTCAATGCCCGGCCGGCACCGGTCAAGGACGGCGTCCTCGATCTGAACCTCAACGGCAGCGTGGTCGAGCAGCCTGCCCGAGTCGGCTGGTCGAGCGTCGCCGACGGTAGCCGCGTTCGGGAATATCGGCTGCGCGACCTGGTCGCCGCGCTCGATTCGGCCAAGGACGACAGCCGGGTGAAAGCGGTCGCGCTCGATCTCGACGGCTTCACCGGCGGCGGACAGGTCGCAATCGGCGACCTCGCCGATGCGGTTCGGCGGGTCCGGACTGCGGGAAAGCCGGTCGTCGCTTATGGCGTGGGCTACACCGACGACAGCTATCAGCTCGCTTCCGCGGCCTCGGAGATTTGGCTCAACCCGCTGGGCGCGGTGCTCATCGCCGGCCCCGGCGGTTCGACCCTCTATTATAAGGGGCTGCTCGACAAGCTGGGGGTGACCGCCAACGTCTACCGGGTTGGCACCTACAAGTCGGCGGTTGAGCCCTACATTCGCAACGACATGTCTCCGGCGGCGCGGGAAAATTACACGGCGCTAGCGCAAGCCCGGCTCGAAACCTGGCGCCAAAGCGTCAAGCAGGCGCGGCCCAAAGCGAATATCGACCTGTTCCTCAAGGATATGACCGGAGCAGTCGCGGCGGCGGGCGGCGACATGGCCAAGGCGGCCCTCGGCGCGGGGCTCATCGACCGCATCGGTGACCGCCACGCATTCGAGGCCCGTCTCGCCGAGTTCCAGGGCAAGAAGGACGCGGACAACCTCAGCCGAATCAAGCTCTCCTCCTACGTCTCCAACGTCGTGGGTCCGAATCCGACGGGGCCGATCGGAGTGGTGACCGTCGCCGGTTTGATCGTCGACGGAAAGGCCGGCCCCGGCACGGCCGGAGGGGACACAATCGCCACGGAGATCGAGGACGGAATCCGCAAGGATGGCGTGAAGGCGCTGGTCGTCCGCATCGATAGTCCCGGAGGCTCGGTCCTCGCGTCCGAGCGGATCCGACAGGCCTTGCTCGAAGCCAAGTCGAAGAAGATCCCGGTGGTCGTTTCGATGGGCGATGTGGCGGCATCCGGCGGCTATTGGGTCTCAACCCCCGCCGACTTCGTCTACGCCGAACCCTCGACCATCACCGGTTCGATCGGCGTGTTCGGCGTCCTCCCGAGCTTCCAGGGCACGCTGCAGAAGCTCGGCATCGGCGCCGACGGGGTGAAGACGACTCCTCTCTCGGGCGAGCCGGACCTCCTCAAGGGCCCCTCGCCGGAGGCTAGCCAATTGCTTCAGACCGGAGTTGAATCCATCTATGGACGCTTCGTCGGTATCGTAGCCGAGGCGCGGCACAAGACGCCGCAGGACGTCGACCGCATTGCGCAAGGCAGGGTTTGGGACGGCGGAACGGCGCGCCAGCTCGGCCTGATCGACGGGTTTGGCGGAATGTCCGACGCGATCGCCAAGGCGGCAGAGCTGGCGAAGCTCGGCGACGAACGCGGCGTCCGCTACCTCGAACCGCCGCGCAAATTCGAGGATCAGCTGCTCGAAATGCTCGCGAACAAAGAGAGCGACGACGACTCGTCCGCACCCACCGACGCATTCGCGACGCTCGCCCGGCAGCCGCAGCAGCAATTGGCGGCGGTAATCGCCGAAATGCGGGCTATCCTCGACGGGCCCAGCATTCAGGCGCGCTGTCTCGAGTGCCCGCCAGACGCTCCAGTCGCGATCCGCCCAAAGGATGTGGGGCTACTCCGTCTCCTCGGCGAATGGCTGTCCTGATCGAACGCCGAGTGAACATTTCGCCAGGGCCGAAGGCCGCCAAAGTGTAACTGTCGCGCCCATGGCAGCGGCGCGGATCCGACTGGCGATAGAGGCTGACGCTTCGGCGATTGCGGCCATCTACCAGCCCTACGTCACAGGCACCCACTTCAGCTTTGAGGAGACGGCGCCCGGCGCCGATGAAGTAGCAGCACGGATGTCGAATCCGCTCCATCCTTGGCTGGTGGCCGACGAGGATGGGCGCGTGGTCGGCTATGCCTCAACCTCGCCGATGCGCAATCGCTCGGCCTATCGGTGGAGCGTCGAGACTGGCATTTACCTCGCATCTCCCGCCCAGGGGCTCGGCATCGCTCGTCGGCTGCTGGAAGCGCATCTCGATTTGCTCGAGCAACAGGGATTCGTCACCGTGATCGCGGGCATCGCCCTCCCCAACGACGCGAGCGTCGCGCTCCACGAAAAGCTCGGCTTCACCCTATCCGGAATTGAACGGGGCGTGGGCTTTAAACTCGGCGAATGGATCGACGTCGCCCGCTGGCAGAAGGACCTGGCGCCGCGCGGTGCCGAGCCTGCCGAGCCGCGGCCGTTTGAGCCCTTGTTGTCGTCATCCCGGCCTTGAGCCGGGATCCGCCTCTTCATTCAGCGTCGTAAGAAGGCGGACCCCGGATCAAGTCCGGGGTGACACGTCTCTCGTCAGATATGGATCGGCTTCCCGGTAACCGCCATCGCCGCTTCCTTGAGCGCTTCGCTGTGCGTCGGGTGGGCGTGGCAAGTGTAGGCGATGTCCTCGCTGGTCGCGCCGAACTCCATCGCCTGCGCGGCCTGGGCGATCATCGTTCCGGCGACCGAGGCGATCATCCACACGCCGAGCACCCGATCGGTCTTGGCATCGGCAATCACCTTCACGAACCCGTCGGGCTCGCGATTGGTCTTGGCGCGGCTGTTGGCGAGCATCGGAAACTTGCCCACCTTCACCTCGCCATGTTCCTTCGCCTGCTCCTCGGTGAGGCCAACGCCGGCGATCTCCGGCATGGTGTAGACGACCGTCGGGATCACATCCTCGTTCACAATGCCGGTCTGGCCGGCGATATTCTCGGCGACGGCAATGCCCTCGTCCTCGGCCTTGTGAGCGAGCATCGGCCCGGGGATCACGTCGCCGATCGCCCAGATGCCCGGCACCTTGGTGCGGAAGTCGTGATCCGTCTCGATCTGCCCGCGCTGGTTGGTCTGCAGTCCTGCCTTGTCGAGGGCGAGCCCATCCGTGTTCGGACGCCGGCCGATCGACACGAGGACCACATCGGCCTCGATCGTTTCTGAAGCGCCTCCGGCGGCAGGCTCAATGGTGAGAGTGACGGTTTTGCCTTGGCGCTCAGCCTTGGTGACCTTGGTCGAAAGCGTGAAGCTGATGCCCTGCTTCTTGAAGATCTTGTTGGCTTCTTTCCGAACGTCGCCGTCGAAGCCGGGCAGAATCTGGTCGAGGAACTCGATCACGGTCACTTCGGACCCGAGGCGGCGCCACACGGAACCGAGCTCGAGGCCGATCACGCCGCCGCCGATGACGACGAGGCGGTTCGGCACTTCCGGAAGCTCGAGCGCACCGGTGGAATCCACGATCCGCTCCTGATCGATTTCGATGCCCGGAAGCGGCGTTACGGACGAGCCGGTGGCGATGACGATGTTCTTCGCTCGGACGGCGCGGTCGCCGACCTTCACCGTGTTCGCATTCTCGAAGCTTGCATGGCCCTTCAGCCACTCGACCTTGTTCTTCTTGAACAGGAACTCAACCCCCTGGGTCAGACCCTTCACTGCTTCCTTGCGGCTTCCGTGCATGGTGTCGAGGTCGAGGGTAACCTTGTCCGCCTTCACGCCCCATTTGGCGAGCGTACCGTGCGCCGCTTCCTCGAACAGCTCGGAGGCGTGCAGCAGCGCCTTGGAGGGAATGCAGCCGACGTTGAGGCAAGTGCCGCCCAAGGTCTCACGACTCTCCGCGCAGGCGGTCTTCAGGCCAAGCTGGGCCGCGCGGATCGCGGCCACATAGCCGCCGGGGCCGGCGCCGATCACCAGGACATCGAAATCGTAATCAGCCATTATCACTCCGTGTGCTCCGGCGAAGGCCGGAGCCCAGCCCGAAAAAGAAACGGCGCAAAGCGCCGCCTGGACCCCGGCCTTCGCCGGGGAGCAGTCCGCTTACAAATCAATCAAAAGCCGCGTCGGGTCCTCGATTGCTTCCTTGACGCGGACAAGGAAAGTCACCGCTTCGCGGCCGTCGACCAGCCGGTGATCGTAGGACAGTGCCAAATACATCATCGGACGAGCGACGATCTCGCCGTCCCTCACCACGGGACGTTCCTCGATTCGATGCATGCCCAGCACCGCCGACTGCGGCGGGTTGATGATCGGGGTCGACAGCAGCGAACCGAACACCCCGCCGTTGGAAATGGTGAAGGTTCCGCCCTGCATCTCCTCGATCGCGAGCGCGCTGTCCTTCGCGCGCCTGCCGAAGTCGGCGATGGTTTTCTCAATGTCGGCGAAGCTCATCGCCTGGGCGTTGCGCACCACCGGCACCACGAGGCCCTTGGGCGCGGAGACGGCAATCGAGACGTCGAAATAGTCGTGATAGACGATCTCATCCCCCTCGAGGCTGGCATTGACCGTGGGAACGTCCTTCGCGGCGAGCGCGCAGGCCTTCACGAAGAAGGCCATGAATCCGAGGCGGATCCCGTGCTTCTTCTCGAATAGATCCTTGTAGCGGCTCCGCGCATCGATCACCGCCGACATGTCGACGTCGTTGAACGTCGTCAGCATCGCCGCCGTATTCTGCGCTTCCTTCAGCCGCTTGGCGATCGTCTGCCGAAGGCGCGACATCTTGACCCGCTCTTCGCGCCGTTCGTTCCCCGGCGCAGGCCGGGGCCCAGGAGCCGAAGGCTTCGTTTCTGCAGGCGCCGGCGCTTTCGCCTGCGGCGCCTGGACCCCGGCCTGCGCCGGGGAGCTGCTCTTCTGCCCTCCCGCGGCCGCGATCACATCATCCTTGGTCAGGCGCCCGTCCTTGCCCGTGCCCCTAATCTTCGTCGGATCGACGTGATATTCGAGCACCGCGCGGCGCACGGCGGGTGACAGGGTGGTCACCTCATCATGTTCGTCATGCTCGGCGACCGGCGCAACCTCGTCGCCCTTCGGCGCAGGAGTCTCGCCTGCCCCAGGAGGATTCGTGGCCGCCGTGGCCGCCGCCTGAGTGGGGGCCGGCGCGACAGGGCTCGCCGCCACCTTCTCATCGATCCGCGCGATCACTGCCCCGACCGCGACATTCTCTCCCGCCTGCACCAGCTGTTCGGTCAGTATCCCACCGATCGGCGCAGGCACTTCGACGCTGACCTTATCGGTTTCGAGCTCGGCGATCGGCTCGTCCGCGGCGACGGCCTCGCCAGGCTTCTTCAGCCATTGCGCGAGCGTGCCTTCGGTGATCGATTCCCCAAGCGTGGGTACTTGAACGTCGGTGGCCATTGTGTCCCTTTATTCAGCGGCTACGGCAGGTCCGGCGCGCTCACTGCTACCGCCATCCTGCTTTGTCGAGGGGTGGCCAAGCGCGAGGGCGATCAGCGTCGCCTGCTCGGCGGCATGGCGCTTGGCGAGGCCAGTGGCAGGCGAAGCACTCGCGTCCCGCCCAACATATTGCGGACGTAGGTCCTTGAATCCGGCATCGGCAAGACAAGCTTCGAGCAACGGTTCGACGAAGAACCAGGCGCCGTTGTTCTTCGGCTCCTCCTGCGCCCAGACCACGTCCTGGAGGTTCGGCATCGCCTTGAGACGCTTGAGCAAAGGCTCCGACGGGAACGGATAAAGCTGTTCGATGCGGACGATCTCGATGCCGAGATCCCCCGCCGCATCGCGCGCTTCCATCAGCTCGTAGGCGATCTTTCCCGAGCAAAGGACGAGGCGCCGTGCTTCGCCTTCGGATGGTGGGTTGAGGTCAGACAGAATGCGACGGAAATGGCTATCGCCCGTGAAGTCGCCGATGCTTGAGACCGCAAGTTTGTGACGCAGCAGTGATTTGGGCGTCATCATGATCAGTGGCTTGCGGAAATCGCGGCGCATTTGGCGGCGCAAAATGTGGAAGTAATTTGCCGGCGTGGTGCAGTTGGCGACCTGAAGATTGTCGTCGGCGCAAAGTTGGAGGTAGCGTTCGAGCCGCGCCGAGCTGTGTTCCGGCCCCTGCCCCTCGTAACCGTGCGGGAGCAGCATCACGAGGCCGCTCGCCCGCAGCCACTTGGCTTCACCCGCTGCGATAAACTGGTCGATGATGCTCTGCGCGCCGTTGGCAAAATCGCCAAACTGCGCCTCCCACAGAACCAGGCAAAGGGGATCGGCAAGCGAATAGCCATATTCGAACCCGAGCACGCCGAATTCGCTCAAGGGGCTGTCGCGCACCTCGAAGCGGCCGCCGTCGACGTGACAGAGCGGGATATATTTTTCGCCCGTCTTCTGGTCGACCCAGACCGCGTGACGCTGGCTGAACGTTCCGCGGCCGCTGTCCTGCCCGGAGAGGCGAACGCCGTTTCCTTCCGCGACGAGGCTCCCGTAGGCGAGGGCTTCAGCCGTCGCCCAGTCGAAACCCTCGCCCGTCTCGAACATCTGCTTTTTGGCATCGAGGACGCGCTGCAGCGTCTTATGGATGTTGAAGCCTTCCGGAACCGTCGTCAGGATGCTCGCGAGATAGCGGACTTCCTCGTCATCGATTGCAGTTTCGATGTTCCGGCGGCCGAGCACCGGCTCGTCCGGCCGCCCGAGACCCGCCCAGCGCCCACCGAACCAATCGGCCTTGTTGGGGACGTAGGAGCC
>JBKPON010000093.1:0-4003 GCA_046733135.1 Pseudomonadota bacterium | reverse complement strand
CCAATGAATTGCCCGGCGCACGTCCAGGTCTTCAAGCAAGGCATCACCAGCTACAAGGAACTTCCCTTAAGGCTCGCCGAGTTCGGCTGCTGCCATCGAAACGAGCCCCACGGGGCGCTCCACGGGATCCTGCGCGTCCGTCAATTCACTCAGGATGACGCCCACATCTTCTGCCGCGAGGACCAGCTAGTCGAGGAAGTGCGGTTATTCTGCGACCTGCTGGACGAAATCTATCGAGAGCTCGGCTTCGATAGCTACGCGATCAAGCTGGCCCTCCGGCCCGACAAAAGATTTGGCACCGACGAAATGTGGGATTGGGCTGAGCAGAGCTTGCGCGATGCCGTTGCAGCCACTGGCCGGAATACGAAGGAATATGGCTGGGAGGAGTTGCCCGGAGAAGGCGCATTCTATGCGCCCAAGCTGGAATTTCACCTGACCGACGCAATTGGGCGGACCTGGCAGGTCGGGACGATGCAGACCGACACCGTGCTGCCCGAGCGCCTTGACGCCAACTACATCGCCGAGGACGGACAGAAGCACCGTCCGGTCATGCTGCATCGGGCCATCATCGGAACCTTCGAGCGATTCATTGGCATCCTGATCGAGCATTATGCGGGCAAGTTCCCGCTGTGGCTCGCGCCGATCCAGGCGGTGGTCGCGACCATCGTGTCCGATGCCGACAATTATGCGGAGGAGGTCTATTCCAAGCTCGCGGGGGCTGGAATTCGCGTCGAAACGGACCTGCGGAACGAAAAGATCAACTATAAGGTGCGGGAGCACAGCCTGGCCAAAGTCCCAATGCTGCTCGTCGTCGGCAAGCGCGAAGCGGAAGAGGGAACCATCGCGCTGCGGCGCTTGGGCAGCGACGAGCATCAGAAGGTCATGAGCCTCGATGAAGCCGTGAAAATGATTTCCGTCGAAGCGGTGCCGCCCGATCTCGTCTGACGCGGCTTCGCCACAGGTGGCGGCAAAAATTTCCCGGTTTCGCGTCGCCAATCTTTTCAACCGGCGCGCAAGCGCTTACCTCTTGCATCCGTTCGCAACAGCAATTTGGAGACGCTGCTATACCACCGCCCTATCCGCGCCGTTCGATGGCGCCGCCGCAGCCGATGTCCGGCCCCCGCTATAATGAATTCATTCAGGCGCCCAAAGTGCGGGTGATCGACGAGAACGGCGAAAATCTGGGGGTGATGTACACACGCGAAGCGGTCGAGCAGGCGGCCGATGTCGGCCTCGACCTTGTTGAGATCTCTCCCAATGCCGATCCGCCGGTCGCCAAATTCCTGGATATTGGCCGCTACAAATACGAAGCCCAAAAAAAGGCGGCTGAGCAGCGCAAGCGGCAAAAAACCCAGGAGATCAAAGAGATCAAGATGCGTCCGAACATTGACGACCACGACTATGATACGAAGATGAAGAAGGTCTTCGAGTTCCTCGAGGAAGGCGACAAGGTGAAGGTCACGATGCGCTTTCGCGGCCGCGAAATGGCGCACGGGGAGTTGGGCATGGCGGTATTGCGGCGTGTCCAGGAACAGACGGCCGACATGGCAAAGATCGAGGCGCATCCGCGCATGGAAGGGCGTCAGATGCTAATGGTGCTCGCGCCGAAATAGCGCGCCGGGCTTCAAGGATCTGCTTACTTACACTGCTGTTGCCAAATTGCTTCAGCGACGCGCCATTCTGCCACCGAAACGATCGCGCTCGCTTTCTTTGTCCTTCCTTCCCCATTAGCCTCTCCCGCCGAGCGCCCCGAGCGCTCAAAGGGGAGAGACGATGATCCGCAAAACTGCGTGGCTGCTTTCGGCAGGCTTGGCCGCTTTGGCGACTCCGGCATTCGCCCAGACGGCTCAATCGACGACTGACACCGACAAAGGTTCGGCTCAGCCGACCGACAGTGCGACGGAAGGTGCCGCTGTCCAGGATCGGGCGCGCGAGCGTCAGCCGGTCGACACCGGAGACATCATCGTTACGGCGACTCGACGCAATGAAGCACTGTCCGACGTGCCGATGGCCGTCAGCGCGGTGACGGCGCAGACGCTCGAAAATACCGGCGCGACGGATATCCGTCAGCTCAATCAGGTGGCTCCGTCGCTGCTCGTCTCCTCGACCTCGTCGGAAGGCGGTGCGGCGGTTGCCCGAATTCGCGGAGTGGGCACGGTTGGCGACAATGCCGGGCTCGAAAGCTCTGTCGGTGTCTTCATCGATGGTGTGTATCGTTCACGTGCCGGCCTCGCCCTTACGGAGCTCGGTCCTCTCGATCGCATCGAGGTGCTGCGCGGACCTCAGGGCACGCTGTTCGGGCGCAACACCTCGGCGGGCCTAATCTCGATCATCACGGCCAAGCCACGGTTCGATCCGGAGGTTAGCGGCCAGGTGGACGTCGGCAATTACGACATGCGTCGGGTCGAAGGGAGTCTGACGGGCCCGCTCACCGAGACGATCGCAGCGCGGATCGACGGCGTTTGGCTGAAACGCGACGGCTTCCTGAAGGATGTGGTCTCGGGACGCCGAGTCAACGACCGCGACCGCTGGATGCTGCGCGGACAAGTCCTGTTCCAGCCCAGCGACGATCTCTCCGTCCGACTGATCGCGGATTATTCGAAGCGCAATGAAGAGTGCTGCGCAGCTCCTTTTCTGCCGGCGCACGACGTCATTGCGACAGGCGGTGGCGGAACTGCGGAAGCCCCCTCGACGATCGCCGCGATTGAGCGTGCACTCGGCGGGATCGTCCTAGACGATCCTTTCGATCGCAGGGTCTCGATTACACCGGGGCGGAGTTACCGCAGCGATGTGAAAGACGGCGGCGTTTCGGCAGAGCTCGTCTACGACTTCGGCGGCGCTGAGCTGACTTCAATCACTGCTTATCGCTACAACAAATATACTCGCGGGCAGGACGCAGACTTTAACAACCTCGATATCCTTTTCCGCGACGATGACGGCGGCGCCTTCAATCGTTTCAAGACGTTCACCCAGGAGCTGAGGCTTCAGGGGAATGCGTTCAACAATCGTCTCGATTGGTTGGTGGGGGGCTATTACGCAAACGAGAAGCTCGCGGTCGACGACAACCTCGCTTACGGGGCCGACTACGCCCGCTACGGCAATTGCCTGGTCGCGGCGAATTTCGTGGCCGGTGGTTCGCCAGCGAGCCTGCTTGCGCCGGGTGCGTCACCGACCTGCTTCAATCCGGCGGTGGCACCACTCGTTCAGGCGGGTCTCACCCAACAGTTCAACGCAGCGGTAGCTTCCGGCAACATCCCGCTGGCGACGGCGATCGCGGGGAACATCACGGCGCTCTCCGCCTTCGCGCGATTGAACAACATCGGCTTCCCCGGAGCGCAAGTGGACTTCAGCGGAGCGCCGTTCGGAAACAGCGGCTTCTCAAACCTGACCAGTCCGCTGCTGTCGCTGAACGGGGCCGCGATCGATGACAGCTATCGCCAAACCAGCAACAATTGGGCGATCTTCACGCACAACATCTTCTCGATCACCGATCGGCTGAAATTGACGCTTGGCGCGCGCTACACGCATGAGCGGAAGAAGCTCAACGCCGACCTCAACGACAATAATATCATCTGCACGCTTCTGTCGGGTACCGGCCTGCAGACGCTGCCGTGCGTGAACCCGAGCGTTCCCGGCGGAAGTTTGGGGCTTTCCGACCACCGCAGCGAAAGCAAGATCTCGGGGACTGCGGTCATCAGTTACAAGCCGACTGACCGGCTGTTGACCTACGCGAGCTATTCGCGCGGCTACAAGGCGGGTGGCTTCAACCTCGACCGCTCGGCTCTATTTCGCGCTCTGCCGTCGCCGGTAACGACGCCGGCCAGCAACCCGGCGTTGTCGGGCAACGGCGCGATCTGCGTCCTGCCCGGGCAGCGGGGTTGCCAGGGCCTTTTCGCCTCCGGCGCCGACCTTCAGTTCAAGCCGGAGATCAACGACGCCTTCGAGATCGGCGCCAAGTACAATGGTCCAGGGATCGACGTGAACATCGCCCTGTTCCATGAGG
>JBKPON010000092.1:0-9431 GCA_046733135.1 Pseudomonadota bacterium | reverse complement strand
GCCGAGGCCGGCTTGCTCATGCTTCACGGCGTGGCGCGCGAGCACCGCCATCGTCATGGCGCAAGTGTGCCACCCGCTCGCCGCGATCCGGCCGAAATGGGTCTCGGCCGCGGCTTCGTCGGACAAGTGAAACGGCTGCGGATCATATTTGTTCGCGAATTCCAGCACTTCCTGCCGGGTCACTTCATAGGAGCCGAAATAGGTTTCGGATTCCAGCTCCAGGTCCTCGAAATAAACCATCGCCGGCGCATAGCCGCCGGCACAGCTTGGCGTAAGTGCGTCAGCCGCTTAGGCTGGAGGGCGTGGCAACGCATTCCTCCGCCGGCAGCCATTGGCACCCGCGCCTGATCGAGGCGGCGATCGCGCTCAACGAGAACCGCCTGGACATCGCCGAGCGGCTGTTGAAGCCGCACCTCAAGGAGGATCCGTTCGACGTTGCCGCGATCCGCATGCTGGCGGAGCTGGCGTCCCGCATCGGCCGGTGGCGCGACGCGGAAAATTTGCTCCGCCGAGCGGTCGAGCTGGCGCCGGGGTGGACGGTCGCCAAAGCCAATCTCGCGCTCGTGCTCGGGAGAAACGGAAAACCGGCCGAAGCGCTTGCGTTGCTCGACGACGTTTTCGCCGCCGAACCTGACAATGTCGGTCACTGGAACCTGAAAGCGGCAACGCTGGCTCGGCTCGGCGATTTTGACGAAGCGATCGGGCTCTATGAAGACGTGATCGCGCACGCGCCGAAGCAGCCCAAGCTCTGGACCGGCTACGGTCATATGCTGAAGACGATCGGGCGACAGGCTGACGGCATTGCCGCCTATCGCAAGGCGATCCAAATCCGCCCCACATTGGGTGAGGCCTGGTGGAGCCTGGCCAATTTGAAGACGGTCAAGCTCGACGAGAGCGACATTGCAGCGATGCAAGGGGCACTCGAATCCCCCGGGCTCAAGGACGAGGATCGCTTTCATCTCGACTTCGCGCTCGGCAAGGCCATGCATGATGCCAAGCGGATCGACGCGGCGTTCGAGCATTATGCCCGCGCAAACGCGCTGAGACGCAAGCAACAGCCCTACGACTCAAGCGACATCACGGGAAAGGTCGACCGATGCATCGCCGCCTTCACCGCCGAGGCATTCGCTCAACGTCCTGGCGGCTGCGAGGCGAAGGATCCCATTTTCGTCGTCGGGATGCCTCGCGCCGGGTCCACGCTGATCGAGCAGATCCTTTCCTCGCACAGCCTGGTCGAGGGCACGACGGAGCTGCAAGACATTCCGACGCTTGCGCGTAAGGATTATTATCCGCGTCGGGCGCTCGAACTGAATGCGGAAGAGCGGCGCCAACGCGGCGAGGAATATCTCAAGCGGGCGGGGGTTCAGCGGCGCACGGATCGTCCCTTTTTCATCGACAAGCTGCCCAACAATTGGTTCTTCGTTCCCTATATTCTGCTCATCCTGCCGAACGCGAAAATCATCGACGCGCGACGGCACCCACTCGGATGCTGCTTTTCGAACTTCCGGCAGCACTATGCGCGCGGTCAGGACTTCACCTACGACCTGGAGGACGTCGGCCGCTATTACGCCGACTATGTGCGACTGATGGCGCACATCGACACCGTCCTGCCTGGGCGCGTGCACCGGGTGATTTACGAACGGATGGTAGACGACACCGAAGCGGAAGTCCGCGCGCTGCTCGATTATTGCGGACTGGAGTTCGAGCCGCGGGTCCTCGAATTCTACAAGACCGAGCGTGCAGTACGGACCGCCAGCTCCGAACAAGTCCGGCGCCCGATCTACCGCGAAGCGACCGAGGAATGGCAGGCGTACGAACAGCATCTCGATCCGTTGAAACTTGCTTTGGGTGAAGTTTTGAGCGCCTATCCCGAGGCACCCGCGTCGTTCCTGCAACGCTGAGAAGATATTTTCGCCTCGTAAATCGCCGCTCCTGTTGACAAGCGGTGACGCGTCTGTCGCAATGGCGACAGATAGCCGAATGGGGGCATTCGATGACTGCACACTCGACCCGCGCGTTCACGCTCGGACTCCTCGCCTCAACGTTCCTTGCCACGCCCGCCGTTGGGCAGAACGTGCCCCCGGACACGGCCACCCAGCCGCGAACGACCGGGCAATCCCCGGCACCCGGCACCAATGCCACCGATGTAACGGCGCCCCCAGCCAACGCCCGGGCGTCGCAGGGCGTTGATCAGAGCGACATCATCATCACCGCGACCAAGCGCGAGGAGAACCTACAGAACGTCCCCGTCGCCGTCACGGTGCTCGGCACCCGCAAGCTCGACCAGCTGAACATCTCCAACTTCGAAGAATATACGAAGCAGCTCCCCTCGGTCAGTTTCCAGACCGCGCAGCCAGGCTTCACCACGGTCTATATGCGCGGCGTCGCCACCGGCGGCGATGGCAACCACTCGGGCTCCCTTCCGTCCGTCGGAACCTATTTGGACGAACAGCCGGTCACCACGATCGGTGGAACGCTCGACGTTCATATTTACGACATCGCCCGGATCGAAAGCCTCGCCGGCCCGCAGGGTACCCTCTATGGTGCGTCAAGCGAGGCGGGGACGATCCGCATCATCACCAACAAGCCGGAGATCGGAGTCACCGCGGGCCGCGTCGATGGCGAACTGAACACCGTCGATCATGGTGGAATCGGCGGGAAGATCGAAGGTATGATCAACCTCCCGATCGGAGACCATATGGCGTTCCGCGCCGTCGGTTTCTACGAGCGCGATGCCGGTTTCATCGACAATATCTTCGGCGAGCGGACGTACCTTGCCCCAGATCCGGCGGACGATGTGCACGTCGACAACAGCTGCTGCGTCGAGAAGAACTATAACCCCATCAAAACCTATGGCGGTCGGGCGGCATTGAAGGTCGACCTCAACGAGGACTGGACCATCCTTCCGACCTTCCTCTACCAAAAGGCGGTCGCGGATGGCTCGTTCTTCATGGACGAGGATCAAGCGGACCTTAAGACCGTCCGTTTCCGGCCGGAGATTGCAAGAGACAAATTCTGGCAAGCGGCACTGACCATCCAGGGCAAGCTGGCCAATTTCGACATAACCTATGCCGGCGCTTTCATGGACCGGAAGCGCTTCGCGGACACCGATTATACCGACTACACGGACGCGTATAATCAATATTACATCGACTATTATAACAATTACGTCGAAACCTATGGCTACGCGCCTTCCTTCTGCGCGAGCCCGGGAATCCTCGGGTGCAACAATTATACGGACAATAACGGCAACATCATCGACCCGCGCCAGCACATCACGGGCACCGATCACTTCACGAAAATGAGCCATGAGGTGCGCATTGCCTCGCCCTCGGACAAGCCGATCCGTGGGCTCGTCGGCGCCTTTTACCAAGTGCAGACCAATCACATCTTCCAGGATTATCTCGTCGACAATCTGGCGACTGACCTGTCCGTCGCTGACTATCCTGGAACGCTCTGGCTCACCAACCAAAAGCGCGAGGACAAGGACTGGGCGCTCTTCGGCGAAGCCAATTGGGACGTTACGCCGCAGATCACGCTGACGGCCGGCGGGCGGCTCTACCGGTTCGACAACACTTTGTTCGGCTTTGCCGGTTTCGGCTTCCCCAATCCCTTGGGTTCCACCACCGGCGAGGGCCGGTGTCTCACGGTGAACGGAGAGGAGCGGCGCAACGACCCCGACAGCCCGCTCGCGACGGGCAATCTGTCTTACAACATACCCTGCTTCAACGTCGCCAACGTTGATTCGACCGGGAAGGCGGTTCCTCGCCGGAGCAAGGGCCACGGCACTCTCTACCGCTTCAACGCGCAGTGGAAGCCGCAGCAAAATCTGATGTTCTACGCGACTTGGTCGAAAGGTTTCCGGCCGGGCGGAATCAACCGGCAGCCCCTCGCGCCTCCTTACGCGCCCGATTTTCTGATCAACTACGAACTCGGTTGGAAGACTACGCTTTTTGGCAGTCGCCTTCGCTGGAACGGAGCGATCTACCACCAGGTCTGGAAGGACATTCAGTTCAGTTTCCTGGGATTGAACAGTCTGACCGTGATCCAGAACGGCCGCAATGCGCGCATCAACGGCATTGAGAGCGACATCAATTATGCCGCAGGCGGACTGTCGCTCACGGTGGCCGCGGCTTACACGGATGCCAAGACGAAGGGGAACATCTGCAACGCGGCGATCGTCGTCGACCCATCACCCGATTGCTCTGGCCTCGATTCCCGTGGCGATCCGGACTTCATTGTGACTCCCTCCGGGTCACGGCTGCCGGTCACCCCGAAGTTCAAAGGAAGCACGACGGCCCGCTACACCTGGCCAATGTGGGCCGGCAAAGCGCACGTCCAGGGCGTGGTTGCCTATCAGGGCTCGGCAAGATCCGATATCGATCCGGCGCAAAATGCGCTGATCGGGAAGATCAAGGCGTCGACGGTGGTCGATCTGTTTGCCGGCTACGACTGGGGCAAGTACAGCGTCGAGCTGTTCGGCACCAACATCTTCGACGAACGCAACGAGCTCTCCCGGTTCGTGGTGTGCAGCATCTGTACGCAGGTGAAGATCGTTCCTGGCCGACCCCGGACCTTCGGCATCCGAATGGGAGCGAAGTTCTAGCGTTCGCACTCGGTCGTTGGGCTCAGAGCTGGCGCAGTGACGGTTCGCCGCGGGCGACTGCCAAAGTCGCTCGCTTGCTGAGCGTGCCGTCCGGTGTGCTCACCTTGTCGACGACCATGAAATTGGTCCGGAACTCGTCCGGGGTGACGTCGCAGGTCAGATAGCCCCGCTGATCGTTGATGAATTTCAACTGCGGGTTGTTGGCGAGCCACGTTGCGGCGCCGGGAGGGACGTCCTGCCCATCGCCGTCGCTGGTAATCGAGGTCGAAACGAACTCGACCGCCACCGGGCGTTCGCCGTCGTGAAGCAAGCCCGCAAAGTTCCGGTGCTCGTCGCCCGTCAACACCACGACGTTATCGAGCCCGCGCATATTGGCGAGGATCCGTCTGCGTTGTGCCTCATAGCCCGCCCAACTGTCGACGTTGAGCAGCTTGGCCGGAGCTTCGTCAGGGTCGCGGCGGTCCACCGACATCATCATGACCTGCTGGGCGACGATGTTCCATCGCGCATCGGCTTTCTTGAGGTTGCGCACAAGCCACGCTTCCTCCTGCGCATCGATCATGTGCGCGGAAGGTGAGCTGACCTCGGGGCAAGCAATCTTATAGCCGTCATCGCATGGCTGGTTCGTGCGATATTGGCGCGTGTCGAGGAAATCGAATGCGGCGAGATTGCCGAAACGGGCGCCCCGATACATCTGGATGGCCGAGCCGTTCGGCAATTGCGCGCGGCGCACAGCCATGTGCTCGTACCACGCCTGGAACGCGGCCTGGCGGCGGAACCGGAAAATTTCGGGCGGAGTGGCGTCATCGTCGTCGATGTCGCCAGCCCAATTGTTGCGGACCTCATGATCGTCGAAGGTCACAAAGAAGGGGTGAGCGGCGTGCGCGCGCTGCAGGTCCGGATCCGTCTTGTACTGGGCGTGGCGGCGGCGATAGTCGTCGAGCGACATGAGGATCTCGCCCGCGTGCTGGCGGACCGGCACGCTGACTTCGCCGTTCCAGCCGGCGCCGATAGGATCGCCGCGATATTCGTAAATGTAGTCGCCGTAGTGGAAGACGAAGGCGATATCGTTCTCGGCGGCGAGGTAGCGATAGGCCGTGTAATAGCCGTCCTCATAAGCCTGGCAGCCGGCAACTCCGAAGCGCAGCCGCTGCGGTGCCGCCGCTGCCAGCGGTAGCGTGCGCGCACGGCCACGGATGCTCTGCTCGCCGCCCGCTTCGAAGCGATAGAAATAGGTGCGGTCGGGTTGCAGTCCGGCGACCTCCACGTGGACCGTGTGGGCGACCTCAGGCCGGGCGGCTTCCTGGCCTTTCGCGACGATGTTGCGCAGTCCCTCGTCGCTCGCGACGGTCCAGTTGACCGGCATCGCGCCCATCGGCATTCCGCCGTGGGGCTCGAGCGGATCGGGCGCGAGCCGGGTCCAGATCACGAAGCCGTCGGGCGAAGGATCGCCCGAAGCGACGCCGAGGCTGAAGGGATGATGGTGCCACAGCGTCTGCGCGCGGACGATCGAAGGCGCGGCGACCAAAGTCGCGCCGGCGGTGCCGAGAAAATGGCGACGAGTGAGCATAGTCCCCCCGCGACTAATGGGCAGATGTTGCTCCACGAAGTCGCGTGCGTCCAGCGCGCGGTTCAAACATTAAAACGGAACAGCAGCACGTCGCCGTCCTGGACGATATATTCCTTTCCCTCGGACCGCATCTTGCCCGCATCACGCGCGCCGGCCTCGCCGCCATATTTGAGATAATCCTCGTACGAGATGGTTTCGGCACGGATGAAACCGCGCTCGAAATCGGTGTGGATCTCGCCCGCGGCTTCGGGAGCTTTCGCGCCCCTGTGGGTCGTCCAGGCGCGCGCTTCCTTGGGGCCCGCGGTGAAGAAAGTGATGAGGCCGAGCAGCTTGTAGCCGGCGTGGATCATTCGGTTGAGGCCGGTCTCGTGGAGGTCCAAGTCCGTTAGGAAAGCATCCCGCTCCTCGGGCGGCAAAGTCGCGATCTCGGCTTCGATCGCCGCGGAAATGACGACCGCTTCCGCGCCCTCCGATTTTGCTCTCTCGAACACGCGCGCGCTATGCTCGTTACCGGTCGCTGCATGCTCCTCGTCGACGTTGCAGACATAGAGCACGGGCTTGGCGGTCAGCAGTTGCGCTCGGGCGAGCGCTTTTGCTTCCTCTGGGTCTTTGGGTTTGGTCAGGCGAGCGGGCTTCGACGCACGTAGGAGGTCCAGCGCCTGGCCGAGGACCGAAGCCTCGATCTTCGCTTCCTTGTCGCCCTGCTGCGCCTTCTTGACGAGGTTGGGGACGCGCCGCTCGAGGCTCTCCAGGTCGGCGAGCATGAGTTCGGTCTCGACCGTCTCGGCGTCCGCAATCGGATCGACCCGGCCTTCGACATGGGTGACGTCACCGCCCTCGAAGCAGCGGAGCACGTGGACGATCGCATCGACCTCGCGGATATTGGCGAGGAACTGGTTGCCGAGGCCTTCGCCCTTGCTTGCTCCGCGGACGAGCCCGGCGATGTCGACGAACTCGATCTGTGTCTCGATTTCCTGCGCGGAGCCGGCGATCTGCCTGATCTTGTCCAATCGGGGGTCGGGCACGGCCACGCGGCCGACGTTGGGCTCGATCGTGCAGAAGGGGTAATTCGCCGCCTGCGCGGCGGCAGTCTCGGTTAGCGCGTTGAAGAGGGTCGATTTGCCGACGTTTGGCAGGCCGACAATGCCGCAGCGAAAGCCCATGGTTTCTCCGGATGACTATGCGTCATCCCGGCCCTGAGCCGGGATCCGCCTTGCTTTTCATGTGCCGCTAGAAGGAAGGCGGACCCGGGATCAAGTCCGGGGTTACGAATTGGCGCGTTTGAAAGCGTGGGCGAGGAACCCTAGCTGAGGTTTATGACGGACCTCTCCCATTTTCCGATTACCAGTCGTTGGCCGGCCGAGCATCCCGACCGGCTTCAGCTTTATTCAGAGAACACGCCGAACGGCGTCAAAGTTTCGATCATGCTCGAGGAGACGGGGCTCGCCTACGAGCCGCATCTCGTCGACATTGCCAAGCAAGAGAGCTGGAGTTCCGAATTTCTTTCCTTGAACCCCAACGGTAAAATCCCAGCGATTATTGACCCGAACGGACCCGATGGCGAACCGCTGCCTCTGGCGGAATCCGGAGCGATCCTCATCTACCTCGCAGAAAAGACGGGACAGTTCCTTCCTCGAGGCACTCTCCGCTACAGGACGATCCAATGGGTGATGTGGCAGATGGGTCATGTCGGTCCCTTCTTCGGGCAAGTCGGATTCTTCCATAGGTTCGCCGGCCGCAAATGGGAGGACAAACGTCCGCTCCAGCGCTACGTCGACGAGACCAAGCGCCTGCTGGGCGTGCTCGACGAAAGGCTCGCAGGACGTGAGTGGGTGATCGGCGATTATTCGATCGCCGACATTTCCATGGGAGGTTGGGTGAGAAACCTTATTGGTTTCTATCAAGCGCGCGAGCTGGTCGATTTCGATGAACTGAGGAACGTCCCGGCTTGGCTGGATCGCTGGCTCGACCGGCCCGCCGTCCAGCGGGGGTTGTACATTCCTTCACGGCCTTGATCGCGCTACGATCGAGCCCGTGAAAGCGATTTGGCCGGCGCTAATCCTGGGTCTGGGTGCGGCAACCCAGGCGCACTCGAGCAAGACCATCGTCCTGACCGAGCAACCAGCGAAACCCGTGAAGGCCAGGGTCGGAGACAGTGTCGAGATCCGGCTGAAATCTCAGCCCGGTACGGGCTTTTCCTGGCTACCCAAGAGCGAGGCGGCGAAACTGGATGCGCTTCCTTCGATTAAAGGCCAGGCCATCCCCGGCGGATGGCAGACCCAGCGCTTTCGTTTCCTGGCGAAACGACCGGGCACGTATCGATTGATCTTTGCTTACGAACAGCCGTGGTCGGGAGGCATCAAGGCGGCGCGCACCAGCCGCTTCACGATCACCGTCGTCCGTTGATCAGGCGAAATTGAAGCTGATGCTGAGGCGCTCCCCGCGACCCGTCCCGGGAAGCACTTCATGCCGTAGCCAGCTTTCCCACATCAGCAGCATTCCCCGACGGGGTTGCACGTTGATGAACGTCTGAAGCTCTTCCGACCCCTCCTTGCGCCGCGGCGGCGCGGCCATCATCAGGGGCAGGCGGGGATCCTCGAAGCGGATCGCGCCGGAGCCATTTGGCACTTCGACGTAGAGGGTTCCCGAAAGGATGCTGTGCGGGTGGATGTGTCCACTATGATGCCCACCGGATTTCAACAGATTCACCCACAGGCTGTCGAGCCTTGGCTTGCGCTGAAGATCGAAGGCACATTCCTTGGCGAAAGCGCTCGCGTGAATCGTCAGCAGCTTGGCCAGATCAGCGACGGCCGGGTCGCGCTTGGGCAGATCGTTGAGCGAGGCGTAGCTCGTGTAGCCGGCGTAGCCGTGTTCCTTGGACCAGCGGCGGCCGGCCGAGTCATCGGACGCCAGGGCGCGGATCGAGCGCGCGAGCCCGGGAAGCAGCGGGGGCGCGATTTCGGCTTCGTGAAGAAGCGTTGGGAAAAGGCGGCGCGTCAACGGTTTGGCTATTCTTCCAGCTATGTCGCATGTAAAGATTCATCGCGGAAGGGGAATGACCGCCGGGATGTCGGACGTCTTCATATCCTATGCGCGCTCGAGCCAGGAGCAGGCGAGCAAGGTCGACGACGCCCTTCGCTCAGCCGGCTATTCCGTGTGGCGCGATTCCGAGCTTCCTGCCCACCGCACCTATTCGGAAGTGATCGAGGAGCGGCTGCGTTCGGCCAAGGCTGTCGTCGTTCTGTGGTCCGAAGA
>JBKPON010000091.1:0-6274 GCA_046733135.1 Pseudomonadota bacterium | reverse complement strand
AGCGCAATGGGCTGACCCCGCGAGCGCGCGTGCTCGGGGCCGCCGTCGCTGGCGTTCCGCCGCGGATCATGGGCATTGGCCCGGCCCCCGCGAGCGAGAAGTTGATGAGGCGCCTTTGCCTCAAGATCAGCGACTTTGACGTCATCGAATTGAACGAGGCCTTCGCTGCCCAGGCGCTCGCGGTCACCCGCCAGCTCGGACTTGCCGATGACGCACAGCAAGTGAATCCCAACGGCGGAGCCATTGCGCTTGGTCATCCGCTCGGCATGTCTGGCGCCCGCCTGGCACTCACCGCCACCGAGGAGTTGCAACGCAGCGGCGGCAAGCTGGCGCTGGCCACGATGTGCATTGGGGTCGGGCAAGGAATCGCGCTCGCGCTCGAACGGGTGTAACATCCCTGTCATGAGCACGGTCGCGGAAAAGGCGCTCGACAAGGCTGCCATCATGGCGGTGCTGGAGACGGTGCCCGACCCTGAGATCCCGGTGGTCTCGATCACCGATCTGGGGATCGTCCGCGGGATTACCGACGATCCGCTGTGCGTCATGATCACGCCGACCTACACGGGCTGTCCGGCGACCCTCGCAATCCAACAATTGATCCGCGATGCGCTCGACAATGCGGGATTTGCTCACGTCTTCGTCGAACGGCAGCTGTTTCCGCCCTGGACGACCGACTGGATCAGCGAGCGCGGCCGCGAGCGACTGAGGGCGTTCGGGATCGCCCCGCCAGTTCGGTCAGCGACGGTCGAATGCCCGCGCTGCGGCTCGACGGACACGATTGAGGTCAGCCGCTTCGGCTCGACGCCCTGCAAGGCGCAATGGCGCTGCAAATCCTGCCTGGAGCCGTTCGACCGCTTCAAGTGCCACTAAACGCCCATCACCATTCCGCGAAATTGCCGTCGCCCGTGCGCCAGACAGGATTGCGCCAGCGGTGGCGGTTCTTGTCCGCTTCGCGCACCGCTGCTTCGTCGATCTCGACGCCCAGGCCCGGCCCTTCCGGCACTGGGAGATAGCCGCCCACCGGGGTCAGCGCCTCCTTGTTGACGCAGAAATTGAGCAGGTCGTGGCCGCCAGTGTTATAGTGGATTCCAAGGCTGATTTCCTGGATCGCATGGTTGGGCGTGCACGCCGCGATCTGCAAGCAGGCGCCTAGGGCCAGCGGTCCAAGCGGGCAGTGCGGCGCGACCGCGACATCATAGGCTTCCGCCATCGCCGCGATCTTGCGCACTTCGAGGATTCCTCCGGCATGGCTGAGGTCGGGCTGGATGATGTCGACCGCACCCTTTTCGAAGAAGGGCTTGAACTCCCAGCGGGTGTACAGCCGCTCGCCGAGCGCGATGGGGGTTGAAACCAACGTAGCGATCTGCGCCAGCCCTTCCGGATTTTCGGACAGCAGCGGCTCTTCGATGAACAGCAACCCCAGCGGCTCGAGCGCCTTGGCAAGCTGCTTGGCAAGCGGACGATGGACCCGACCGTGGAAATCGAGTCCGACGTCCATTCCCTGCGCCTGTGCCGCGACGACGCGCTGCAAGACCTCCTCGAAGATTTTAGGAGTGCCGATCCAGTCGACTTCGGCCGTCGCGTTCATTTTGACGGCGGTGAAGCCCTGCTTCTTGCGCACTTGCGCCGCCTCGGCGATCTCATGCGGGCGATCGCCGCCGATCCAGGCGTAAGACCGCACCTTGTCTCGGACCTTGCCGCCCAGCATCTGCCAGACCGGCAGGCCAAGCGCGCGACCCTTCAAGTCCCAGAGCGCTTGCTCGAGTCCTGACAAAGCGGACATGATCACTGCTCCACCGCGGTAGAAGCCGCCGCGATAACCGATCTGCCAGATGTCCTCGATCGCGAACGGATCGGCCCCGATGAAGCGATCCCGCAAGGCTTCGAACACGCCGTCGACCGCCTCCGCCCAGCCCTCGAGGCTGGCCTCGCCCCAGCCGAAGGCTCCGTCCTCCGTCTCCACCCGGACGAACAGCCAGCGCGGGGGGACGTAAAATGTCTCGATCTTGCCGATCTTGAGCGGGGTCACGGGCACCTCATTCGCCGGCGAGCCGCGTTTCGTCGAGATCGCGTCCGGCGGCGTCATGTTCGTCGAACTCGCTGACCTTCTTGATCGGAACGATCAGGCAGACGCTCTGTGCCGGAAGGACGTTGCGCCAGTCGGCGATCAATTGCTTGTAGGCGCGGCCGACATTGCGGATCTTGCGGTCGAGGTCGAACAGGCCGAGCGGATTGACGTTGCCGTTCTGCTCACGAAGCGCCGTGTCCCAATCGACCTGGTCGGTCAGCGAATACCAGGTGAAGCCGACGGTCGGGATGCCGACGTTGCGCAGACGAAGGACGTTGGCCCATTCCTTCCACAGCCATTTGACCGCCTCGTCACCGTGCGGCCCCTCCCACAGGTTCGTCTCCGTATGCATCACCGGCAGGCGGTATCGGTTGTAATATTGCCGGGTGATCTCCGAATAGCCGAATGTCTCGCCGGCGGCGACTGTGTGGCCGTCGGCGAAGACGCGGTGTTCGTTGAGCTGATAATAGTCGTTGCCGAGGATGCAGTGCTGCTTCAGCCGGTGGTTGAGGAACCACTCATATTCCTCCCGGGTCATGCCGTTATCCAACAGATATTGATACATGCCGCTGTCGACCCGGCGGCCATAGTTCAGGTCGAGCGACAGGAAGCGCATTTGGTTCAGCACTTCCGCGCGGCCGATCGCGGCCGGGGAGTCGGCATGATAATATTCCGACGATTCCGATTGAATGAAAATGGCGTCGTGGCGCCGTTTCAGTATCTCGATCATCGCCATGACATTCGCTTTGACGATGTGCTTCAGCGCCGTGATGAAGGAGCGATCGTCCTTCTTCTGCTCGTTCCACCAGCCGTATTTGGCCGAGAAGACCGAGCAGATGAACATCTCGTTGATCGGCGTGAACAGCTGCACCCAAGGGAAGCGTTCGGCGAAGGCGCCGGCATAGTCGGCGAACAGGCGCGGGAAGTCGGGATTCTGGAAATTGCCGAGCCAGTCCGGAACCCCGAAGTGGCAGAGGTCCACGATCGGCGTGATCTCGCGGCGCCGGAGGTCCGCGAAGGTCATGTCGACGAATTCCCAGTCGAACTTGTTCGGCGCAAGGAAGGCTTTGTACAGCGGTGGGCCGTAGCGGAGGTAGTTGATTCCTATCTCCTGGACGCAGTCGAAGTCCTCGCGCCAGCGTTCGTAGTGACCGCAGACCTCCATTTCGTCCACACGGGTCTTGCCGTGGTTGATGGTTGGGATGCTGTTCTCGATCCCGGTCGCGAACATGAAGTTGGCGATGATTCAGTCTCCCGAAGGTCTCGTCAGCGCGTCAGCCCGCAAAGGGAGCTTCCGCAACCCCCCTTACGGCCGGAGTAAACATAAACAGCCCTCCGGCATTTGGTTGCATCCTTAAGCTTTCTTCATCCAGCCCGACACTTGCGGAAGTCACGTAAAGTCGGTCGAGCTCGGGGCCGCCGAAAGCACAGCTGGACGGCTGCGAAACCGGCAGCCTGACGGTCTGCAGCCTTTCGCCCACGGGGGAAAAGCGGCGGATGCACGATCCGCCCCAAAAGGCGATCCACAGGCAGCCCTCCGAGTCAACCGTCATGCCGTCCGGATTTCCGTCGCCAGGCCCGAACTGGAGGAAGACGCGCCGGTTGCTGGCCTGACCCAGGCCGTCCAAGTCGAAAGCGTAGGTCACCTGGCGAGAGGTGTCGTTGTGATACATGATCTGTCCGTCAGGGCTGAAGGCCGGTCCATTGGTGATCCGGTAATCGCCGTCGATCGGAGAGCAGCTGAGATTCGGATCGATCCGGTACAAGGTTCCGATGGCGGCCGTTTCTAGGTCGTCCATGGTTCCCGCCCAGAAACGCCCCTGGCGGTCCACCTTGCCGTCGTTGAAACGATTGTGCGGCAGCGCCGCCTCCGGATCGGCGACGATCTCGAACCGATCCTCCGCTGGATCGATCAACGCGATCCCCCGCTCCGTACCGCCGATGAACCCGCCCGAACCGCGGGGAACGATGGAACAGACGCGCAGCGGCGTTTTCCATTCGGTGGTTCTTCCCGAATGATCGAGGCGAAAAATCTTGTAGCCCTTGATGTCGACCCAATAGAGCGCCTGCTCGCGCGCGACCCATGCCGGCCCCTCACCGAGCACGGCGTGGACATCCGCGACGCACTGCACGTCCGATTCGGTCAGCATCGCGGCTCTGGATAGTGCGGTGGCCCGAAAAGAAAACCTTGGGAGCCAGGTTGCGCTCCCGTTGTTGTGATGCGCATGGGCAATGCCATGCGCTGGAAGGACGGCTTCATCGGGGTCGACTGGGGCACGACCAACCGCCGGGCCTACCGGATCGACGCTAGCGGCAAATGCGCCGACGAATTCGAGGACGGCCGGGGCGTACTCTCAATCCAATCCGGCGGGTTTTCCGACGCGATCGCCGAGATCCGGCGGAAGCTTGGCGATCTGCCGCTGCTTCTGGCCGGAATGATCGGATCGAACCGCGGGTGGGTCGAAGCGGCTTATGTCTCTTGTCCCGCCGGTATCGACGCGCTTGTCAAAGGCCTGGTTTGGGCTGGCGAGCGTGAGGCGATCGTGCCCGGCGTTTCCTATCTGGGCGACGGACGCGCCGACGTCATGCGCGGTGAGGAGGTGCAGCTGCTGGGTGCGGTAACCAGCGGGCTGGTCGATCCCGACGCGCTGGTTTGCCACCCCGGAACCCACAACAAATGGGTCGTGGTTCGTGGCGGGGTGATTGAATCCTTCCGCACGGTTATGACCGGTGAGCTGTTCAATCTGCTGAAGGATCACAGCATTCTGGCCGACTTGCTCGCCGGCGACGTCGCTCCCGATGACGCTTTCCTGGCCGGTGCCAAGGTGGGCCTGTGGAACAGCGACCTGCCCGCGGAGCTGTTTTCCGTTCGCGCTCGCGTGCTTCTGGGCCAGGCGAAGGAGGAAGATGCGGCGTCGTTCACCAGCGGTCTGTTGATCGGCACGGACGTGCGGATCGGTCTGTCCAACCCGGCCGATGCCGACGTCGTGGTCATGGGTCGACCGGATCTCACGCGCCTCTACGCCGCGGCGATCCGCGAGGCGGGCCGCAACCCGATTGAACTCAACGGAGAGGAAAGCTTTCTCGCCGGGATCACCAACATTGCCGAGAGGATCTGACTTGAGCGCCAGGGAATTGCTGAAACGTCATCTCGATCAAAGCCCACTGATCGCGATCATCCGCGGAGTGAAACCCGACGAGGCGGAGGCGATCGGAGAGGCAGTCCATGAAGCGGGAATTCGCATTATCGAGGTGCCGCTCAACTCGCCCGACCCCTTGCGGAGCATCGAGCGTCTCGCGCGCAAATTCGGGGACCAGATGCTCGTGGGCGGCGGCACGGTGCTGAAGCCGAGCCAGGTCGGAGAGGTGCAAAATGCCGGCGGCCGCCTGGTCGTCTCTCCCAATACGAACGTAGCCGTGATCGCCGCGACCGTCGCCGCGGGTCTGGTCTCTTGTCCGGGTTATTTCTCGCCTTCCGAAGCATTTGCCGCGCTCGACGCGGGAGCGGCGGCGTTGAAGCTGTTCCCGGCCGAAGGCGCCTCTCCGGAGGTTCTGAAGGCGCAAATGGCGGTGATCCCGAAGGACGTGCCGATGATCGTGGTCGGAGGGGTCAAGCCGGACAATATGCGGCCGTGGATCGAAGCCGGGGCGGCGGGCTTCGGTCTCGGCTCGAACCTCTATAAGCCCGGCCAGTCCGCCTCCGAC
The DNA here is from genome assembly GCA_046733135.1 of Pseudomonadota bacterium. Taxonomy (GTDB): domain Bacteria; phylum Pseudomonadota; class Alphaproteobacteria; order Sphingomonadales; family Sphingomonadaceae; genus Sphingomicrobium. The sequence continues at coordinate 501 of JBKPON010000091.1, read as the reverse complement.
ACTCTCGCCCAGGCCCGCGCCTATGTCGCCGGAGCGGGCCGGTGAAGCCGATCAAGATCGCGATTTTGGGGTTCGGCAAGATCGCGGCCGACCAGCACGTCCCGTCGATCGAAGGAAATCCTCGGTTTGAGCTCGTCGCCACGTCGAGCCGCTCGGGCCAAGGCGTCGCGCGGGTCTTCTCCGACTGGCGCGAATTGATCCGCAGCGTTGAAGGACTGGAGGCCGTCGCGATCACGACTCCGCCCGAGCCGCGCTACGATTTTGCCCGCGAGTGCCTGCTCGCCGGACTCCACTGCCTGCTTGAGAAGCCCCCCACCGCCGGGCTGGCTGAAATCGCCGACCTCGCCTCGCTCGCCGAGGCTCAGGGGGTGAGCCTCTTCACGACCTGGCATGCGCAGTACCATTCGACTGTGGACGCTGCCCGAAAAGCGCTCGCCGGTAAGCGTATCGCCTCGATGGAGATCCTCTGGCACGAGGACGTACACAAATGGCATCCCGGCC
>JBKPON010000090.1:0-19473 GCA_046733135.1 Pseudomonadota bacterium | reverse complement strand
TGGATCAAAGAGATCGAGGCGGCGACGGACACAATTGCTGCCGAGCTTGAAGCAGTGATGCATGCGGAGCGCGCCGAGCTCGTACCCTATATTCAGTATGAAGAGCATCTCCCGCTCGATCAGTGGCGTGCCTTGAACAAGAATTCGGATTGGACCGCGATTCATCTTTGGAGGAACGGTGAGCGCGTCGAGGCGAATGCGCGGCATTGTCCTGAAACATTGGCGTTGCTCGAACGAGTGCCCCAACCATGCGTCGCCGGCGCCGGGCCCAATGCGATGTTCTCGCTACTGGCTCCCAACACCGCAATTCCTCCGCATGTCGGGGTCAACAACGCACGGCTCGTATGCCATTTGCCGCTCGTCGTTCCGGAAGGGTGCTGGTTCCGCTGCGGCGGCGAGACCCGTTACTGGAGCAGAGGGGAGGCGTTCGTATTCGACGACACGATCGAGCACGAGGCGATGAACCCCACGGACGATCTGCGGATCGTCTTCATTTTCGACTGCTGGCACCCTGACTTGACGCAAGTCGAGCGCGAGGCGGTGAAGGCGCTAATTGAAGCCGACGGCTCTGCCGGCGAGGGCTTATGACGTCGGAGGCTTCGGCTTTGCAGAACAATCGTCTTAATCCCGACGCTCTATCCGATTTGGCGGAGCGGGCATTGGCCTCTGGTGACGAAGAGCGCGCGATCCCGCTCGTTCGCGACGGTGCCGAGCGGCACGGGGACGCGCGACTGTGGCAATGGACCGGCTTGCTGCAGCGCGCAATCGATGAGCATGAAAGCGCACTCGATTCATTTGCGCAGGCGGCGCGGCTTGCGCCCGCGAACGTCAAAATCGCCCAAGGCCGTGCCCAGACTGCTTTGGAGGCCGGCCTCCCGGCGATCGAGCTGTTCGAGCAGGCGCGCGCCATTGCCCCCGCCAACGGAGCAATTCTGGTCGGATGGGCAGCCGCGCAAGCTGCGGCGGGAGAAGGCGAGCAGGGGGCGGCGGAACTACGCTCGGCGCTCGAGCGTGCGCCGGCGTGGACCTACGGCTATGAACAGCTGGCCCAACTGCTGTCGACGCTCGGTCGATCCAATGAGGCGACAGATGCGATCGAGGGCGCGATCCAGCGTTTTCCCGGCCACGCTTCGCTGTGGGAGACCCTGCTCAACATCCAGCTTCGGCGCGGCGCTTATGAAACGCTGCGCGACATTGTCGGCCGCGCGCGAGCCCTGGGCGTAAGCTCTGCCGAGTTTGCCATTTACGAAGCGATCCATGCCGCGGAATTTGACGACGAGACTCTTCCCCCCGTGCTGTTCGACGCTGCGCCGGGCGACATCGCATTCGCGCTCGAAACGTGGCGAGTCCGGCATCTCCTCCGGGTAGGGGCAATAGAGGCGGCGCTCCCGCTCATCGACGAAGGATTGAAGGGCGGCCATTCCGCGGAACTCTGGGCGTATGCTGCCACCGCTTGGCGCATGGCCGGGGATCCACGATCGGAATGGCTGGAGCGAGATACGCAATTCGTGCGGATCATCGATCTCACGGACGCATTGCCTCCGGTTGACGAGTTGACCACAACATTGAGGTCGCTCCATGTGGCGAGAGGTGAATATCTCGATCAATCGGTGCGCGGGGGTACTCAGACTGACGGCCCTCTATTCAGCCGAATCGATCCGTTGATCCGGGGTCTGCGAGCTGCCGTAGTCAATGCGGTCGAGCACCACATTGCCGAGCTTCCGCCCCTGGACGACGCACATCCTTTGCTGAGGCACCGGAGGGACCGAAGAGTTCGTTTCTCCGGCAGTTGGTCCGTCCGACTGCGCTCCGGAGGACGCCACTCGAATCACGTTCACCCCTTGGGCTGGATGAGTTCGGCCTTGTACATAGCGCTTCCGGAGCGAACCTCCGGCGAGCCGGACGATGCCGGCTGGCTCACGCTCGGAGAGCCGGATGAAAAGCTGGGGCTGGAACTCGACTCATGGCGCAAGATCGAGCCAAGGCGCGGCCGTTTGGTCCTATTTCCGTCGTGGATGTGGCATGGGACGGTACCGTTCTGCGAGGGAGAGCGCTTGACGGTCGCCTTCGACGTGAGCCCGCCGATCTAGCTGCCGTTCATCGAAGGTTGCGTGCGGCCATGTAATCGCTGAAACATTCGCTCCGCGACTCGTGTATTGTGGTGGCCGCTCAGTGCGTTACGTGTGGAGGAAACGGATGAAATTGTATTCGATTTTGTTCGTGCTGGCCGCAGTTGGCGGTCATTCGACAATTTCGACGGCCCAAACCGCGCAAGTTTCCGCAGGGCAAGCGCCCAAGAAGGCGCTCGATCCCAATGAGGTCGTCTGTGAAAAGCAGACTGTTGCCGGTAGTCGGCTTGCGACGAAACGGGTCTGCATGACGCGGGCGCAGTGGGCGGATATCAAGAGCCAGGATCGCGAGGAAGTCGAGAAGGTGCAGGTCAGGCGCGGGATGCAGGACCACTAGACGTTTTTGGGACTCGCCGTTCGAAACGCACCATGGCAGAAGTGTTGCCGATGCGAAGGAGATCTCAGATGAAAAGGATGTCATGGGTAGCGGTGGTGGGATCGTTGTTGGCGACAGCACCCATGACACCTTTGCCGGCGGGTACGGGATCGCAGCCGACCAGGGTCGCAGCAGATCCCAACGAGCGCGTCTGCGAAGATACGATCGTGACCGGCAGCCGGCTCGCGAAGAAGCGCTTCTGCGGCACCCGTGCGGAGTGGGAGGCGAGGAAAAAAGCGGACCGTGACGTAGTCGAAGACGCGCAGCGGCATGCGGCTGACCCGTGCAATGCCATTTTGACTCACACCGGTCCTGCAGCCTGTTAGATACGCGCTAAGCCCGAGTTCAAGATGATCGGTCGCATCAGAGCTGGCGTTATGGCCGCATTGTTTACGTCGCTCGTGGCCACCGCCTATGCGCAGCCACCGAGCTCATCGCAGCGGCCTCCGCCGGACCCGAACGAGCGCGTCTGTCAGGACATCATCCAAACCGGATCGCGCCTTGCGAAGAAGCGCTTTTGCGGCACCCGCCAGGAATGGGAAGACAAGAGACGGCTGGATCGTGAGGCCACCGAAAAGGCGCAAACACAGCTGTGCGTTGTGAATCCGGCGACAGGGAAATGTTGATCGACCATTCGCACGAATCCAACGGGCCTCGCACTTGAAAAAATGGCAGCCAGGCCTTGACCTGGCCCGCCGCCGAGGCACGATCTAAAAATGGCAGCCGGCGGCACGATCGAGGACCGCCTGGGCGCGGCAATGCGAGCCCGTCAGTCCGGCCGCACGGCCGAGGCTCGCGAGCATTTAGAGGGAGTCATCGCACTCGATCCAACGCAGCCGTTCGCGCGCAACGTGCTCGGCCTCGACGCGTTGGCCAGCGGCGACGCCCATGGTGCCGCGGAGCATTTCGAACAGGGGTGCCGTGGCGATCCCGGCGCCACGGAACTGTGGGTCAATCTCGCCAGCGCTCGAAGGGCGCTAGGTCAGTCCGGCCCCGAACGTGAGGCACTCGAGCGGGCGCTTTCGGCGGACCAGCGTTCTTTGCCCGCGCTCATTCGACTCGCTCAGTTGCACGAGCGACTGGGCGAAGAGGGGCCAGCGACGACGCGCTGGAGCGCCTTCCTCGCGCTAACCTCGTCAATCGACGAATCGTCGCGCGAGCTGACCGAACTTGTCGCGCACGCCCGGAGCTATGTCGGCCGGCAGTGGCAGCAACTCGCCAGCAACCTCGACGAAGCGCTCGAACGCAGTCTCGCGGGCGCATCGACCCGCGATCGTCGCCGAGCCCAGGCGGCCGCGGACGCCATGCTCGGTCGACGGGCAATTTACGTGAACGAATGTCACGGTCTCCACTATCCGTTCCTGCCGGCCGACGAGTTCCTCGAACGGGAGCATTTTCCTTGGTTTGAGACGCTTGAGGCCGAGACTGACAGCATTCGACGCGAGCTCGAGAGCATTCTTGAAGGTGAGAATCCGGGACTATCGCCCTACGTCGAACAGATGCCCGGCATTCCCGAGAACAAGTGGTCAGCGCTCGACAAGTCGCTGGACTGGAGCGCGTTGCATCTGTGGCGCGATGGCGAACGAATCGATGAGGCCTGCGCGCGAGCTCCGAACACGGCCGCGCTAGTGGAGAGCCTGCCGCTTTGTCGCATCCCTGGACGGGCGCCGGCAGTCTTTTTCTCGATCCTCAGGGCGGGCAAGCATATCCCAGCGCACACGGGTGTCACCAATGTCCGAAGCATCGTCCATCTGCCACTCATCGTGCCCGACGGCTGCGCGTTCCGCGTCGGCGGCGAAATTCGGCCGTGGATTGAAGGCAAGGCATTCGCCTTCGACGATACGATCGAGCACGAAGCGCGCAACCCGACACAGCAGGACCGCACGGTTCTCATCCTCGACGTTTGGAATCCTTATTTGAGCGAGGTCGAGCGCGAGATGGTCTGCCGCATCTACGAGATCAGCGATGCGCAGGGAGATGGGACGACCAGCGCCAGCGTGCCCTTGCGGGCGGACTAGGCCGCCTCGCGCTCTTCGCCCGCGGGGGTTAGCACCAGCTGGCCATCGCCCTCATCGACACGCACCGCTGAACCATCCGGGATTTCGCCGGCTAGAATCTTGTCGGCAAGCGGATCCTGCAGATACTTCTGCACCGCGCGCTTGAGCGGCCGTGCGCCGTACACCGGGTCATAGCCGACCCGGCCGAGCCATGCCCGGGCCGCATCGGTCAACTCCAGCCTGATCTTCCTATCCTCAAGCAGCTTCTGCAGCCGTGCGACTTGGATGTCGACGATTGGACCCATGTGCCCGGCCGAGAGGCGATGGAACAGGATGATCTCGTCCAGGCGGTTGAGGAACTCGGGCCGGAAGTGAGCCCGGACGACCTCCATCACTTGCGACTCGACCTTCTCCGCCGGCTCGTCTTCACCGAGCGAGGCAAGGTATTGGGAGCCGAGGTTCGAAGTTAGGATGATGATCGTGTTGGTGAAGTCGACGGTTCGTCCTTGACCATCCGTAAGGCGGCCGTCGTCGAGCACTTGGAGCAGCACATTGAACACGTCTCCGTGCGCTTTCTCGACTTCGTCGAACAGCACGACTTGATAAGGGCGCCGCCGCACTGCTTCCGTCAGAACACCGCCTTCCTCATAGCCAACGTAGCCGGGCGGAGCCCCGATCAGCCGTGCGACTGCATGCTTCTCCATGAACTCCGACATATCGATGCGGACCATCGCCGACGGGTCGTCGAACAGGAATTCCGCAAGCGCCTTGGTCAGCTCGGTCTTGCCGACCCCGGTGGGACCCAAAAAAAGGAACGAGCCGAGTGGCCGGTTCGGATCCTGGAGGCCGGCCCGGGCGCGGCGCACCGCGGCAGACACGGCTTTAACCGCATCCTCCTGGCCAATCACGCGCGCTCCGATCGCTTCCTCCATGTGGAGCAATTTCTCGCGCTCGCCTTCCATCATCCGCTCGACCGGAATGCCGGTCCACCGGCTGACCACCGCCGCGATGTCCTGATCCGTCACTTCTTCGCGCAGCATCGCGCCGTGGGTCGCCGCCTGAGCTTCGTTCAACTGTTTCTCGATCTGGGGAATACGACCGTATTGCAGCTCGCCCGCCTTCGCGAGATCGCCGCCCCGCTGCGCCTGCTCGAGCTCAATCCGCGCCTGATCCAGCTGCTCCTTGAGCTTGGCCTCGCTCGAGATCTTGTCTTTCTCTGCCTGCCACCGCTGGGTCAACTCGGCTGACTGCTGTTCGAGATTGGCCAGCTCTTCCTCGAGCTTCGACAGACGGTCCTTGGACGCTTTGTCCTGCTCTTTCTTTAGCGCCTCGCGTTCGATCTTGAGCTGGATGATCCGGCGGTCGAGATTCTCGATCTCCTCGGGCTTGGACTCGACCTCCATGCGCAGCCGGCTCGCCGCCTCATCCATGAGATCGATCGCCTTATCCGGTAGGAAGCGATCGGTGATGTAACGGTTGCTGAGCGTCGCCGCGGCGACGATTGCCGCGTCGGTGATTCGCACCCCGTGGTGAAGCTCATACTTCTCTTTGAGACCGCGCAGGATCGAAATGGTGTCTGGCACGGTCGGCTCTCCGACGAACACTGGCTGGAAGCGCCGCTCCAGCGCGGCATCCTTCTCGACATATTTGCGATACTCATCGAGTGTTGTCGCGCCGATGCAGTGGAGCTCGCCGCGGGCAAGGGCGGGCTTCAGGAGGTTGGAGGCGTCCATCGCGCCTTCGCTCTTCCCCGCGCCCACCAAGGTGTGCATCTCGTCGATGAACAAGATGATGTCGCCCGCCGCCTGGCGCACTTCGTCGAGCACCCCTTTGAGGCGTTCTTCGAACTCGCCGCGATATTTGGCGCCAGCGATCATCGCCCCTAGGTCGAGTGCGAGCAGGCGCTTGTCCTTGATCCCGTCCGGCACGTCGCCGTTCGCGATTCGGAGCGCGAGACCCTCGGCAATCGCCGTCTTGCCGACGCCCGGCTCACCGATCAGCACCGGATTATTCTTGGTCCGCCGGGCAAGCACTTGGATGGTGCGGCGGATTTCCTCGTCCCGCCCGATCACGGGGTCGAGTTTGCCCTCGCGCGCCGCCTCGGTGAGGTCGCGCGCATATTTCTTCAGGGCATCGTAGCGGTCCTCCGCCGCCTGCGTATCGGCGCTGCGGCCGCCGCGTAGCTCATCGATGGCGGCATTGAGATTTTGCGGCGTCAGCCCCGCCTTGGCGAGTGCAGCGCCCACATCTGTGTTCTTGGCGAGCGCCATCGCCAGCAGGATACGCTCGACCGTAACGTACGTGTCGCCGGCCTTCTTGGCGATTTGCTCGGCCTGGTCGAGAATGCGGATCGTGTCGCCATCGAGCGCGGGCGCTTGCGTTGCCCCACTGCCAGTTACCGCAGGAAGCTTGGAGACGAGCAGGTCGACCTCGCGGCGCGCTGTCTTCGGATCGCCGCCCGCCGCCTGGATCAGCCCGGCGGCCATGCCTTGCTCATCATCAAGCAAGGCTTTCAGTAAATGCGCCGGCGCGATGCGCTGATGATGCTCCCGTACAGCAATCGTCTGGGCGGCCTGAAGAAAACCGCGCGCGCGGTCGGTCAGCTTATCGAAGTCCATTGTCCTCCTACCCCTTTGGTTGGGGCCGATATGGTGTTGCCATTAAGCAACACAAGAGTCGAGCTTCAGCGTTGTTGTGGCTGGGCCTGCGCACTGGACGGTGGGACAGGAACTGGGGTGGCCACCGTAGTGGATAGAGGCTTCACTTCCACGGGCTCGGGCTCGGTACCGGCGCTCGTTGGCGCGACCGAGGGTGGCGTTATCGATTGCGCGGGTTGTTCCGATTGGGGCAGGGGCTGCCCGACGCTCGCGATGTCCTCTGCGCGCACGATCGGCGGGCATTCCGCGGCAACTGCAGGGTCCATGTTCCACCGGCGGAATTTTGTGCTGTCGACGTGGAATCGAAGGTAGGCATAAAAGCCCAGGCCCGTGCTGTACTGGGCACCATGCTGGGAATGAGCAATGCACAACGTCCGCATCATCGCTTCGCGCGTCGTCGGGCGAAGCGGGACGAGATCGATCGCCGAATAATGTTTGTGTGCACTCTCCGGCGCGCCCCCGGCGCATTGGTTGAGCACCGGGTTCCGATAGCCGGAAACCGGTTCGACCGGCCCGACCGCCGGGATGACATAATCGTGGACGTAACGGAGCGTCTGGACGATGTGCGGCCATTCGCTTGTCGGTGGAACCTCGAACGGCTGTCCGCCGCAGTCTTGCCATGAGGTCGCCGTCCGCAGCAACTGCCAAGTGGGCACAATTCCGGAAACTTGGTAGCTCGTTAGATAGTCGTTGAAGGACTTCACCTGCGTTGCTCGCCAAGGCGCCGCCAGATACCATGAGCGATATCCCGGTTCGTCCTGGCCAGCGGTGATGTACGGGCCGGCCGGATTCCATACCGTCTGAACTGCGCTCGCCGAAGGTGTCGCAACCTGCGCTCCGGCCGATGTCGAAAAAGTCAGCAACAACAAAAGGAAGCGGCGCATCACAAGATCATACTCCTGTGTCCCGGCTTGAAAAGCGCTGAACGGCCGCCCACTCTCGTGAAAATGTCACAGCCCATCGAAGTCGATCTGCCGCACAATCTCGGCAAGGACGAGGCTCGGCGGCGGATCGCCAACAACATCCATCGGCTCCAGGAGCATATACCGGGTGGCGCCAAGGTGGAATCCGGGTGGGCCGGCGACCAACTCACCCTTCAGGTTCATGCGCTGGGGGACTCCGTCCAATCGACGATCGATGTCGAAGAGACGAAGGTTCACGTGAAGGTTCTGCTTCCGGGACTCCTTGGTATGTTCGCTGGCCCTATCCAGGTCGCGCTGCAGAAGAAAGGCGACCTGCTTCTCGAGGATCACCACAAGGGCTGACGCTCGGCGGGCATCCCGCTAAGCATCTCAGCAGGAGGTGCGGGGATGCGGCATTTCGCGGTAGTCGGTTCCGGGCCGGCTGGCTTCTACACCAGCGAGGCGCTGGAAAAGGCCTATGGCGAGCAGGCGCGCATCGATATCCTTGATCGCTATGCTGTGCCTTACGGTCTCATCCGCTTCGGCGTTGCGCCCGACCACCAAACTCTAAAGGCGGTCAGCAAGCGGTATGACAAGGTGGCGGAGAGCGCAGGCGTGGATTTCATCGGCAATGTAACGGTTGGTCGCGACGTCTCGGTTGCTGAGCTGCTTGAGCTCTATGACGCGGTGATCCTCGGCATCGGAGCTCCGGACGACCGCAAGCTCGGTATCCCGGGCGAAGACCTTTCCGGAGTCGTCGGCTCCGCCGAATTCGTCGGTTGGTACAATGGCCATCCGGAGTTCGCGGACTTGAATCCACCACTTGGCGGAACTGATGCGGTGGTCATTGGCAATGGCAATGTCGCGCTCGATTGCGCGCGCATTCTCTCCAAAACCCGCCACGAGTTCGAGGGATCGGACATCGTCGGCCACGCGCTCGACGCGCTCAATGCGGCGGCGATCCGCACGATTACGATTCTCGGCCGACGCGGACCCCACCAGATCGCCATGACCCCAAAGGAACTGGGCGAGCTCGGGCACCTCGAAGCCACGTCACCGATCGTGGATGCAGCCGACTTTCCACCGATCGAGTCCGACGACGCGCTCGAGCCCGGGCACCGCAAATCGATCACCATCCTGCGCGGCTTCGCCGATACGCCGGCCGATCCCGGCAAGCCCAAGCGCATGATCTTCGATTTCTTTGCCAAGCCGCTGCGGATTGAGGGAGACGGTCGGGCGGAGAAGATTGTCGTCGAGCGCACGGAACTCGACGAAAAAGGCGCCGCTCGAGGGACGGGTGAAACCTATGAAGTGCCGGCTTCGCTCATCGTCACCTGCATCGGCTACTCGAGTTCGCCGATTGACGGTGTCCCTTACGACGAGCGTGGCGGCAAATTCCCCAATGAGAGCGGGCGAATCGCCGAACGCCTGTACGCGGTCGGCTGGGCGAGACGCGGTCCGACCGGGACGATCGGAACAAATCGGCCCGACGGCTATGAAGTTGCGGACCGGATCGTCCAGGAAATGCCGCCGGGAAGCACCTCCGACCGCCCGGGCGCCGGGGGGCTGAAACTTTTGCTCGAGAGCCGCGGCGTGATGCCGACGGACTATGACGATTGGCGCAAGATTGAAGAGACCGAGGTCGGCAGAGCGCGCCCGGGCAGCCCGCGCGAGAAGTTCGTCCGAGTGGAAGACTGGCTGGCGACTCTCGGCCGCTAGGAGGCGATGGCGCCGGCAGTGATTGGCGGTTGCGCTTCCGCCAACCCCCCTCTATCTAGCCGCGGCCTTGGCTCCCGCCGCGACCTCGTCGCGACACTTGCGGGTTCCGGTCGGGGAGTAGCTCAGCCTGGTAGAGCACTGTCTTCGGGAGGCAGGGGCCGGAGGTTCGAATCCTCTCTCCCCGACCATTGATCAACTTGGGCCAGCGCCGCGGGACCAATCTCGCCGATCGTCGGACAGGCCGTCAGCGCCATCGCGACGCGCAATTCGGCGTCGATCAGCTTCAGCAGATGAGCGACCCCCGGCTCGCCTCGCGCCGCCAGCGCGTAGGCCCAGGCCCGTCCCAGCAAGACGAAATTCGCTCCCAAAGCGAGCATTCGCACAACATCGAGGCCAGATCTCACGCCGCCATCGACAAGGATCGGCAAGCGACCGGCGATCGTATCGGCGATGGGGCCGACGGCTCGCGCGCTCGATACCGCGCCATCGAGCTGACGCCCGCCGTGATTTGAGACGACGATCGCATCAGCGCCGCTCTTCGCCGCCTCTCGAGCGTCGTCGGGATCGAGGATGCCCTTGATGACCAGCGGCCCCGGCCATTGCTGGCGCACCCATTCGACGTCCTTCCAGGTGACGCTGGCGTCGAAATTCGCCGCGACCCAGCCCATCAGGTCGGCGAGCGCCGCTCCGGACCCGAGCAAGGGTTCGAGGTTGCCCATGGTGTGCGGGCGACCATGAACGCCGACATCCCACGCCCAGCCCGGTCGTGCCAGCACCTGCCGGAGGCGGTTGATCTTTCCGCTTGCCGAACCGGAAAGCCCGGTTCGATAGTCGCGATAGCGTGTTCCAGGAACTGCCAGATCGACGGTCAGTAGCAAAGCGCCGCAGCGAGCCTCCTGCGCCTTGGCTATCATCTCCCGCACGAAGCCGCGGTCTTTCACGATGTAGAGCTGAAACCACAGCGGCGCCTCCCGGGCGACCTCGCCGATCGAGCAGGCGCTGAGCGTCGAGAGGGCGAAAGGTACGCCCGCGGCGGCTGCGGCCTTCGCCGCCTGCACCTCGCCCCGCCGGGCGTAGAGACCGGAGAGGCCGACCGGCCCCAAGCCAACCGGCATCGCCCATTTCCGCCCGAACAACTCCGTCGATACATCGATCGTCGAAACATCGCGGAGCACTCGCTGCCGGAGAGCGACCGCTTGCAGATCCTCGATGTTCCGCCGGAGGGTCACTTCATCGTACGAGCCCCCGTCGAGATATTCGAACAGGAAGCGGGGAAGCCGCGCCTTGGCGAGCGCCCGATAATCGCCGATCGACGCGGGCTTCGTCGCCAACTCAGGTCGCGAAGCTAGGGTCGAGCCGATGGGCCTTGCGCCTGAGCGCCGGCCAGGCCAGCAGGTTCGCCGCGAGCGGGAGGCCGACGGCGCCTTGCTGTGCGGTGATCTCGGGCGCGCCCTGGGGCGGCTTGTTCACATTCTCGCCGGCCGACAGGGCCATGATCTGCGCCTGGCAAGCGCGCTCGAGATAATAGAGGCGGATGAAACACTCGCCGACATTCTTGCCCACTGCGAGCGTACCGTGGTTCCTAAGGATCATCGCGTTCTTGTCGCCAAGGTCCTGCACCAGCCGCTGGCGCTCGTCGAGGTCGACGGCGACTCCCTCATAATCATGGAAGGCGACATCGCCGCGGATCAGCATCGCGGTTTGGGTGAGGGGCAAGAGTCCGTCGGAATTGGCGGATACAGCTTGGCCCGCGGGCGTATGCAGATGCATCACCGCCAGCGCATCCTCGCGCGCCATGTGGATCGCGGAATGGATGATGAAGCCAGCCGGATTGGTGATGAAGGGCGTCGGCTCCACAGGATTGCCGTTCACATCGACTTTGATCAGCGACGAGGCGGTCACCTCCTCGAACATGAGGTTATAGGGGTTCAGCAGGAAATGATGTTCGGGCCCGGGGACCCGCGCGGACAGATGGGTGAAGATCAGGTCATCCCAGCCATAATGAGCGATCATTCGGTAGGCGGCCGCCAGGTCGACCCTGATTGCCCATTCCTCGTCGCCGACCTTCCCTTCCAGCGGTTCGATCTCGACCGATTCGAGCGGTTTCAGACCGGTCATTCCCCGGTTGATATCCTCGACGCGGTTCACGCAGCCACCTCCTGGCGGTCGGGATGGGCGGTGGCGAAAGCTTCGAGCCGGTTCGCATTTCCATCGGCGCGGAGCAGGGTCGGATAATCGTCGATCGGCACATTGAAGCGCCGAGCATTGAAAAGCTGTGGGACGAGGCAGACGTCAGCGATCGTCGGCTCATCGCCGAAGAGGAATCGTCCGGCGCCGGGCTTGGCCATCGTTTCCAGCGCGCTCAATCCTTCGGTGATCCAATGCGCATACCAGGCGTCGCGCTGCTCCTGCGGAATGCCGAGCGGCCCAGACAAATATTTGAGCACTCTCAGATTGTTCAGCGGATGGATGTCGCAGGCGATGGACAGCGCCAGGGCGCGAACATGTGCGCCGTCGGCAGGATCGCGTGGGACGAGCGGCGGGTCGGGAAATTGCTGGTCGAGATAGACGATGATCGCGAGGCTCTGAGTCAGTCGGTGCCCGTCGATCTCGAGCATTGGAACAAGCCCCTGCGGGTTAAGCTCGCGATACTCAGACGATTTCTGCTCGCCTTCGAGCAGGTCTACGGGGCAGCTTTCATAATCGACGCCCTTGAGGTTGAGAGTGATCCGCGTCCGGTATGCGGCGGACGAACGGGGGGCTTCGTAAAGGACCGGCCGGCTCATGGGCGGCTGCTTACTCCGTCACCATGAACGGCGCTACTACCTCAGGAGGCACGCGGATGGGACGGCCCGAGGCTTTGTCGATAATGGCCCAATCGGTGCGGGACCGAACGCATATCCGACCGTCATTTCCGGTGAACTCTACATGCCGGTCGAACTTGGCTCCCTTTGGCGCTTCTCCCACCCAGGTGCGGGCGGCGATCCGATCGCCTTCAAAAGCGGCGCGCAAGTAATCGATCTCGTGCCGGATGACGACCCAATAGAACGCGTCCTTATGTTCCTGCGGCGCGATCGAATCCCAATGCGCGACCGCGACCTGTTGAATCCATTGCACCCACACCGCATTGTTGACGTGCCCCAGCTCGTCGATGTGCTCGTTGCAGGCGACGAAATCGAGCTCGAACGTCGGGCGGGTCACTTGTCCATCTGCGTCAGAATGAATGCATAGGTCTCCGCGACCTCCGTCAATCCTTCCCAACGGCCGGACTTGCCGCCGTGGCCGGCGCCCATGTTGGTTTTGAGCAACAAGAGGTTGCCGTCGGTCTTGGTGGCGCGGAGCTTTGCCGCCCATTTGGCCGGCTCCCAATAAGTGACGCGCGGGTCGGTAAGGCCGCCGGTGATCAGCATCGGCGGATAGTCTTGCGGTTTCACATTATCGTAGGGGCTATAGCCACGAATGTAATCGAACACCGTCTTGTCGGTGATGGGATTGCCCCACTCCGGCCACTCGCCGGGCGTGAGCGGAAGGGTGTCGTCGAGCATGGTGTTGATCACGTCGACGAAGGGCACGTCGGCGACCGCGGCGCCCCATAGCGTTGGATCGGTATTCACGACCGCTCCGACCAGCTCGCCGCCCGCCGAACGGCCGTTGATCGCGATGTCCCCCGCCCTCGTGAAACCCAAAGCGATCAGCCCTTTTGCCACGTCGACGAAGTCGTTGAACGTGTTCGTGCGCTTGTCGAGCTTGCCGTCGAGGAACCATTTGTAGCCGAGATCATCACCGCCCCGGACGTGCGCGATCGCGCAGACCCAGCCGCGCTCGAGCAGGCTGATACGGTTGCTGTTGAAGGTGGGCGGGATTGCAAAGCCGTAAGAGCCGTAGCCATAGAGGAAGAGCTTGCCCGATCCGTTCCTCTCAAAGCCCTTCTTGTACACGACCGACACCGGCACCTTCGCGCCGTCGCGCGCGTCCACCATCAGCCGTTCGGTCGCATATCGTTCGGCGTCATAGCCGGACGGGATCTCCTGGACCTTGCGGATCTCGAGTTCGTCCGTCGCCGGATGATAGTCATACGTCGTCATCGGCGTGACCATCGACGAATAGCCAAGACGGTAGGAGTCGGGTGCGAACTCGGGATTGCCGTGGAAGAAGGCGCTGTAGCTTGCTTCCCTGAACGGGACGCGCCGCTCATCGCCGGCGTAAGTGCGCAACACCAGCTGATCGAGGCCGTCGACACGGCTGCTGATGGCGAGATGGTCGCGATAAGAGGTGACTCCGGTCAGATAGACCGGGTCAGAGCCGGCGATCACCGTCCGCCACTCCTCCGGTTTCGCGGGATCGGCCTCTGCGATTCGGAAATTCACATGATCGTCGTTGGTGTGGATCCACAATTTCCCGTGGGCCGCGTCGACATGATATTCGCGGTTGGGTTTGCGGCGGGAGATGAGCGTCAGCGGTTGCGAGGGGTCGGCGGCGGGGACGAAGCGCACCTCGTTGGTCGCATTGTCGCCCGTCGAAACGAGAATCAGGCTCCGGTCCCGTGAATGGCCGACGCCAACGCTGAAGCCGAGTTCCTCCGTCTCTTCGTAAACTGTGATGTCCTCACCGGTCGGACGACCGAGCCGATGGTAACGCGCGCGATAGCTGCGCCAGTGCTCGTTGACCTCGGTGAACACGATTCCGGCGCTGTCGCTTGACCACACCGGCTGTCCGATGGCGATCTCGGTTACGGTTTCGAGATCCTCGCCGGTGGCGAGATCGCGAATGCGCAGGTGGAAGCGCTCGGAGCCATTGTCGTCGACCAAAACCGCGAGCAGACGCCCATCGGGACTGACTTCCAGCGCGCCCAGACGGAAATAGTCCTTGCCTTCGGCTTCGACCGGCTCGTCGAAGATCACCTGGTCCTCGCCGCCCCGTACGGGCCCCTCGACTTCGCTCAGGACAGGTTTTCGGTACCAGGTCCGGTACTGGGCGCCGGGCCGGAATGCCCACCAATAAAGGAAGCCGCCGTCACGCAGCGGAACCGAGCTGTCGTCTTCCTTGATGCGGCCCTTCATCTCTTCGAACAACTCCTCGATCAGCGGATTCTGCTGCTTCGCCCAGGCCTGGAAATAGTCGTTCTCCGCGTGAAGATAGGCGAGCACATCTGGGTCATCGACCTCCGGATATTTCGGATCGCGGAGCCAGTGCCACGGATCGTGAATCGTCACTCCGTGGCATTCAAAAGAGTATGGTCGCTGTTCAGCGATTGGCGGCTGGAGAGCTTCGACAAATTTGTCCATGCGTCTTGCGAAAGCAGGATGCGGCCGGCGCGTCCAGCTTCTCGTCAGTTTGGAATGCTCGATGAATAGGAGACATAAATGCAATATCGACGGCTTGCAGTCGCACTCGGCGCGGTGGCATCGGCTTCCATGGCCCATGGGCACGACGATGCCGGAGTGAATGCCCTTTACAGCCGGCTTAGCGAGTCGGTCGTCTCAACAATAAGCAGCCTGACGCGCCGGGTGCTGCCGAATATGAGCGCCTTCGACCCGTCAAGGATTTGAAATACGACGAATGACGAGTCTTGGTCTGCAGACTCAGCGGCTCTTTGACAATGGCGCCGTAAGGGTTAGCTGGAGGGCGAGGGAGTTAGCCCATGTCCAGTTACGCGGACCGCTTGAAGGCTCTTCGCGAGCAACTCAAAGCCAGTCAGCTCGACGGCTTCGTCGTGCCCCTGACCGACGAGCATATGAGCGAATATGTGGGGAGCTATGCGCAGCGGCTTGCGTGGCTGACGGGATTTCAGGGCTCGGCCGGCTCTGCCATCGTCTTGCCCGAGGAAGCGGCGATCTTCGTCGATGGCCGATACACGCTCCAAGTCCGCCAACAAGTCAGCCCCACCGAGTGGAGCTATCAGTCAGTGCCCGAAACGAGCACGACGGACTGGTTGAAGGACCATTCGCCCGAGGGCGCCCGAATCGGCTATGATCCGTGGCTTCACACCCGCGACTGGGTCAAGAAGGCCAAGGAAGCGCTCGCCAGCCGCGGAGCGGAACTCGTCCCGGTCGGACGCAACCCCATCGACGAGATCTGGACCGACCGGCCCGAGGCGTCGAAGGCCAAGCTCGTCGTCCAGGCCGACGAATATGCCGGCAAGTCGGCAGCCGAAAAGCGCACCGAGATCGGCGACTGGCTCGCCAAGCAGCATGCTGACGCAGCAGTCCTCTCCGCGCTGGATTCCATCGCCTGGGCGTTCAACGTTCGTGGGGAGGATGTCACGCACACTCCCGTCGCGCTCGCTTACGCTTTGGTCCATGCCGACGGCACTGCCGACTTGTTCGTGGCCTTCGAGAAGATCGGGCCAGATGTCGGCAAGCATCTCGGCAACGGGGTGCGGCTTCATGAACGATCCGAGTTCGAAAGCGCACTCGCCGGGCTGAAGGACAAGACGGTCGTGGTCGACCCGGAACGAGCCGTCGCCGCAATCTTCGACGCCCTGGAAGGCGCTGGAGCGAAGATCCTTCCGCTGCGCGATCCTGCCGTCCTTCCCAAAGCCATCAAGAACCCGGTGGAGATAGCAGGCCAAAAGGCCGCGCAGGAACGCGACGGCGCCGCCATCTCTCGCTTCCTCCGCTGGATCGACGATGAGGCTCCGAAGGGCGAAGTCGACGAACTCCTCGCTTCGGATAAGCTCGAGTCCCTGCGTCGCGAATCACCCGAGCTGCGCGATCTCTCCTTCGATAGCATCTCGGGGGCCGGTCCGAACGGCGCGATCGTTCACTACAAATCGAGCGAGAAGACCAATCGGAAGCTCGAGAAGGGGTCGCTCTATCTTATCGATTCAGGCGGTCAGTATGTCGACGGCACGACGGATATTACTCGCACCGTTCCGATCGGCGAGCCGACCGAAGAAATGCGCGACCGTTTCACACGAGTACTGAAGGGCCATATCGCAATCGCGACCGCCGTTTTCCCGAAAGGCACCCGCGGCAGCCAGCTCGATAGTTTCGCCCGCCGGCCGCTGTGGGAAGCGGGTCTCGATTACGCGCATGGCACCGGCCACGGTGTCGGCAGTTTCCTTTCGGTACACGAGGGGCCGCAGCGGATTTCGCCGGTGGGTAGCTCGCAGAGCGGCGGCGACGAGCCTCTTCTTCCGGGAATGATCCTTTCCAACGAGCCGGGATATTACAAGACCGGCGAATACGGCATTCGAATCGAGAATCTGGTGCTTGTCGTCGAACGCGAAATCGACGGCGCCGAGAAGGAAATGCTGGGCTTCGAAACCCTGACCTTCGCTCCGATCGACCGCCGTCTCGTCGATGCCGGAATGCTCGAGCCGGAGGAGCTGATCTGGCTCAATTGCTATCATGCCCACGTGCTGGCGAAGATCGGACCGACGCTGTCCGGGCCGGATTTGGCCTGGCTTCAACAGGCCTGTGCTCCGATCGAACGCGCGGCCTGATGAAGGGCCAGTCGCTCTACGATTTCCCAATCCATCTTGGGCGTGGCGGGCGAGCGGTCGCGGAGCCGCAATTCACGGGGCCGGAATGGTACGACCAATATGTCGAGCGCCATTCGGACGATCTGGAGGAAGGACGGCTCGTCAGCCTGTTCCGCTTCGAGGAAAGCTGGACCAGCTGGGAGATGCACCCGGCCGGAGACGAAGTCGTTTGCTGCCTCCAGGGGACAATGACGCTCCATCAGGAGCTGCCGGACGGATCGAAGCATTCGCACGAGCTTGGACCTGGGGAATATGCGATCAATCCGCCGGGCGCGTGGCACACGGCGGATGCCGAAGGGCCGGTCGTCGCGCTGTTCATCACGGCCGGTAAGGACACCACGCACCGGCCGCGTTAGTTCGCCGGCTTCTTACCCTCCTCGGTCGCGCGGGCCTGCGCCTTTCGCTTACGCAAATTCTCGCGCAGCGCGGCGGCCAACCGCTCCTCGCGTTCCTTGTCTTTCTCCGCCATATGAACCCCATGGTCCGAGCGCCCGCGCCCTGCAACCCGGGTTGACGGGGGCGGGGCCCGCCTTCATAGGCGCGCCACTCTCGGACAATATGCTGCCGTAGCTCAGTGGTAGAGCGCATCCTTGGTAAGGCTGAGGTCGTGAGTTCAATCCTCACCGGCAGCACCATTTCCTCACATTGACGCTGGCCAGCGTCGCCGCCATGCGGCGCGAATGCGCTTCTTCTCCGACAATGCCGCTGCCGCGCACCCCAAGGTGATCGAGGCGATCGTCGCCTCGAACCGGATCGACACGGCTTATGACGGCGATGAATGGAGCGCTCGGCTCGACCGCGCCTTTTCCGAGCTGTTCGAGACCGAGGTCCGCGCTTTCTGGGTGACGACGGGGACCGCCGCGAACTGTCTCGCGCTGGCCGCGATTTGCCCGCCCTACCGAGCGATCGTGTGCCACAAGGACGCGCATATCGAGGTGGACGAGGCGGGGGCTCCGGGATTCTTCACCGGCGGTGCCAAACTCATCCTGCTCGAGGGACCCGGCGCCAAGATCACCCCGGCCATTCTCACCCAGGCCTGCGATCGAATCCGTCAGGACGTGCATCAAGTGCAGCCGGCGGCAATTTCGATCACCAATGCCAGCGAATATGGACTTGTCTACGGGGCGGATGAAGTCGCCGCCCTAGGGGGGATTGCGAAACAGCGGGGTCTCGCTTTCCATATGGACGGGGCACGCTTCGCCAATGCGCTTGCGACGACCGGCGATAGTCCAGCCGACGTCACTTGGCGGTCGGGCGTGGATGCACTCAGCTTCGGTTTCGTCAAGAACGGCGGCCTCAATGCCGAGTGCATCATCCTTTTCAGGACCGAGCTTGCCGACGAGATCGCGGTCCGCCGCAAGCGCGCCGGCCATCTCGCCTCGAAAGGCCGCATGCTTGCCGCGCAGATCCTCGCTTTGCTCGAAGGCGGCCTGTGGCTCGACAATGCACGAGCCGCCAATGCCGCCGCCCAGACGCTCGCGACGGCCGTGCCCGACCGCCTCGCTTTTCCAGTGGAAGCGAACGAGCTGTTCCTCAAGGTCACCGACGAGGAAGCCGCGCGCCTTCGCTCCCAGGGCGCCGATTTCTACGAATGGGGGCGGGGCCAGATCCGCTTCGTCACCAGCTGGGATTCGGACCCCGAGGCGGTGTCGCAGCTCGCCGAAGCCCTCGCCGCCCTGTGAGCAAGACGCAGGCGTCCGCCTTCCGGACGGTCACTCTCCCCTTCATGATCTTCACCGCCGTTTGGGGCTCGACCTGGATCGTGATCCGCGGCCAGCTTGGAATCGTCCCGCCGCAATGGTCGGTCACCTATCGTTTCGTCATCGCCGCGACCGCAATGGCAGGAATAGCGCTGGTGAAAGGCGAGGGCCTTCGTCTCCCGCGCTCGGGCCTCGCTGCCGCGGCCATTCTCGGCCTCACTCAATTCTGCATCAACTTCAACGCCGTCTACCTCGCCGAGCGTCACATCACCTCGGGCGTCGTCGCGACCGTCTTCGCGCTGCTCCTCAGTCCCAGCAGCCTCCTCGCCTGGGCGTTCCTCGGGCACAAGCCGACCCAGCGCTTCTTCTGGAGCTCGACGGTCGCGGTTGCCGGGATCGCCTTGCTGTTCATCCACGAGTTCAATGAGAATCCCGCGAACGCATCGCAGGTCGTCGCCGGAATCGGCCTGACCCTCGCCGGAATGGTCGGAGCGTCGAGCGCCAACG